>JBGPMS010000086.1:0-16246 GCA_041487115.1 Gammaproteobacteria bacterium
CGGTTACCGAGATGGGCGTGCTGGAGATCCCCGAGGCCGACCGCGAGCCGGAGGACGCCGGCTACCGGATGCTGCCCGGCAAGCGCTGCCCGGAGTGCGGCAACGCTACGCTGATCAGGAAGGACGGCTGCGAGTTCTGTACCGCCTGCGGTGCGATCGGGGCGTGCGGGTGAGGGCCAATGGGCAAACTGGATCTCCTTGCACTGCAAGCGCTCTCGACGGGTCCGGACGCGCGCCGCGCGATCCGCGCAGGCCGGCTGACCGGATCGACCGCCGGCGTGGCACCCGGCTTCGTTCAGGGCAATCTCGCGATACTGCCCGCAGCCTACGCGGACAACTTCCTGCGCTTCTGTATTGCCAACCCCAAGCCGTGCCCGGTGCTTGGAGTGAGCGAGCCTGGATCGCCGTCTTTGCCTCAACTCGGCGCCGACCTCGACGTTCGGACCGATGTGACGCGCTATTGCGTGTTCGAGCACGGGGTGCAGGTCGGAGAGGTCGATGATCTCTCGCCGCTATGGCGCGACGACCTCGTGACCTTCGTGCTGGGCTGCTCGTTTTCGTTCGAGCAGGCCTTGCTCCAGGCCGGCTTGCCTCTGCGTCACATCGCGCAGGGCAAGAATGTTGCCATGTGGCGAACCAGCCTGGCCACGGTGCCGGCCGGCCCGTTCTGTGGGCCCATGGTTGTCAGCATGCGACCGATGAGACCCGCGGACGCCATCCGCGCGATTCAGATAACCAGCCGCTTTCCCGCCGTCCACGGCGCTCCGGTACATTTCGGCGACCCCGAGGCGATCGGGATTGGCGACATCACTCGGCCGGACTACGGCGATCCAATCGACATCCTACCGGGCGAGGTTCCGGTGTTCTGGGCATGCGGCGTGACACCGCAAGTCGCCATCCGCCAGGCACGGCCGACTCTCGCGTTTACGCACAAGCCGGGCTGCATGCTCGTCACGGATCTCTTGAACGTCGCATTGGCGGCCTTCTAGCTCCGCGACTGATTGTCCCACGCAAGGCACCCACTCGCGCCGCTATCCTTCGTCCTCATGCGGATGGCAGGGCGCGCCAGCCGAAGTACCGCTTCACGAACACATTCTCGCTCAGAGCGATGTCCACGATCCACTTGGCCGCCGCTGCATCGTCACGATAGCCATCCGAGTAGGTGAGGATGTCGTTCAATCCCTGCGCTGAGCGGTTCGAGCCACCGCTACGGTTGAACCAGCCGAGCGCAGGCCGTGGCAGCCCGCGGTGACGCTGCAGGAAGTCGGAGATCCGCCGGCCCATGCGATCCAGCAGAAACTCGAAGGCCACCGCCTCGACCAGCTCGGCGAAACCCAGATCGCGCAGGTTGGTGTACGGAGAAGGATCCGAGATCACGCCGGCGAAAGCTTCCCGCGCCTGCACGCGCAGATCGGGCAGCTCGCTCCCGAGGCCGGCGACGATCAGCAGCGTCTCCAGCGCGGACGCCCGAGTGCGTCCGTTGCCCTCGGAATCGAGCGGGTCGACGAGCTCGAGCCGGAGACGCTCCGGCACATCGGGTGGCGCCACCGACTTCAGGAACGCGATGACCTGTGGGCGATTCAGGTGAGTCAACGCCACCCGCCGCAGGAAGTCGTCGTAGCCGGAGGCGTCGACGCGTCCCGCCTCCAGAGTCCGGAACATGGCGTGTTCCGCGAATTGTTCGGCATGGTCCAGGTAGCGCTGGCACACTGCAGCACGCGAAAACATCGGTGACCCCCCTGTAAGCGCAGTCGATGCGCGCCCGCTTTCGGCTGCTGTCGGGCTCGTCCCGGCGAAACGCCGAGTGCGCGAGGGGAATCATGTGCGTCGCAACAACAACTAGAGAAGCGCGCTGGAGGTTGTTGCTACCTGTGCTTCTACGAGTATCGGCAGGCGATACTCCCCGGGGTCGGCTGGGACGGGCGGGCAGCTCGCGTCGCGATTGCGCAGCAGGCTGTCCGGGGAATTTCCACCTCCTCCAGGTGTCCAGGGTAGCAGGCTGCGGGTTCGGGACTCGATCGGAGCTCGATTGGGTAAACTTCTGTGTTTCGACCTCTTTCGCCGTGACTATCATGCTCAACCCCACGCCCACGACCATCTACCTCAAGGACTACCGCCCGCCCGCGTTCCTGATTTCCACCGTCGACCTGGACGTGGACGTTCAGGAGGACTTCACGCGCGTCACGGCGAAGCTCGCCATCCGCCGTAACCCCAAGGCCGCCGATCCAAAGGCTCCGCTGGTTCTATCCGGCGACGAGCTCGAGCTGGAGTCGATCGCGCTCGACGGCAAGCCGCTGCCGGCGTCGGCGTACAGCGTCGATGCGGCGGAATTGACCCTGGACAGCGTGCCGGACCAGTTCGCCCTGACCACTGTCTGCAGTATCCACCCCAGGCAGAACACCAAGCTGATGGGGCTGTATGCCTCCAAGGACGGCTACTTCACCCAGTGCGAGGCGGAGGGGTTCCGGCGCATCACCTTTTTCCTCGATCGGCCCGACGTGATGGCGCGTTATACCACCACGATTCATGCGGACAGGCAAAAGTATCCGGTGCTGTTGTCGAACGGGAATCTTGCGGCGAGCGGCCCTCACCCTACCCTCTCCCACCCTCACCCTACCCTCTCCCAGGGGGAGAGGGACCTTATCTCTGCTGGCCGCCACTGGGCGCGCTGGGAGGACCCTTTCCCAAAGCCTTCCTATCTCTTCGCCCTGGTGGCCGCGAAGCTCGACAAGCGCGAGGACAGCTACGTCACCCAGTCGGGGCGCAAAGTGAGCCTGCAGATCTATGTCGAGCCCGGCAAGCTGGACCAGTCGAGCTTCGCCATGCTGGCGCTCAAGAAAGCCATGCGCTGGGACGAGGAGGTGTTCGGGCTGGAGCTGGACCTCGACCAGTACATGATCGTGGCGGTGGGCGACTTCAACATGGGCGCGATGGAGAACAAGGGGCTCAACATCTTCAACACCAAGTACGTGCTCGCCCGCCCGGATACCGCCACCGATACCGACTTCATGCTCATCGACCGCGTGGTGGCGCACGAATACTTCCATAACTGGACCGGCAACCGGGTCACCTGCCGCGACTGGTTCCAGCTCTCGCTCAAGGAAGGCCTGACCGTGTTCCGCGACCAGGAGTTCGGCGCCGACATGTACTCGCGCCCGGTCCAGCGCATCCAGGAAGTGCGTGGGCTGCGCGCGGCGCAATTCCCCGAGGATGCGAGCCCGATGGCGCATCCGGTGCGGCCGCAGTCCTACATGGAGATCAGTAACTTCTACACCGCGACGGTGTACGAAAAGGGCGCCGAAGTCGTGCGCATGATCCATACGCTGATCGGACGCGAGAGCTTCCGCAAGGGCATGGACCTGTATTTCGAGCGCTTCGACGGCCAGGCCGTGACCACCGACGACTTCGCCCAGGCCATGCAGGATGCGAGCGGCGTAGATCTGTCGCAGTTCAAGCGCTGGTACGACCAGGCCGGCACGCCGGTGCTGGAGGTCGGCAGCAGCTACGACGCCGGCGCGAAGCGCTATACGCTGACCGTGCAACAGTCCTGCCCCCCCAGCCCTGGGCAACCCGACAAGCTTGCGTTCCACATTCCGTTTGCGGTCGGCCTCATCGATGCCGACGGCAAGGATGTTCCGCTGCGGCTGGAAGGCGAAGCCCAGGCAGCAGGCACGACGCGCGTGCTGTCGCTCAAGGCACTCGCACAGCGCTACACCTTCGTCGACGTGCCGTCCTTGCCGGTGCCCTCGCTGCTGCGCGGCTTCTCTGCGCCGGTGCTTCTCCGCTATCCCTACACCGTCGACGAGCTGACCCATCTGATGGCGCACGACCAAGACGCGGTCAACCGCTGGGAGGCGGGACAGCGGCTGGCGCTGGAGATCCTGTTGGACGGCATTGCAAGGCACAGGGCGGGCCGCCTGCCCGGATTCCCGGCGAGCTTCGTCGATGCCTTTGCCCGCGTGCTGGCCGATGGGCCTGCGGACCCGGCCTTCGCAGCCGATGCGCTCTCGCTTCCCTCCGAGGGCTACATCGCGGAGCAGATGAAAGTGGTCGACCCCGACGCCATCCACGCCGTGCGCGTGGGGCTGCGCCGGCACCTGGCGCTAGCGCTGCGCAGCCAGTTGCTCGCAACTTATGCTTCCCAGAACATCAGCGGCCCGTACAGCCCGGACGCGGAAGCCGCGGGGCGGCGCGCGCTCCGCAACCTGTGCCTGGGCTACCTGATGGAGCTGGAGGACCCTGACATTCGCTCGCTCACCCTGAGCCAGTTCACCGTCGCCAACAACATGACCGACGCCATGGCGGCGCTCTCGGCCCTGGTCAACACCGACTGCCCGGAGCGCCAGGCCGCGCTCGACGGCTTCTATGCCAAGTGGAAGGAGGAGCCGCTGGTGGTGGACAAGTGGCTCGGCGTGCAGGCGACCTCACGCCTGCCCGGCACGCTGGCGGAAGTAAGGCGGCTGATGGCGCACGAGGCCTTCAACGTCAAGAATCCGAACAAGGTGTATGCGCTGATCGGCGGGTTCCGCGGCAATCAGGTGCGCTTCCACGCGGCCGACGGCGGGGGATACGAGTTTCTCGCCGACCAGGTCATCGTGCTCGACGCCCTCAATCCGACGGTGGCGGCGCGCATGGCGCGAGGCTTCGACCGCTGGAAGAAGTTCGACGCCGGACGACAGGCGAAGGCGCGTCACGCGCTCGAGCGCATCCGCGACGCTCAGGGGTTGTCGAAGGATACGTTCGAGGTGGTGACGCGGGCGCTCGCATGAGCGCTGTTCACGCGCATGAACAGCTTCGCTCGCCTGGCCCGGCGACAGCCAGTCGTTCAGGTCGGGATGAGTGCCGTCATTCCGAATCGCTGTCCGCGCTGCCTGGCTGGAGCACCGTGCGCACCCAGCGCACCCAGGCCCAGAAGGCGAAGCAGCTGATCAGCACGCCGGCGATCCCGAACCAGATGCGGCCGCTCAGCTCGCTGCTGGCCGAAGACGTGAGCAGCGGGCCGATCGACAACCCGCCGCTGAAATGGCGCTCGCCCGGCCCGAAGGCGATCCAGTCGAACACCGACGCGAATGCCGTGACCAGCAGCCCGCCGAGGAAGCCCCGCAGCTTTATCCGGCTCTCCGGCAGCAGAAACAGCGTTCCAGCCATGGAGAAGCTGAACCCGGCCAGGAACACGACCCATTCCGGCGCCTCGAGGCTGCCGGGCCTGGGCGTGATCAGACCCGTCGCCAGCGCCATGATGGGCAATCCGGCAGCCACGAAGATCAGCCCTATCGCGAGGCTGGCGCGGGGCGTGAGGGGTACGGGGGTGGGCATGGTCAGGTTGCAGTAAGCAGGACGCAGCACGTGATAGATGCAACATCCGTGCGCAACGCTCCTGGAATCGGGACGGTATAGATGACTATCCTCGCCCTCGTGCTGGACTTCGGACTGGGCGCCGTGATCGGCGCCTTCGGCGGGCTGTTCGGCGTCGGCGGAGGCGTGATCGCTGTGCCGGTGCTGGCCTTGCTCTACGGCCTGGATCAACAACACGCACAGGGCACGGCGATGGTGATGGTCGCACCCAATGTGCTGCCGGGCTTGCGCCGCTACCGCCAGAAGGGCAGCATGGACAACCGGATGGCGCTGACGCTCGCTGCCAGCGCCATGGTCTTCACGCTTCCCTTCGCGCTGCTCGGCACGCACGTGAGCTCCAGGGCGTTGCGCACGGCTTTCTCCTATGCCACCGCCGGCGACGTGGAGTGGCCCACCGGTATTGCGCTCGCCGTGGGTGGACTCAGCACCGTTTCGGCGGGAGTGGCTCTGGCACACCGCCTGCCGGAGCGCACCATGCGGCTGCTGTTCTGTGCCCTGATGCTGGTGACCGCGCCGGTGCTCGCGCTGCGGCGATAGCGGGATTGCGAATGCGGGACCCTGTCAGAGTGCTGATCCTCGAGGACAACCCCCTCGATGCGGAGCGGACGATTGCGGCGTTGACGCAGGGCGGCCTCGCGCTCGAGTCGCGTCGCGTGGCCACCCAGCGGGATTTCAACGCCGCGCTGGACGAGGGCGGGTGGAACCTGGTGCTGGCCGACTACTCGCTGCCCGGCTACACCGGCCTGGAAGCGCTGTCCGCAGTGCGCCGGCTCGACCCTTTGCTGCCCTTCATCCTGATCGGCGACGAGCGCGCCATCGAAAGCCTCAAGTCCGGCACCACCGACTACGTGCTCAAGGACAACCTGGGCCGGCTGGCCTCAGTCGTGCGCGGGGCCCTGTTCGAGCATCAGGAACGCCGGGGTCACCTGGCGACCCGGCGCGCGCTCCAGGACGGCGAGGAGCGCTACCGCGCCATCGTCGAAGACCAGACCGAGCTGGTCTGCCGGCTGAGCCCTGACGGCCATCTCACGTTTGTAAACCGCGCCTTCTGCCGGTTCGTCGACCGGCCGGCAGCCGAGTTGCTGGGCCGCAGCCTGCTCGACTTCGTGGCCGAGGAAGACCTGCCCGCCGCACGGAGCGCTTTGGCCGGCGTCGCCGGCACCAATCCTCTGGTGAGCTGCGAGTATCGGCTGCTCGACGCGGCTCGCCAGATGCGCTGGTATCAATGGACCAAGCGCGGATTGTTCGATGCCACCGGTGCGCTCGTTGAAGTGCAGGCGGTGGGACGCGATGCCACCGAGCTGGTGGAAGCGCTCAAAGCGCTGCGCGAGAGCGAGGCGCGTTTCGGCCGCGCGGTGCGCGGTTCCACCGACGGGTTCTGGGATTGGGACCATGAGGGCGGCAGCATCTACCACTCGCCCCGCTTCCGCGCTCTGCTCGGTTGGGATAGCGAGGACGACGGCGGCGGGCAGGCGCCGTTCCGCGACGCGTTGCATGAGGAAGATGCCGAGCGCGTGGCGCTCGCGATCCAGAGCAACCTCGGGGGCGGGCCGCGGTTTCACGAAGAGTTCCGGCTGCGCCTGCAGGATGGCTCCTACGGCTGGTTCCTCGGGCGCGGCGAGACGGCGCGCGGGCCTGACGGCCAGGCGCGCCACTTCTCGGGCTCCATCACGGACGTGAGCCAGCGCAGGCGGTTCGAGGAATCGCTGCGGCTGGCCCACCGGCGTTTGCAGCGACTGTCCCGTCGCGTGCTCGAGGTCCTGGAGAGCGAGCGGCGCCATCTCGCACGCGAACTGCACGACGAGATCGGGCAGGTGCTGACCGCGGTCAAGATCAACCTCGAATCGCTGTTGCGCCAGATCTCCGATCCCGCGCTCAAGGAACCCCTGCGGGACAGCGTGGAGATCACCAGCATCGCACTGTCGCAGGTGCGGCGGCTGTCCCTGGATTTGAGGCCCGCGCAGCTCGACGATCTTGGCCTCATCTCGGCGCTGCGCGGCCACCTGCATCGACAAGCTTTGGTAGGTCGGTTCATCCCGCACTTTCGTGCCGACGGGTTCGCGATGCGCATGAGCACCGAGATCGAGACCGCCTGCTTCCGCGTGGCGCAGGAGGCATTGACCAATGTTCTGCGTCACGCCAAGGCCGCCAACGTCTGGATCGAGCTGGGTATCGACCTGAACCACGCCACGCTCAGCGTGCGCGACGACGGCGTGGGCTTCGTGGTCGAGGAGAGCACCAACGGCGCCACCAGCGGCGAGAGCCTGGGCCTGCTCAGCATGGAGGAGCGCATCGCGCTCATCGGCGGCAGCCTTGCCGTGCATTCGCAACTCGGGCAGGGTACCGAGGTCCGGGCGCGCGTTCCACTCGCCGGCGAAGCGGGCTAGCGTCCTGTCCCACTAATTCGCGGCCGGCAACGCGTTCAGGCGAGCGAGCGCTTCGGCTTCGCTGGCCGGGATGCAGGCTGCGCGGGCGCGGCGTCGGCCGCCCCGAGTTGCGAGGGCGGAACGCTCTCGGTGCACGACTCGAGCGCCGCCATCAGCAGCCGGTAGCGCAATTCCGACGTACCGCCGCACGCTGCGGTCAGTGTCGGCACCACTTCGATCAAATCCTTGCAGGGCATCTATTTCACCTTCGCTCACGGCGGCCGCGGGAGCCTCGGAATGGGAGTCTGCGGCAGCGCTCGTCTGAAGGTTCAGTTGCGAACAGCGTGCCTGCGCCGGTCAGGTCAGACGAGCGGGGTCCGGGCGCGCCAGAGCGGATGAGCGGAGGCCCCGGCGAGACGAACGGCGGCCGGGTCCGCAAGGAGGTGAGCATGGTGCGGCGCTTGCGCCGAAACCGGGACAAGCGCGACGGGTTTCCGTCATCCGACGGCGATCTTCCGGCGCACCCGCGCCGTACCGTTCCCGGCTCGCAGCGCCCGCGTACAGCCGACAACCGATGAGCAAGCCACCGGCCAGGTTGACCCTCTATCACCATCCCGGTTGCGGCAAGAGCCGTCGCCATGCCTCCGGGCGTTTGGAGCAGAATAGGTCCTGCACCAGAAGCTCATAACTCAAAGATCGAGGAGACTTACATGAGTGAAGCGGCGGCGGTGAGTGGAGGAACCCCATCCCCGAGCGGGGGCGAGCGCAAGGACAGGCTCGGTCTGCGTATCGCGGCAGTCGGGCTGGTGGTGGCTGTGCTCTGTGGTCTGGCCGCCGTATTCTCCGGCATCGGCTACCGGCTCGACCTGTGGCATTTCCGCACCGGCTTCACCATCCTGCAAGGGGCCTTCTATGGGGCGCTGGCGGCGGCACTGATCTCGCTGGCGGGGCTTATCGTCGGCCGCGCGGCCAAGCCGGGCGTGCTGTTCATCGGCCTGCTCGGGGTGCTGATCGGCCTGGTAACCGCCTACCTGCCGTGGAGCTACAAGCACCTCGTGAACAGCCTGCCCTACATCCACGACATCACCACCGACGTGCAGAGCCCGCCCGAGTTCGTCGCGGCGGCGAAGCTGCGCAAGGAGGGCGACCATCCGGTCGCTTACGATGGGCCCGAGGTGGCTGCCAAACAGCAGGAGGCCTACCCCGACCTCGTCCCCTTCGTTACCAAAACGCCGAAGGCTCAGGTGTTCGAGGCCGCCCGGGCGGCGCTGAGCGCGATGGGGTTGGAGATCACCGACGCCAACCCGGGCGAAGGGCGCATCGAAGCGGTGGCGACGACGCTGCTCTACGGCTTCAAGGACGATGTGGTGGTCCGCATTCAGGACACGCCGGAAGGCACGCGCGTCGACGTGCGCTCGAAGTCGCGCGTGGGGCGCAGCGACCTGGGCGTGAACGCGAAGCGCATCCGGGCATTCCTGCAGAAGCTCAAGGTGGCGTTACCTGCCTGAAGCTACAGAGGGCACCGCGCGCTCTCCGTAGCCAACGGTAGTGAGCCGCCCTTACGGCATCCGGTGCTCTACCCCATACCTGGTGTAGATGCGCGTCACCGTGCCATCGCTCAGGAGCTGGTCTACCACTCCGTTGACTGCCTGGACCAGAGCCTCGTCCGCCTTGCGCATCCCCACGGCAACGCTCCATGCGAGCTGCGGCTCGTCGTCGTAGGCATGGATCAGGCGGACGCCGGCCTCCGGATGCTGCCGCGCGTAGTAGGCGAGCGTCGCGGGCGAGGCGGCCGCACCGAACAGCTCTCCTTTGACCAGGTCGTCCAGCATGTCTTGCTCGAAGGCGTAGGGTGAAACGCTGACGCCGCGTTTGCCCAGCACCACGCTCGCCAGCGAGTTGACCATCACGCCGACCTTCTGCCCTTTGCGCAGGTCCCCGAAGCCGTGGATGCCGTCCCCGTTGGGCCCGACTCCCAGGGCCACACCTGTGCGCTGGTAGGAGTGCGACAACAACAGCCGCCCCTCGTAGATGGACGGGTCGTCGATGCTGTCGAGCAGAATGTCGCAGTTCACGAGCGATGCTCGGCGGCGCGGCAAAATCCATTGCATTTCGAGCGACACGCCCAGCCCGGCCGCGATCGCGCGCCCGATTTCGATCTGGAAGCCGGGAGGATCCGCTGTCTGGCTGGCGAACGGCAAAGCGTCCGGATTGGCGCACAGTGAGATTGCGCCCTTCGCCTTGATCTCGGCCAATGTCCGGGCTTGTGCAGAGGACAGGCTCGCCAGCAGCAGGACCAGCAGCACGCCGGTGCCACGCACGGTGGGAAACGGAAAGAGTCTTGATCTCATGGGTCGACGTCTGGGCGCAGGGCGCGGATGAAAGTCACGATCTGGCGGATCTGATCGTCGGTGAACGCGCCGCCGAAGGCGGCCATGCGGCCGGGCTTGCCGTTCTTGATGCGGTTGAGGATCTGCTCGTCGGTGAGCTGGGTTCCCATCAACTGCGGCCCTTTGCCGGCCTTGCGCCCGTAACTCTCGTGACAAAAGCCGCAGATGTTGCGGAACGTATTCTTGACGCTGAATTGCTGTTTGGGCGCCGCGCTTTCGCTGCTCTGCGCGGCCGGCGCCGGCGGCTTGGTATCGGTTTCGGCTGCCTGGCTCCCCGGTCCACCGGTGAGGCCAAGAGCAGCACACAACGCGACAAATGCATAACGACACATGGGTATAGGACTCTCGGAGTTTGCGGAAGTTACGCCGACCCGTGCTGGTGCGCGCTCGGAGCTGCCATCAACAACGCACGAAAGGTATTCTGGACAACAGGAAAAAACGGCGGGGACGCGTGGTCCCCGCCGTCGAAGCTCAACTGAAACGTGCTTACTCGAGCGCGAAGACCTTCAGAACACCGGAGTCCTTCGGCATGCTCACCCAGGGCTCGCCCCACAGGTCGCCGTAGCCGTCGCTCACCAGGCTGCCCCAGCCGGTCTCTACCGCAATGTATTGCTTGCCTTTGGCCTTGTAGCTGATGATTCCGCCGTCGTGGCCTTGGCCGTCGTTGTGGCTCCACAGCTTCTTGCCGTTGCTCGCGTCGTACGCTACCAGCATGCCGTCCGCTTCGGGCACGAACAGCAGCCCGCCGCCGGTGGTCAAGACGCTGGCGTGCGGCGGGGCGGCCTTGGGCCCCTTGTACGAGATCTCGAACGCCACTTTGCCGGTGACCGGGTCGCGCGCACGGATATGGCCGCGCAGCTGATCGCCTTCAGGCGGGACGAACTTGAAGTCCGCGCCGATGTTGAGCTGCACCACCGGCTCGAGCACCGGTTCGGTTTTCACCACTTCGAGGTCGATGCACCATTCCCAGCCGACCTTGTAGAACAGCCCGGTCTTCGGGCTGTAGGAGCCCGAGTTCCAGCTGTAGCCGCCGGCGATCGACGGGCACAAGTTCTTGTGCTTGCCCCCGGCCAGGTCGCGGCGCCCGATCAGCTCGCCCGTCTTCGGATTGATGTCCTTGACGAAGTTGATGTTGTCCACGCCGCGATACACGTTCTGCACCTTCACATTGCGATCGTAGACCCACACCCAGCCGCTTTTTCCCGCGTGCACCACGTACTTTTTGCCGCCCTTCTCGATCATCATGAACTCGCCGGGAGCCGAGTCGAAGTCCCACGCGTCGTGCGGGATTTCCTGATGGAAAGCCTTGAGGTTTCCGGTGTCCGGGTCGAGCAGCAGGACCGAGGTCGTGTACAGGTTGATCCCCGGGCGCGGGCCTTCGGTTTGCCACTTGTCGCCAGCATAGTCGTACAGCGGCGCTGGATTCGCGGTGCCCCACCAGACCGAGTTGGTCTCCGGATCGTAGCCGCCGGCCATCCAGCCGCCACCGCCGCCGGTCTTCCAGGAGTCGTTGCCCCAGGTGTTGCGAGCGTCGGAGGCAGTGCCCTCGTTGCCGCCGACGGTGAAGAACTGCCACACCTGGTCGCCGGTCTTGGCATTCACGCCGAACAGCGGGCCGCGGTAGGGCCACTCGCCCCCCTGCGAGCCGATGATCACCTTGTCCTTCACGACCAGCGGAGCGCCGGTGAAGCCGACGGTGAGCTTCTCGGAGTTGACCAGCTTGGTCTCCCAGTTGAGCTTGCCGGTCTTCATGTCGATCGCGACCAGCTTGCCGTCCAGGGTGCCCATGTAGATGTTGCCGTAAGCCGCGGCGATACCGCGGTTGTAGGGCGAGTGCGTCTGCCTGGCAACCAGATCCTCATTCAGCTTCTGCTTGTACGTCCACAACATCTGGCCGGTGGCGCCGTCCAGCGCATAGACCTGGTTGTAGGGGCTGGAGTAGTACACGACGCCGTCGATGGCCAGCGGGAAGCTCTGCAGGCCCCGGTTGGCGCGCGAGGCGACGTGAGACCACGCCTCCTTCAGCTTGCCCACGTTGCCGGTGTTGATCTGATCGAGCGCGCTGTAGTGCCAGGACTTGTAGCTGCCGTGGTAGCTCAGCCAGTTGCCGGGGTCTTTGTCCGCATTCAGCAGGCGCTCGGCGGTGACATCGTCTGCGCATGCCAGGGTGGAAACGCCGAGAAGGGCCGCTGCTGCCATGGCCCCCGCGACTCCTTTAAGTTGAATCCTACTCATGAGTCTCTCCTTTTTGACAACCGCTGTATTAACGACAACCTCTTAGTGACAACCTCTTAGTATTTACTTCGAGCGGGAACATTCGACAGTGCGAGCCCCCTATTTATTTTTCGATCTGGTGCTCTGGGGCCAGGATGGCGCTCCCGCCGGCAGGCGAGCGCTTGCCCCAGACCGCAGGCGACGGATGTTACACCGATTCCAGGACCGCAGGCAGCCCGGGGCAGGGACAAAGCGGGGTGGGCGCATCGCGGCGCCGCGCCGGCCGCCTGCCGGCAACGACGGACCCGAGCGCGTCGATGAGAACGCTTGCGCGCTGCCGCAAACGGGCCGGCCGGGGCAAGCCGGTAGAGCGTCCGTGCGCGCGCCTATTGACGCGCCTGCACATGACTGTAAGATGGTTTTTGCCCCTGGCGACCGGCTGCTTCGGATGTAGCGGAGCGGCTGCCTGGAGGCCGTGCCATACCCTGTGGCTGGTACCTTATAACAATATCGTCGCCGATCGAAGTCGGGAGGTAGTACTAGCGATTAGACCTTAGGGGTATCCCGGGCAGTGCGGGACGAGGGAATCGTCCCTGTTGCATCACCTTCCGCCGGACCTTCGGCGGCATCTCGCTGTTGGCGACGGCTTAAGCGTGCTCGTTCGGGACGCGGCCGTCTCCGCTCTCCCTGGATACGGCTCACTTGCAATCCACTGCTACTTTTGCTGCAGGTCGTAGGCTTTCCTGGTACAGATTCGACAAACTCAGTGGAGGAGGAAAGAAATGGACCGACGCTTTAGAAAATTGAAACTCACGGGCCTGTTCACGGCCCTGCTGATCGCCGGGTACGCGAACCTGGCGCAGGCCGCACCGGTAAATGACCAGATGCTGGCGGCCGACGCGGGCGAATCCTGGCTGCATGCCAACGGCAACTGGGCCGCGTATCGCTACAGCACGCTGACGAATTTGAGCGTCAGCAATGCCAAGGACCTCAAGGTCGCCTGGGTATTCTCACCCGGCGGCAAGACCGACGCGCAGAACACCCCGCTGTACCATGACGGCATGGTGTTCTTCGCGCAGGACAACAAGGTCTTCGCGCTCGACGGCGGCAACGGCACCCTGATCTGGAAGTACGAAGCCAAGCTGCCGGACGACTGGGGCGGCTACAACGTGCCCTTCATCACCGGCAAGCACCGCGGCCTGGCGATCTACGGGGACAACGTCTACCTGCTGTCCAACGACGCCAAGCTGCACGCCATCAACTACCACACGGGCAAGGCGACGTTCGTGAAAACCTTCGACGGGTTCCCCGCTCCGAAGGACTTCGCCAAGTCCAAGGACGCTACCGGTTACGCCATCACAGTGGGACCACTGGCTATCCCCGGCACCATCATCGTGCCCATGAACGGTACCGACTTCGGCGGGCTGCAGGGCTATGTGCTGGGGGTCGACCCGTCCAATGGGAACGTCCAATGGCAGGCCAACATGATTCCGGCCAAGGGCGAGCCCGGCTACGACACCTGGCCCGAGGGCAGCCAGCAATACGGCGGCGCGGGGCCCTGGATCACCGGCTCCTGGGATCCCGAGCTCAAGATGTACTTCACCGGCACGGCCAACGCCTACGAGTGGAACCCGAAAAACCGCGGCGGCGGCAAGATGGACAACACCGGAGCGGCGAGCATCGTAGCGGTCAACACGGGTAACGGCAGCGTCGCCTGGCGCTACGTCGGTGTTCCGGGCGATCCCTTCGACTACGACATTCCGCAAACGCCGTTGCTGATCAACATCGACGGCAAGAAGACGGTGGTGCAGCCCAACAAGACCGGCTACATCCATTACCTGGATGCCAAGACCGGCAAGTTCATCAAGGCAGTCCCGTTTGCCGACAAGATCACCTGGGTCAAGGGCTACGACTCCAACGGACGTCCGATCGACATGGTACCGCCGCCCAAGGAAGGCGGCGACCCGGTGGAGATTTGGCCGAGCCTGCTGGGCGGGGTGAACATGTACCCGAACGCCTACAACCCGAAGACCGGTGACCTGTACTTGGCGGCCACCAACGGCGGTATGAAGTACGGCTTCGAGGACATCAAGGTGATCAGCAACGTGCGGCACTTCGGCGCGTACCAGGAATTCATCTGGGGCAATGAAGTCAACCTGGCAGTCAACGCCAAGACCGGCAAGGAAGTCTGGCGCAACGAGGACAACAAGCCAGGCTACGCCGGCGGCATGCTGACCACCGCGGGCAACCTCACCATCTACACCACTCAGGGCGGCGAATTCCGCGCAGTCAACGCGACCACAGGCGAGATCCTGTACTCGATGAACCTGCACACCACCGCCAAGGCCGGACCCATTACCTACCAGCACAACGGCAAGCAGTACGTCGTGCAGGCGCTGGGCGGGACGCCGGGCTTCGGCCGGGACGAGGCGCACAACGCCGAGTTCGGCAGCATCGTGGTCGGCTTCTCGCGCTGAGTCGGCGGGCAAGCAGTAGCCGTCAGTAGAGCGGGGCGCGTCCGGCAAGCCGGGCGCGCCCTGGTTTTTTCAGCGCGCCGGTGTGGCGAGTCAGCGTGCGGGCGTCAGTGCCTTGGAGCGCCGCGCACGCGAAGCGGGTGCAGCCGAGTCGCGCGTCCGCGGGAACAGATCCCGCAGCGTGCTGCCGATGCCGTCGAAGAAGGTGTTGACCTCGGCTTCGATCAAGGCGTCGAGGTCCTCCGGCACCGGCATGCCATAGACGTATTTGCGCACACCGAAATAGAACACGCGCGAGTTCACGCCCCACACCAGCTCCAGCTCGGTCTGGCTGAGGGGCGCCTTGCCGAGGTCCGGCAGCCCATAGGCGGCGCGGATTTCCCGGCAGATCGGCACGACGATGCGCTCGGTCACGAGAGCGAACCAGCGCCGGTTGATGTCGGCCCCCTTCAGCCCGAAGAACATGAACAGCCGCACCCATTCGTAAGCCAGGATGGTCTTGGCGTAGAGCTTGTAGAACTGAACCATCCGCTCGCGGATGGGGATGGAGCGGTCCTGGATGATCAGCTCCCAGTAGGGGTTCCAGCGGCCGACGTACACCTCTTGATACACCCGCTCGATCAGGGCCTCTTTGCTGGGGAAGTAGCGGAACAGCAACGGGTGGGTGACGTTGAGCCGCTTGGCCAGCTCGCGCGTATCGCCGCCGAAGCCCACTTCCGCGAAGAAACGGATGGCCTCCTGCACGATGTGCCGCTCCCGCTCCTCGCGCGGCAGGCGCTGGTTGCGCGCGGGCCCACCAAGGGCGCGTGCTGCGCGCGCCGGCTTGCGAACAATGCCGGCGGCCCTGCCCGTTTTTGCTCCCCCCTTCATCTCCACCTCCCGCCTCTGATGGGCGGACGCTAGCTAACCATCTGGTCATTACCATACCGCGCCGCACAACCCCGGTCGCTGTTTCGTACAGCCGGCTTCCGGCTCGGGGAGCGGCGCAGTTGATCCATCTCATCAACTCCGACGGCTTAAGCTACGGCCTGTTCGTGGAATTCGTCCGCTTCATGCAGTGCCCGCGCTGGCCGGTAAACGCGGCCCCCACCGATTCGCTTGACGAGTTAGCAACTGGTTACTAAGATCAGTGGCGGACTCGATAATACATACATCAAGCGGCGTCCGACAACAATCAACCGTACCTCGGCGTTTGCCAACGGAGGAGGGGGTATGAAAGCACATGACCAGCGGTCGGGCGTGCGCCTGACCGCCGCAGCGTTGTTCCTGGGGCTCGCTGCCCTGCCGTGCCTGGTCGCGGCGCAAACCCCGGCGGGCGAGCCGATCAAGATCGGAGCAGTCCTCTCCCTCACCGGGCCGGGCGCCGGCCTGGGACTGGCCGAACGCAGCGGCATCCAGCTCGCCGAGAAGATGATCAACGAGCATGGCGGTATCAAAGGCCGGCCGC
>JBGPMS010000087.1:0-16166 GCA_041487115.1 Gammaproteobacteria bacterium
CTGTTCCACGCCATCCATCAGGACAGCGCCGTCAACCTCAACCTGCTGCTGCTCACTGCGCTGTCGATGGCTTTGCGCAACTGGGCCGATCGCTCGCAGGTCAGGTTCGACATCATCTCCAACGGGCGCAGCGTGGACTCGAGCCGGGACTACTCGCGCACCATCGGCTGGTTCGCCACCCACAACCCGTTCGAGGTGAGCGTGCCCGACTCTCCGGGAGCGGCGCTGGCCAAGGTCAGCGCCGCCTGGGAGCACTACCAGGAGAACAGCCGCTTCTTCGTCGAGGTCTGCAACAACGTGAAGGGCATGGCCGGCCACCCGCTCGGCGCCCATCGCGACCAGGCCCTGCTGTACAGCTTCCTGGGCGACTTCGACAGCCTGGAGCTGCCCGACGGCTGGTCGGTCCTCGGCAGCGCGGGACGCAACCGCGGGCCCGACAACCCGCGCACGCACGAGCTGGAGATGGAGGCGCTGGTTGCGCGCGGATGCCTGATGGTGCGCCTGGTCTATCCCAAGCCTCAAATGGGCCGGCGCGTTGCAAACGGGCTGCTGCGCCACTTCCGTGGCGCGCTGTTCAAGCTGGTCGAAGAACTGGAAGAGGTCGCACCGAAGCCCGCGCGTGCCTCGCTATCTGACGATGTTCAACACATGAAAGGAGCCCCCCATGAACAAGCCCTATGAAGCCCGCGGCCCGGCGGTCGTGCTGTCCGGCGTCTTCAAATCGTATCGAGTCGGCAGCGTAGTCACACCAGTGCTGCGCGGAGTCGACCTCGCCATCGCCGGCGACGGCCTGTCGGTGTTGAGCGGTCCCTCGGGCAGTGGCAAGACCACGCTGCTCAACCTGATCGGCTGCATCGACCGTCCCGACAAGGGCACCCTGTGCGTGCTGGGCAGGGAGGTGGGGACACTGCCGGACGCCGTGCTCAGCGACTTTCGTCGCCAGCGCATCGGCTACGTGTTTCAGAACTTCAACCTGCTGCCGGTGCTGACGGCGTTCGAGAACGTGGAATACCCGCTGCATTTGGCCAAGGTCGCGCCGGCGGCACGCAAGTCGATGGTGAACGCCGCGCTCGAGCAGGTCGGGCTGTCCGCTCATCACAACAAGTATCCCAACCAGCTGAGCGGAGGCCAGCGTCAGCGCGTGGCCATCGCACGGGCGCTGATCAAAGGCCCGGCACTGGTGCTTGCGGACGAGCCGACGGCCAATCTCGATTCGGAGACCGGTGCGTCCATCCTGCGCTTGATGAAGACTCTGCAGGAGCTCAATCACATTGCCTTCGTCATCTCTTCGCACGATCCGCAGGTGCAGGCGCAGGCTGATCATCTCTACAACATGCGCGACGGCATGCTGCTGCCGGGCAGGGCCGTGCAGCCCACTCCCAGCTGGCTCGGCTCGACCGACGACCAACCGGTCTTGAGCCTCGCCTGAAACTTGACACCCCTGAATCTTTCACTCCTACCAGGACAAAGCCATGTTCTCCAAGTTCAAGCTTCCCCTGCGCAACGTCTTGCGCAACCGCCGGCGCACGTTGGTGACGTTGATCACCCTTGCCATCGGCGAGATCGCCATGCTCATCTTCGGCGGCTATTCCAACGCCGTGGTCAACGGCGTGCAGACCGGCGTGGTACGCCAGGCCGGGCATCTGCAGGTCCAGCGAACGAACTACTTCCTCATCGGCACCGGCTCGCCGGCCGACTACGGCATCGCCGAGTACAAGCAGCTGATGGATACGCTGCGCAACGACCCCGTGCTCAAGCCCATGCTGGTGGTGGTCACGCCGCTGCTGCAAGTGCAGGGCATCGCCGGCAACTTCGGCCAGGGCGTGTCACGCACGGTAGCCGGCAACGGCTACGTCGCGCACGATCAGAACCAGATGCGGCAATGGAACGAGTACCGCTTTCCCGGCGAGGTCAAACCCATCGCCTTGCCCGAGGGCGAACAGGAAGTGCTGTCCATCGGCATCGGCGTGGCTCGCGGCCTGCGGCTGTGCGCCCAGCTGGCCGTGCCCAACTGCAGCGACGTCGCGGTCAAGGCCAAGGAGGATGGACCGCCGGCGCCGGCTGACATCGCCGCGCTGGCCGACGCGCAGCCCGCGGGCGCGAAACAGCCCGGCGTGCGCCTCGACGTGCTGACCGCCGCGGTCAACGGCGCGCCGAACGTGATCAACGCCCGCGTGGCGGCGGCCGAGAGCCTGGGCGTGAAGGAGATCGACGACGGCTATCTCGCCATGCCGCTGGAGATGGCGCAGCACCTCGTGTACGGACGCACCAACAACCCGCAGGTGACCTCCGTCATCCTGCAACTGCAGAGCACCCGGCAGCTCGAAGCCGCGCGTCAGCGGATCAAGGAGCTGATCAAGGAGCACGGCTGGGATCTGGAGGTGCTCGACTACGCGGCGCTGTACCCGGCGTACGAGCAGATCAAGGGCTTGTTCAACTCGATCTTCGGCTTCGTCAGCATGTTGATCGGAGTGGTGGTGCTGTTCAGCGTGGCCAACACCATGAGCACGGCCGTCATGGAGCGCACGGTGGAAATCGGCACCCTGCGCTCGATGGGTGTGCGCCGCGGCGGCATCTCCAGGCAGTTCCTCACCGAAGGCCTGCTCATCGGCTTGATCGGCACCGGCGTGGGCTGCGTCCTGGCCCTCATGTGCGCCTTGGGCATCAACTCGGCTGGCTGGACCTGGACCCCGCCCAACTCGATCGACAAGATCCCGCTGGTGGTGCACGTCTTCAATTCCCCCAACCTGATCGTCGGCTCGGTGCTCAGCTTGCTGTTGCTGGCCGCGATTTCCAGCGTGCTGCCGGCTTATCGTGCCGCGCGCATCCCCGTCGTGGAGGCCCTTCGCCATGTCTAACCGCAAATCCCTTATCGCCGTCGCCAGCGCCTTGGCGGCCCTGGCTGCACTGGTCGCGCCGCTGCCGCTGACGGCGGCAGTCAAAGCCGAGGACATCCTGGCCGCATCGGATGCAATCCGCAATCCGGCACAGCCGTTCACCACCCGCATCGTGCTGACCGAGTACCGCAACAAGATTCGCGGGCAGGAGGGTGCGCTGGCGGCCTACGCCAAGATGAACCCCGAGCGCGGGCAGTACGACACGTTGACGCGCATCATCGAGCCCACCCGGGACCGCGGCAAGATGCTGCTCAAGAACGGCAACGAGATCTGGTTCTTCGATCCGGCCACCAAGTCGGGGATGCGCATCTCCCCGCAGCAACGCCTGTTGGGCCAGGCATCCAATGGCGACGTGGTCACCGTCAACCTGGCGAAAGACTACACGTCGGAGATCGAGGGTGAAGAAACCATCAACGATGGCGACCGCGTCGAACGCAAGTGCTATCGGCTCAAACTGGTCGGCATCAACTCGGCGGTAACCTATCCCGCCATCGATTACTGGGTCGAGCGCGGGACCAACCGGCCGATCAAGGCGATGTTCTATTCGGACTCCGGCCGTCTGCTCAAGACGGCGTACTACCGCCGCTTCGAGAATCAGCTCGGCAAGGAGCGCCCGACTGAAACGGTAATCATCGACGGCGTCGATGCTCAGCTCTTGACCGTCATGCGCTACAGCGACTACCGCGCCCGGGACATCTCCGATTCCTGGCTGACGCGGGACGGGCTGATGCAGGTTCGCGACTGAGGGAGGGGCCGACATGGACGCGAACGCATTCATCGAGTTTCTCAACAAGCCATTCCGCGAACGCCTGGCGATGCAATACGCCTTCTATCAGGCCGAGCTCCAAAAGGGCTTCATGACCGGCCGGATGGGTGCGGCGCCGGTGCAGCGCTACATGGAATACAAGGACTTGTTCTCCGACACCTTCCGCGAGGTGCTGATCTTCGGCTCCAACAGCTATCTCAACCTGTCGACTCATCCGTATGTGGTGGACAAAGTTTGCGCGGCGGTGCGCGAGCTCGGTGTCGGCACCGGCGGCTCGCCTGCTTTCTCCGGCTACACGCGCCAGCACCGCGACCTGGAGCGGCGCCTCGCCGCCCTGGCCGGGCACGAGGATGCGCTGCTGCTCCCCTCCGGCTATGTCGCCAACCTGTGCTGGGTGAACGGACTGATGACCCGGCAGGACGTGTTGCTCTACGACAAGCACAGCCATGCCAGCGTGATCAACGCCATCAAGATGACCGGGGTGCAATTCTTCCCGTACGATCCGGATAACCTCCCGGCGCTGCAGAAGCTGGTCGCCGACATCCGCTCCCGCCGCGGCAATGTACAGATCTTCGCGACGGTGGAGGGCGTGCGCTCGAACGACGGCAGCGTGATTCAACTCGATGCGCTGCTCGACATCTGCCGCGGTCACGACATCTTCGTGATCCTCGACGACGCCCACGGGATGGGCGTGCTCGGGCGCAACGGCTGGGGCACGCTGGAGCATCTGGGCCTCATGGGCCGCGCCGATATGCGTATGTCGACTTGCAGCAAGGCGCTGGGAGCACAAGGCGCCTGGGTGTCCGGCAGCCGCGAGGCCATCTTCTACTTGCGTTCCTACGCCAAGCCATACGTGTTCACTACGGCGCTGGCGCAACCGACAGTAGCGGCGATCGATGCCGCGCTCGACGTGCTGGAACGGGACCCGGAGCGCCGCGCGGCGCTGCATTCCAACCGCGACTACCTGGCCGCGCGTCTGACGCAAGCCGGCTTCCGCATCGGCCGAACCGACAGCGGTATCGTCCCGGTCTACCTGCCTGACGGTGTCGCCGGTCAATTCAACCGCCGGCTGTACGAGCGCGGCCTGTTCGTCAACGTGATGGAGTACCCCATGGTGGCGCCGGGCGCGGAACGGCTGCGCTTCTCGCTCATGTCCGAGCATACCCGCGAGGACATGGACTGTGCCGTGCAGATCAGTCGGGAGACGGCCGTCGAGTTCGGTCTGGCTCCGGTGCGGGGCGAACTGGCCGAAGCCAGTTGAGGCTTGCATGGTCCCGGTGCAACAAGACAGCGACGCGAGTCGCGGCGAGCTGGCGGTCTTTCTCGATCAGGTCGAGGCGCGGTGCAGCCGGCGGGTCGGTGCAGTCGACCCGCTGGCCGAGCTGGGCAAGCTCGGTCTGCTCCCGGCCGCCGGCGATGTCCCGGTCTGGGCGGAGATGAGTGCCGCTGACTGGTTCGTGTTGCTCCGTGGCATCGCTCGCCGCGATCCGCCACTTGCTGCGAGTCTGTCGAGCCTGCATCTGGCCATCGACCACGCTGACGGCCCCGGCACAGGCTGGGCGCTGCACGCCAGCGGTCACGCTGGACACTGGCGGATCAGGCTACCGACGCTGGCCGAGCACTGCACCAACTGGGTTTTTTGCGATGGCGAGCAGCTCCGATGGGTATCGACAGCGATGTTGCGGCAGACCGCCACCGACGTCTTCGAATGCGACCACGCCGCGACGGTGCTGGCAGGTTCCTGCTCGCCGTCGCTGTTGTCGAGCTTCTGGCGTGACCGGTTGGCGCTGATCAATGGCTGCCTGTGGAGACTGTGGACGGTCACGGTCGATCACGCCGAGAGCCGGCCGATGTTTCGGCGCCATCTGGGCGACTTTCCTGCGGTGCGGCTGCGCCTGCTGTTGCTGCTGGCGGAGTTGCTGCGTGCCGATGAGTTGGCGGAGCGCGCTGCCGCGGCATCGCCATCAGCCACGTCAGGGAGGAATTCTGCGGCAACTCTCATGGGGGCCTTGCGCCGGTGCGCGGAAACCATTCGCGTCGAGACACAGCAAATTTGTGGCGGCAGCGGCTATATGCGCGAATCCCACTACGCCCAGGCGTTGGTGTGGCTCGACTGGTGCGACGGACTGATGCGAGTGGGACCGATTGCCGATGGGGTGCTCGCCGAACCTCTCGCAACCGAGATCGACCACCGTCTATCCGAACGGTTCAGGCGGGCCGGCATTTCCGCCGATCGGTGCGCCGTCCTGCTGCGCAGCCCGATCCATAGACGGCTCGAGCCAGAAGCGAGTCGTGTCCCGTGAAGCTGCTGCCAGCACATTGCGCCGGTGACGGGCCGACGGTCTGGCTGCTCGATCTGGAAGACCTGGACGGGCGCGATCACTCCGAACGCTGGCACGAAGCCGGCCTCATCAATGAGGATGAGCTGACTGCCTCCCGGCGTTATCGCCATCTTCGGGCCAGGTCCCAGTTTCTCGCCGGCCGCGCACTGGTGCGGCACGCTATGAGCGTGCAGGCCCGGTTCGGGGCGCGCGACGTGGCGATCGTCCCCGACCGCATGGGCAAGCCGCGGCTCGCAACGCAGTGCGAAGCATCTCCCTGGCATTTCAACCTCTCGCATAGCGGAAGGCTGGTGGCGTGTGCGTTTGCGCAGTCGGAGGTAGGGGTGGACGTGGAAACGACGTCGCGCGATGTCGACTACCGCTCGATCGCGCGCTCGCACTTTTCGCTGCAAGAAGCCGACTGGATCGACTCCAGCTCGGCGCGAAGCAAGAAGAGATTCACGCTGCTGTGGACCTTGAAGGAAGCCTACCTCAAGGCGGTCGGAGTCGGGATCTCGGTGCCCCTGGACGGGATCGTGTTTTCAGCCATCAAGCATGGCAGTTGCCGCGTTCAGTCCCGCGATCTGGCCATCGCAGAAAGCTGGTACTGCCGGTTCTCGAGCGTGCGGCAGGACTACTGGTTGTCCGTCTGCAGCGATAGAGGGATGCCGCGAGTCGACCTGCGCTGGCTCGACGCGGACTTCGCGCGCTGTTGACTCACAAGGAGACGAATGTGTACGACCTGACCGATTCCGAGGAGCTTGCCCAGCCAGTCGCAGAAGCCCAGGCGCTGGCACGACTCAACAGCTTCTTGAGCTGCCTGGCCACTTACAGCGACCTCGACGACTGCCTGTCTCAGCTCGCGTTGCTGGTCGCGCGCATCTTCGAGGCCGACACCTGCGTGATCGTGCTGTCGAGAGCGGCCGATGCGGAAGACCGGGAACCGCAGGTCCTGTCCAATCATGGCCGCGGGCCGAGCGCGGCGGCCGTCAAGCAGTTGGAGCACGCGCGGCTGACTGCCGCCTATGTGCTCGAATCGGACCGGCCGCAGCTGGTGGAGAGCGCGTCGTCATCGCCTCGCGCGAGCCCGGCGATGGGGGCGCCGATACGAATCGACGGCTCCGCCGTCGGCGCGCTCTGCATCGTCGGTCCCGGCCGGCGGCGCCGCTATGCAGCCGAGGACCTGCATCTGCTCGATATCGTCACGCGCTACGTGGACCGGCTGGTCGAAGTGATCCAGCTTCGCTGCCTGTTGAATTCGCGCTTTGCGCAACTGGCGGTGATGCGCGAATGCGGCGTGCCGGAGGCGGGGACACTGCCCGCGGCCAGCCGCAATCCAGATGCGCTGGCGAAGCTTCTCGCCCGCTCGTTCTACCGCGAGATGGCGAAGGCGGGATTCTGCTCACGCCAGATCATCAATGCGGCGGCCGAGATCATCTCGCAGCTCACCGATAACCTCGACCAGCGCGGCGAGGTCCGGCGCGAGCCCCCCTCCGAGGCCGTAGCGCCGGCCGAGACGGCGTGAGAGTCGTGCACCGGGGCGCAGCCTCACAGGAACCCACATGAGCCGAGTTGCGATCACGGCCTGGATGTTCCCAGGGCAAGTATCGCAGTCGGTCGGCATGGGGCGCGATCTGCTGGCGAGCTACGCTCCGGCGCGCGAGCTGGTGAGCGCCGTCTCCGACCTGGGAGGCGTCGACTACGCGCGCATCATCGCCCGCGGCCCGGAGGCCCTGCTGGCCCGCACCGATATCCTGCAACCGGCGCTGACGGCGATCAACCTCGGCTGTTGCCTGCTCCTGCGCGAGTCCGGCTTGCCGGTGCACGCGGTGGCCGGCCATAGTCTGGGCGAGTTCTCCGCGCTGTACGCGGCCGGCGTGCTCGAACTGCATGACGTGCTGCGCCTGGTTGTGGCGCGCGGACGGCTGATGCACGACGTGTCGTCCAGGCTCGATGGCGGCATGCTGGCAGTCAGCGGCCTGGATCTCGCGATCGTCGATTCCATCGTCGCCGATGTCGCCCGCAGCCATGTGCTCGGCATCGCGAACCACAACACACCGGCGCAGACCGTGATTTCCGGCGAGCGTGCCGGTCTGGCCAGGGCCGCTCGGTTGCTGGCGTTGCTGGGTGGGCGCTGTGTGCCGCTCGAGGCCGGCGGTCCCTGGCACAGTCCACTGTTGCGGCCGGCGGCGGAACGTTTCGTCGAAGTCCTGCGCGCGGTGAAGTTCCACGATGCACGCGTGCCGGTGGTACTCAATGTCAGCGGCAGTGCACTCACCGGCGCCGCCGAGATCCACGCTCAGCTGGAGCAGCAGATGTGCAGTCCGGTGCTGTGGGTGCAGGTGCAGCGGACGTTGCGCGCGCTGGGCGTGCGGCGCCTGATCGAGGTCGGGCCCGGCAAGGTGCTCCGGGGACTCGCTCGCGCCACGCCGGAGCTGGCGGCATGCGAGATCGCGAAGTTCGACGGCCCGAAGGCGCTCGTGGTTCCGGCGCTGGCCGCGGCGGCCGCCTGAGCACCGCCTGGACGTCCAAGCGGCGGAGAAATTCCTGATGCTCGAGATCCTGCGACAGACGCCAACCTGGGTGTTCCCCCTGTTCTTTTGCCTGGTGTACGTCGGGTACCTGCAGAGCAAGACGCGCGAGGCTTCCAGGTCACGCCTGGTCGTCGTGCCGGTGGCGATGATCTGCCTCTCGCTGTACGGCACATGGTCGGCTTTCGGCGCGAATCCGCTCGGTTTCGCCGCCTGGATCGGCGGCGCGGGGCTGGTGCTGGCGCTCAGCGGCGCCCTGCGGCAACCTCCTGGAGTCAGCTATTCCACTGGCAGCGGGCGCCTCACCGTGCCGGGAAGCTGGGTGCCGATGGGATTGATCATGGCGATCTTCTTCACCAAGTACTTCGTGTCCACGGCGCTCGCTACCGAGGCGCTGTCCCCTCGTCTTCCCGCCTTCGTAGGCCTGTCGAGCTTCGCTTTCGGCCTGCTCAGCGGCGCCTTCCTCGCTCGTGCGCTGCAGGTGCGTAAGAGCGCAAGGCAGGTGCGGTAGTGGCTTGAAGCTCTCGCTCTCCCTTTGTGGGAGAGGGCCGGGGTGAAGAGAGAAGGGTGAAGAGAGAAGGGTGAAGGGTGAAGATCCCCTCTCCCCCGCCACCGGGGGAGAGGGCCAGGGTTAGGTGACACTCCGCTGGTCGCTACGCCGATTCGCTCATGCGCGGACCCAAACCGGCGGCGAGGTTGGGCAGCAGATTCCAGCCCTCGGCGCTGAAGGAGAGCCCCTTTGGCTCCGCTGCGTGCCGCGTACGGTGCAGCGCCTCACGCGCTTCGAGCAGGGTTTTGCGCTCCGGTTGGCCGCGGCGAAGCGAGCCGAGCACAGTGCCCGTCACGCCTTGCTGGGCCAGGCATTCCTCGGTCGATTTCGACAACACTGGATGCGGGCCGATCTGGAGAAAGACGCGGTGTCCCGCCTGGATCAGCCTGCCGATCGCAGTCTCGAACAGCACCGGCTCGCGCGTGTTGTCGCACCAGTACTCCGGGCTGTGCAGTTCCTCACCCGCCCGCCGGCCCGTCACCGTCGAATACAGAGGAATGACCGGAGCCTGAATCCGCAGGCCCTTGAGGGCCTCGCGCAGCTCCGACTTCAAAGGCTCCATATGATGACTGTGATAGGCGACATCGACGTGGAGGAAGCGGTTGAAGATCCGCTCTGCATTCAGCCGCGACGCGATCTGATCGAGCGCTGCCGGGTCGCCCGCAAGAGTCACCGCCGACGGACTGTTCACCGCGGCAATGCAGACGCGCTCGAGGTCACTCGCCAGCACGCTTTGCAGCCGTTCCTTGCTCAGGCCGACGGCCAGCATTGCGCCTTTGCTTACGCGCCGCTTGAGCAACCGGCCGAGGTGGTAGCTGATCCGCACCGCGTCCGGCAGATCGAGCACGCCTGCCGCATAGGCGGCGGCCACTTCGCCCTGGCTGTGGCCGATGGTGGCGGCCGGCTCGACACCCCAGTCGCGCCAGAGCGCCGTCAGCCCGGCCTGCAGGATGAAGTTGGCGGGCTGGGCCAGATGCGCCGAGGTGATCTGGGACTGGTCCTCGTTCGCGCTCATCTCGGCGAGGATGGACCAGCCAGCCAGGCGCTGAAAGATCGCGTCACACTTCTCGGCGGTCTTGCGGAACACGGGCTCGTGCTCCAGAAGCTCTTGACCCATTGCCCACCACAGCGGGCCCATCCCGGTGAAAACGAAGACCGGTTTGCTTGCGACGTCGGCGAACGATTGCATCGGCTGCCCCCTGTTGCGCGATACGACGAAGAGATCGTCGGCTCTCGACCTCTGGATGTGCCGATTGTCGAGTCGCGACGAGGGCCGGGAAATACGACGGAAGTACTAAGACGGAGAACCGGAGTCCGTCGGCGGCCGAAATCGAGATCGAAGGCAGGAGCCGATGCGAGCTCGCAGGTGCACCAGCCTGATAGAATCCCGGCTTCCCGACCTCAACTCAGCCTCTCCATCTTCAGGCAGCCGGCTGAGGCTGGCCAGGACGGCCACGTGACCCCGACCCCTCCCACCGTTCCTGTTCCAGCCTGGCGGCCCGCGCCGGACGACTTGAGATTGGCCAGCGACGAGGTCCACGTCTGGCGGGCCAGTCTGGTCCAGGTCCCGGCACAGATACGGCGCTTCCAGGATAGCCTCGCAGCGGACGAACGAGCGCGGGCCGAGCGTCTCTACTTTCAGCCGCACCGCGAGCGGTTGATCGTCGCGCGTGGAGCTCTCAGGGCCATCCTCGGCGGCTATCTGAACAGAGCGCCAGAATCGCTGACCTTCTGCTACGGGTCTCGTGGAAAGCCTGCGCTAGTCCCGGACTCCAGCCGGGATGCAATCCGCTTCAACGTCTCCCACTCCGGCAACGTGGCCCTCTATGCCGTTACGCGGGCCCGGGAGGTCGGCATCGACGTGGAGCTCATCCGTCCATGGCGTCCCGTCGAGCAGTTGGCGGAGCGATTTTTCTCACGCCGGGAGCTCGATACGCTGCGAGCGCTTCCGGCAGACCTGCGCACACATGCGTTTTTCCTCTGTTGGACTCGCAAGGAGGCCTACATCAAAGCCAGGGGCGAGGGCCTTGCGCTGCCGTTGAACCAGTTCCAGGTGTCGCTGATTCCGGGCGAACCCGCGGCCCTGCTGAGCGACGAACGCGATCCGCTCGAGGTCCATCGCTGGTCCTTGCAAGAACTGATGCCAGGCCCCGGCTACGTTGCCGCGCTTGCCGTGGAAGGACACGGCTGGTCGCTGTGCAATTGGGACTGGCCAACCGCGCTAGGCGATATTGCCTGACCCCGTCCGTCGCTGCGAGCAAACTACGTATCGAGCTCGCTCATGCCCGCTTGGCGTTCGCCAGCACCTCGTGTTTTGAGGCGATGCGATCCATCAGATCGCTCCATGATTTGGCGAAGGCCGCGGCGCCTTCACGCTGGAGGTCGGCGGCGAGCGCTTCATCGTTGACGCCGGCGCGGGCAAATTCCGCGAGCACCGCTTCGGCATTGCCACCGTCCACCGGCATGGCGTCCTTCACTTTCCCATGATCGGCGAAGGCGAGCAGTGTCTTTTCGGGGATGGTGTTGATCGTATCCGGAGCCGCCAGCGCTTCGAGGTAAAGAACGTCCCGGGCTGCCGGATCCTTGGTCCCGGTGCTGGCCCACAGCAAGCGTTGTGGCCGCGCGCCGGAGGCGGCGAGTTTCTGCCAGCGCGGCGAAGCCAGCAGATCGCGGTAGGCTTTGTACGTACGCAGGGCGATGGCGATGCCAAGACGGTTACGGAGCTGGTCTGAAACCTTATCCTTGACCGCCACGTCCCACCGGCTGACGAAAATCGATGCCACGGAAGTGACCTTCGGATCGAGGCCGGCGGCTATGCGTCGCTCGATGCCGCGCATATACGCTTC
This sequence comes from Gammaproteobacteria bacterium, assembly GCA_041487115.1. Lineage (GTDB taxonomy): Bacteria > Pseudomonadota > Gammaproteobacteria > Burkholderiales > SHXO01 > SHXO01. The sequence continues at coordinate 11,912 of JBGPMS010000087.1, forward strand.
GGCCGACGCGATGTAGTGCTCGCGTGAGAACAGCAGGGTGACATTTACCGGCACGCCGGCGAAGATCGTCTCCTCGATCGCCGGAACACCGGCGCGGGTACCCGGGATCTTGATGAAAAGATTGGAGCGTTGCGCGCGCAGATGCAGTTGCGCGGCTGCCTTTATGGTGCCGGCGGTGTCGTCCGCGAGCAAGGGCGACACCTCCAGCGATACCCAGCCGTCTATACCACCGGTGGCGTGGTGGATCGGACGGAACAAATCGGTGGCCTTGGTCAAGTCCTCCAAGGCTAATTCGAAGAACAACGCCTCGCCCGACATACCCTCGAGCGCTTTTTTGCGGATGGCCTCATCGTAGAAATCACCGTTTTTGATGGCCTGATCGAAGATCGTGGGATTGGAGGTGAGTCCGGTGACCGCCAACTCCCTGATATAGCGGCTGAGCGTGCCGCTCGTCAGCAGCCCGCGTGTAATGTTGTCGAGCCAAAGGCTTTGGCCCAGATTGTGTAGCTCGTGTGTAGCGTTCATGTCGTCTCCTGTTTCCCACTGACGGGCCTGGCAGGCCTGAGCAAAGCGGGAAGATCGTAGTTCAGCAGATCGCCGATCCGCTCGATCGCCAAGTCGGCCGGCGAATAAGCAGAAAGGTTATGCGGGTCGAGCGCGTAATGTCCCTGGCGCGGAAAGACGGTCGTAAGCCGGTCCTGCAGGATATTCTTCATCGCCGCCAGAATGCTCGGCTTGTCATCCACCATGACGTAATGGCGGGCGGGGTAGCGCCGCTCGAGATCATCCAGCATGCTTTCTTTGTGGAACAGCACCAGGGCGTCGGACCGTGCCGTGCGGCCGTTGGTCTTGTTCATCTCAGCTTCTTCCCTGGCGTTTTTGCTCGCGGCCGATCGGCTGCTACGTTGCAATCAACGTTTCAGACAGTGCATGGAGCCGAGAGTTGCGCCGGCACTTGATGTAACGCTGGTTGACGCCACACCCGTGCATTCCGGAGCAGTCGTCAGCAGTGGATTGAAGTACAAGTCGCAATGCAGGTCAAGAGAACTTCTTCCGATCTGCGCGTGGCACGATCTGGCCGAGTCGTACTCCGCAGACCAAACGTGGCGCTTTCTGCAGCAGGGGCGCTACTCGCACGCCCTCCCATTGGAGCAGCCGAGCGTACTGGTCACCCCTAGTGTGGTGTTGATTTCTTAGCCCGTGATCGGACAGTGCCGTCGCTCAACGCCGCTGACCCGGCTGTCATCGCTGCCCAGGTGCCCCCGCCTCACCCGCGGCACTTCCCCAGCCCCGCCTCAGTTCCCACACGCTAATCCCACGCTTGCCTTGAGCGCGGGCGATGCGGCGGTGTTCACCACCACCACGCCTTCGCTCAACATCGTAATCAGCCGCGTGACCGGCACCTCCGCCACCACCATCACCGGACTGCTCGCGCTCAATCCAGCGGCCGGGAGTGCGCCCAACTTCTTCTTCGTCAATCCCAATGGCGTCACCTTCGGTGCCGGCGCGCAAGTCGATGTGCCGGGCGCCTTTCACGTGGGCGCGGCCAACAGTCTGAACTTCGCCGACAGGACCGCGTTCAAGGCAGGCAACGGACCAGACTCCACTCTCACCATCGCGGCGCCGGAGTCGTTCGGGTTTCTGGGGAACCGGCCAGTCGCCTCGGTCAATTTCAACAATCTTGATAGGCCCGGTCCCTCCGCGTCGGAAGAATCGGACGCAAACCGACCATCCCTCAAGCGGTGGATCGTGTCGAAGCCTGCAATCATTCGCTCGTCGTGAGTAACAGCGATGACTGCGGAATGGCGCTCCTTGGCGATACGTTTCAGCAGAGCCATGACTTTCATGCCGCGCTCGGTGTCCAGAGAAGCGGTCGGCTCGTCAGCTAGAATGAGTGGGGGTTCATTGGCCAGCGCCCGACCGATGGCAACTCGTTGCTGCTCACCTCCGGAAAGGTTCGCGGGCAGCGCCGCGGCACGGTGGCCGACTTCCAAGTAGTCCAACAGTTCGCGAGCGCGTTGGCGCGCAGCTCTGGTTGTTGCGCCATTCAGCGTCAGGGCCAGCGCGATGTTGTCCATGGAAGTCAAGAACGGTATCAGATTGTGGCCCTGGAACACGATGCCAACGTTCTCGCGGCGGAAGCGCCGCACGTCGATTCCCGTCCAGCCGTTGTTGTAGATTTCGCGGCCGTTCATGACGATGCGGCCCGCAGTGGGTTCCAGCACCAGGCTCACGGCCAGCAGCAGCGTGCTCTTTCCCGAGCCGCTGGGCCCCAGCAACGCGACGAGCTCCCCTGCTTGAACTTGGAACGAGATGTCCTCGAGGGCCGTCACGGCAAGCTCTCCGCTTCCGTAGACCTTCTTCAGCCCCTCCACCTCGAGAACTGGCATTTTTATCCACCTAACGCCAAGGAAGGTGGTGCACGCAAGGCATGCCAGATGGCCAACAGGCTAGCAAACGCACCGCCAACCAACATGACCAGGAAAGTAATCAGGGTCTCGGAGGGCAACAGCACCAAGGTGCGCGGAAACTTGTCGTAGACGTTGCTCGCTACGACGTACGCAAAAAGAAAGCTCCCCACCGTGAGCGTCATGGACTGCTCCAGAATCAGACGCACGATGACCCAGTTGGCGGCGCCAATCAATTTGAGCGTGGCGATAGCCCGAATCTTCTCGATGGTCAGCACGTAAATGAGCAACGCGATGATGACGATCGACACAACCACCAGCAGGGCGCGGAACAAAGCCAGGTTGGCTGTTATCTTCTTGAGCCGCCCTTCAAGCATCAAGGTCTTCTCTTGCTCGCTCGTGTACACGCTCAGGTACAGCCAGTTCTCGATGTGGCGCGTCACTTCGCGCACATCTGCCGCGGGAGCGAGTCGCACTAGGACCGCATTCACCGTGTCGTTTCTGTCGGTCACCAAAGGGAGAAGCTTGGCTGCCTGTTCTGGCGTATACCCAGCGCGTTCCAGCTGCTTCTGGCTCGCGGCCCGCTGGGCCAGCAAAGCCCGGTTGTCTGGCTGGTACAGCACCTCCTGCGCGTCCGGCAAGGACAGGTACACGAGCGGATTCCCGCTGACGTCCACCGCGGCCTTGGTCAGCCCGACCACGGTGTACTCGTGAATCCCAAGCCGAACGTGCTGTTCGATCTTAAGCCCAAGTTTCAGGTCAGCCACTATTTCGTAGTGGGCGTGTTGGATGTTGCGGCCGGCAACAAGCGGTCCTGGTCCGCCTAACCCGCCGAACACGTCATAGCCGATGATGCTGAATTGCTGACTCTTGCCACCCACATCCCGCTGCACGGCATAGGCGATAAACGGGCTCGCCTGAGCCACTCCCGGGGTCGCAGAGACGCTTTTGTAGGTATCCTCGGATACGCGCGATTGCTCGTTGAACGGGCCGCCACGCTCGTGCTCCACGACCCACAAGTCCGCCGCCGTGTGCTCGATGAGCCAGAGCGCGTCGCTTATATTGCCTTGGTAAATAGCGTTCATGATCAGCACAATCGTCAGCAGAAGTCCGACGCCGATGATGGTGGCGATGAACTTGCCGAGATTGCGCCTGACATCCGGGATGGCGAGGTCCATCAGCCTCCTGCGGCTTGACCGCGGACCTTGCTGCCACTGCGCACCTGCTGCGGTTTGCGCACAACAAAGTCGCCGGCCTGCAGCCCTTGTCTTACCAGAACCTGAGCGTCATCGGTCAAGCCCGTCTGCACGGACTGGAACTGTGCCCGGCCGTCTCTTACCACGAGCACGCCTTGCACTCCTTTTTCCTTCAACAACGCCGAAACTGGCACCGCCAGTCCTGTGATCGTGCCAGCTAGAATCGAAACCTCGGCCTCCTGGTCGATGGCAAAGCGCTTGGGAAGCTCATCAAAGGCCACGTCCACTTCGAGCTCACGGGTCTCGGCATCGCTTCGCGATGTCACGCGGGCCACCTTGCCTGGCACCTCACCCCCGGTGCGCAGCCGGATGCGGGCCGGCTGGCCTACAGACACGCGCCCCGCGACGGTCTCGTCGACGCGGACCGCGACCCATAGCGTCCGCGGGTCCACCATCCGAAAAATCGGGGCGCCCGGAACGACCGTGTCCCCGACTTCCGCGTTGCGTTGGATGAGGACGCCGTCCATGGGAGCCGTAATGCGGGTGAAGGACACCAGCGTCTTGGCGTATTCCAGCTCGCGCTCGGCGTTCGCCGCCTCGCGCTTGCGGGCTGCCAGCGTTGCTATAGCGCCTTGCTCGGCGCTTTCGGCA
>JBGPMS010000088.1:0-16148 GCA_041487115.1 Gammaproteobacteria bacterium
CCGGCCTTGGGCGGTTGTTCGGATCCGATCCGGGTACCGCGCTGCGCACCGGTCTGGCGCTATGCGCGGCCGGCGAGTTCGGCCTGGTCCTGCTGTCGCAGGCCGCCGGGCTGAACGTGCTTCCGCCGGCCGTCGTGCAAGTGGTGCTGGCGGCCATGATCCTGTCCATGCTGATCGCGCCATTCATCATCGAGAAGAGCGAGCACATGGTGCGGCGATTCAGCGCGGCGGACTGGATGTACCGTGCGATGGCGCTGCACAACATCGCGGCGCAGACCCTGGCTGCGGAGAAGCACGTGATCATCTGCGGTTACGGCCGCAGCGGACAGTACCTCGCGCGCCTGATGGAGCAGGAGAACGTGCCATTCATCGCGTTGGATGTGGATCCGCAGCGTGTGCGCGAGGCGGCGGCAGCCGGCGAGCACGTGGTGTTCGGCGATGCCGCGCGGCGCGAGGTATTGATCGCCGCGGGCCTCACCCGCGCCAGTGCGCTGGTCGTATCGTATGCCGACACAGCCTCCGCTTTGAGGATACTGCACGTGACCAACGAGCTGCGGCCGGGCATGGCTGTGGTGGTGCGTACGCTGGACGACAGCGACATAGACCAACTCAAGCAGGCGGGCGCCGCCGAGGTGGTGGCCGAGATCATGGAGGGCAGCCTGATGCTCGCTTCCCACGCCCTCATGCTGGTGGGGGTGCCCTTGAACCGCGTTCTGCACCGCATCCGCGAGACGCGCGAACATCGCTACGAGCTGTTCCGCGGTTTCTTTCGCGGCGTGACAGACGAGGCTGGCGAGGAGCGCGACCGGTTACAGCCACGCCTGCACTCGGTGGTGATTGCAGCGGGGGCCGCGGCGGTGGGCAAATCCCTGCGCGAGCTGGCGTTGCCCAGGATGGGCGTGGAGGTGACGGCGATCCGCCGTCGCACCATCCGCAACCCCGACCCCGACCCCGAGACCCAGCTCGCAGAGGGAGACGTTGTGGTGTTGCGAGGCGTGGAGGAGAGCCTGGCGCTGGCCGAGATCCGGCTGATGCAGGGGTGAGGGGCTGTAGTTAGAGCAAACTCGCGCCCCCGCAATTGGTCTGACCTTTAGTTACATTCCAGCGCGCAGTCGGGTCGTTGCTGTTGGTGCAACTGTCGTCGTTGGTTCCGCCGGGATCGGGTTGCGCGCCGCTGCCGCTGAAGGTGGAGAACTGGAAGGAACCGGTGTAGGGCATGCCGTCGTCGATCTTGCGGTCCACCTCCCCGATGATTTCCACCGGGACCTGATTTCCCGTCTTGAGGGTGTGTCGGAAAACCCCGCCAAAGAGGTTGCTGCTGGTGCCCCACTGACCGTCGTAGGCCACTTGCACATAGGCGCCAAAGGGATTGGTTGGCGTATTGGCGGGCGCTGGTGTCGAGACACCGCTGGTGGCCATGGTGTAGCTGCCGTTGATGAATCCGGCGGCGGACAGGTGGTTCCACGCCAGGATCTCTTCGTGGAGGGAGCCGCTGACTGCGGCTTCGATTTTGCCATTCCCGTTTCCGTTCACGCAGGTGAAGGTGACGCAGTTGATGTTGGCGCTGGCCGCGGCATAGTCACCGGGCGGAGCGCGGTAGCGGTCCTGGAAGCCGAAGAAGGCGGCCTTGACACCATCCTGTTGGGAAATGAGGTTGCGCACACGCGCGCTCTGGATGAGCTGCTGGCCCGCCAGCACTCCGCCGATGAGCAGTCCGATGATGACGAGTACGATCGCCATCTCGATAAGGGTGAAGCCTGAGTTGCGCCTTTGCATAACTTCCCCCGGGCCTTGCTAAACCCGAACGCCCACCGGACGGTTCGTCCTGTGGGCGCTCATGCCTCGAACACAGAGCCGGTTGGCCCTGACCTGCCGCCCGATATTAGAAGAGGCTAGCCCCGCCGCAGTTCGTGGTTCCCTGGGTGATCGCCCAGCCGGCTGGGGTGCCGGGAGCGCAAGTCGCGATAGTCGGTGCGATACCAGCGCCGGGAACGTAGGGCGAGAACTGGAATCCACCCGCATCCGGCAGACCATCGTCGACCTTGCGGTCCACCTCGGCGGCGATCTCCACCGGTATCTGGCTGCCCGTCTTCAGGTTGTGCTTGAGTGGTTTCCCTGCGGTGGTGCCGTACACGTTGTCGTAGACAATCTGAATGTAGACGCTGTAGGGATTCTTCGGATTGTTGGAGTCGGCTGCCAGTGCCGTGGTGCTGGTGGCCAAGGTGTAGCTGCCGTTGAGGAAACCGGCGGCGGTCAGGTGATTCCAAGCCAAGAGCGTCTCGTAAGTGCCGGCGGACTGGGTGGTACCGGGTTCGATGCGCCCGTTGCCGTCGCCGTTGATGCTGACGCCGTTGATGTTGGCGTTGGCCGCGGCGTAGTCGCCGGGCAGCGCACGGAAGCGGTCCTGGAAGCCGAAGAATGCGGCCTTGATGCCATCCTGCTGGGAGATCAGATTGCGCACCCGCGCACCCGTGATCAGTTCCTGTCCCTTGAGTACGCCACCCAGAAGCAGGCCGATGATGACCAGCACGATGGCAATTTCGATCAGTGTGAATCCGTTTGCGTTGCGTTTCATGGCTTGCTCCTTTTCTCCATCAACCCTGTGAGTCCACGTCGGGAATTAGCCTCACTCCGATAGACCTCCGGTCCTGATACCACGGGCCGGCCTTGATAACTTTTCTTCCCCCTACAACAGCGTCGCTGCTCCGCAATTTGCGTTCCCACCCGGCAGATTCCAGTCCGCATCGAGGTCGATTGCGACGGTGCAAGCGCTCGGGCCGCCCTCGGTCGGGCTGGCGGCGCTGTTTCCTTCATAAGTCGAGAACTGCAGCGCGCCCCGGTATGGTTTGCCGTCGTCCACCTTGCGATCCAATTCGACCAGCACGCTCACCGGTATCTGGCCGCCCGTCTTCAGGTTGTGGCGCACGGTGCCCCCGTCGCTCATGCCGTAGCGCCCGTCGAACACGATCTGAAGATAGATCTGGTACGGGTTCTTCGGCGAGTTCGTATCCGTGGACAGCGATTCCGCATCGATCATCCGGTAGTCGCCCTTGAGAAATCCGGAGGCGGCCAGATGGGTCCAAACCAGCAGATCCTCGTGGACCTGGCTGCCGTTGACAGGCGTCTCGTTGGCTCTGATCCGGCTGTCCCCGTTGCCCCGCAGGCAAATCCCCCCGCAGTCGAGATTCTGGTTGGCCTCCGAGTAGTCTCCCGGTAAGGCCTTGAAGCGATCCTGGAAACCGAGGTAGGCGGCGCGAATCTCGTCCAATTGGCCGGCCAGTCGTTTTACCTTGGCGCTGACAATAAATTCTTGCCCCTTGAGCACGCCTGCCAGGAGGAACCCGACAATCAGCATGACTATGACGATCTCCAGAAGCGTGAATCCGCGTTGCGGACGATTGTTCATTCAGGTTCATAGGTGGCATACCCTCGCTCGGTGTAAAAGCCAGAAGCGTGCCACGGCTGTATCGCTCGTTGAATGAATAGGTTACAGGGGATTCTTATAAAACTGGATCATGGTGTGATATTCGAGTAGCGGTCCCGTCAATTCGCGAGGAACAGATCATAATATGTTGATAAAAAAGGAAACTTCCAAAATTGCAAGGGTTAAAGAGCCGCTTCGGGCTGCAGTCATTTTTCCGACGGCGCTGACGACTTTTCAGCGTCTTTCAGCCGATTCAAGCGCTCGATCAGCAGGTGCAGCTCGTGTGGTTCCTGCACTACGCCACTGGCGAGGAGGCCGCCGAGGAGCACGCGCGCCGTCTCGTACTCACCCATGTCCTCGAGGATGAAGATGTGCATCTGCCGGGCCCAGTGCGGGACGGCAGGCCCGGTGGCATAGGTCGCTAGTGCCTGCGCGTACCGCAGCGCTAGGGGCACGTCTTTCACCCGGTGCTTGGCCATGATTGCCGCATGCGCCAGCCAGGGCCAGCGCCGATCGGGATCAGCGAGGAACTCCCGGTACACGAAATCGAGCATCTGGCGCTCCTTGCGCTCGTCCGGCACTTGCGCGTAGAGCTGCGACGCCATCAGCAGCGGGTACTGCCCCCGCGGGTCCAGCTCGAGAATGCGCTGCAGCCAGGCTTCGACTTTGCCGTAATCGAGGTCGAGGAACGGAATGCTGATACCGGGCTGGTTGTCAAACGCCTGCAGCCAGAGCGTGGTGAGCTGCGCAAACGGGATGGGGTCGCCCAGGCTGAGCGCTCGCAGCACGGCGGCCGAGGGTGGTATGGTCAGCTGCTCCGCGCGCGCCTGTGGCCGTGGCTGCAACACGGCGAACGCGATCTGGGCCACAAGGGCCAGCGGCACCAGCATCAACAGTGGGCGCGGAATGGAGGTGAGCGGGCGCTGCGCCATGTAGGTCAAAGGTCCTTGCGGTACAGGTCGAACAGGCCGGCGACGACCAGGAGGCCGCCATAGATCAGCGTTTGCAGCGCATCCACCCCCAACGCTCCCACGCTTCCGGTGTGGTCCACCAGCCAGGCGGTGGAGGTAAATCGGTCGAGATCCGGCAGGAGCCACGCCAGCGCATCTACCAGCCAGGCAACAGCACGGTTGGTCCACTCGCTCGATGCGAGCAGTGGCGATTCGCTGAGCAGCCGTACCGCACTGATACTGCGGGCGAGCAGGTAGAATGCGACGACGAAGCTGATGGCCGGCATGATCTGGGCGAAAGTGATCACGCAGAACAGCGCCAAGGCTGCGACCAGAATCAATTCCAGGGTCAGGCTCGCTCCCCACAGCGCGAGGCCCTGTCCCGGCGCGAGGAATACGAGCGAAGCGGTGGTCAGGGCAGCGATCGCGACGGCGATGCCCGTGAAGCCGAGAAACTTGCCAAGATAATATCCAGCTCTGGGCAACGCGAGGGAAAGGAGCAGATCCACACCCTTGTCGTTGAACTCCCGCACCATGCTGCCGGCCACATGCAGGCTCAGCACGAACACCGCCGCCATGCGCGCGGTGGCAGCGAGGAAGCCGGTCTGCATGCGGGCCGTTTCGGTAACCGAAATGTGCTGCACGAACAGACTGCCGAGGAACAGCATCGCAAGAATGATCGCTACGATGACCAGCAGCCGGGTGCGCACCGCTTCCAGTAGCGTGAAGCGAGCAATGGTCAGAACTTTACTCAGTGCGGGTGGCATAAGAGGGTGAGCCCGATGTGGCGGAAAGAGCCGTGGTTGGTGAACCTGCGGCTGGGGCGCGCGACGTGACGATGAATACGGCCGGTCCGCCTCCTGCAGTGCTGCGCGTGCTGCTGTCGCTGCGGCAGCAGGACTGGCTGGCGCTGATGCTGCTCGGTCTGCACGTAGCGCTCGCCTTCGGCATCGACGCGCCGGTATCCAAGGCTTTCCTGCTGTTTCACTTCGGCTGCTTTTTGCTCTGGCAGCCGGTGTGGCGCGGTGACCAGAAAGTGTATGTGAGCCAGGCGGTGCTGATCGTGGGTGCGGCTGCGTTGCTGGTGACCTCCGGGAGCTGGTGGCTCATGGCACTGTGGCTTTCGGTCCTGTTCGCGCTGATCGGCGGCGAGGTCCCGGCGATCAAGAACGTCGGCCAGCGCATCGTCTCGCTGATCGCAGCGACTTATCTGCTCGCGATTCTGCTGGTATGGGTAGTCCCGCACCTGTTCGAAGCGACCGAGTTCAGCGATGCGCTCATGAGCGCTGTGCGCTACGGGCCGATGGCCCCGCTTACGCTGATCTTCCTGGTCAAGACCGAGCGCCCGCGTCGCTCCTCCAGCTTCTCCGTCGATCTCATCTACAGTCTGCTGCTGTTCCTGATGGTGGTCGTGCTGGTGCTGGGGGCGTTCGTTATTCGTCAGATCAGTCACGGCGACTACGTTGTAGCGCTGGCCCAGGCACTGCTCGTCATCGGCGCCATCCTGGTCACTCTGTCCTGGTTGTGGGACCCGCGCGCGGGCTTTGCCGGCATCGGGCACCTGCTCACGAGTTACTTTTTGAGCGTGGACATGCCGTTCGAGCGCTGGATGCATGGTCTTGCCAGCCTGGCCGACCGCGAACGCGATGCGGAGCGTTTCGTTTCGCTGGCGGTAGAAGAGATGGCGGCCTTTCCCTGGGTTCAGGGCATCGACTGGCAGACCTCCAACAGCCGCGGCATGGCCGGCCACCTTTCCCGCAACGGGACGGAGTGCAGCTTCGGGGGCCTGCGGCTCACGCTGTATACCCGGTGGTCGCCGAGTCCGGCGCTGGTCCTGCACATCCGCCTGCTTGGGCGCCTCATGGCCGACTACTACGACACCAAGCGGCGCGAGCAGGAACAGCGCCAGAACGCTTACATGCATGCCATCTACGAGACCGGTTCCCGCCTCACCCACGACGTGAAAAATCTCCTCCAATCCCTGAGCTCCCTGTGCTCGGCCGTGGAGACCAGCGACGAGCGCGACGCGGCCGCGGTACGCCGGCTGGTTCAGCGCCAGCTCCCGCAGATCACACAAAGGCTTCACGGCACTCTGGACAAGCTCACTCGCACTGCCACCGTGCGCCAGGAAACCGCCCCGGCTGCGGACTGGTGGCGTGAGATCCAGCAGCGCTATGCACACGAGGGTGTCCTGTTCGATACGCCCAGCTTGACCGACACCGCCGATTTGCCGGTCGAACTGTTCGACAGCGTGGCCGACAACTTCCTGCAGAACGCTCTGGCCAAGCGGCGCTCACATCCGGGCATCCGCATTCGTGCAACGTTGACCTGGGAATCGGGATGCGTACTGACCGTCTGTGACAGTGGAGACACCTTGAGCGAACAAGTTGCCCAGCAGCTTTTCGTCGCGCCCGTACCCTCCCTGCAGGGCCTGGGCGTTGGCTTGTACCAGGCCGCGCGCCAGGCCGCGGCCAACGGGTATCGTCTGGTCGTTCTCAGCAACGTGAAAGGCAAGGTGTGCTTTGCGCTCGTGCCGGTCGGCGATGCAGCGTCGATGGGGACGTCAGCACTGCACACGTCATCTGGCTGACCTGCAAAAAGTGCGGCACCCAAAGCGGCAGGTTGTGAACCTCGGCCCTGGAGGCGCCGCGATCTCCGTTCGCATAAGAGCATCGGGCCTCCGCGAGCGGCTCCGCACCCCATCACAGGCTTGGCCGCCTACTCGAAAACCACAACATCGTTGAAAGTTGAAGTCGCCGGTCCGCGCTCGAACCGGGTTCCCCCTGACGCATTCGAGGCCTCCAGATAGTTCGAGGACGGGGCACCCACTCCCCGTGCTTGCGACGCGAACGCCCGGCCAGCTACGAGAACCACGACGCGCTTGTCCGCGGTCGTAGACGGCGGGTTCACCGTGAGGCAGCCACCGGAGCAGGCCGGTGCGGCCGCGTCCGGGCCGTAGTCCGGCGCCACCGCGAAGAACACCTGGTCCTTCCAGTCGGCCCACCACGCCTTCTTCGACACGTCCATCGAGATCGGGCAGTCGGCCGGCCACGTCGCGTTCATCGCTGTGTTTGTATCCTTGGTGGCGGCGAGAACCTGTGGAAGCCGTCCCCACCGCTCTCCCTTGAGATCGGACAGAGCTTCACGGAAATCGGCATTGACCGGGGCCGCCCAAGGATAGCGGCCCGTTCCCGTGTTCGCGTAGTCATGCAGGCATTTCAGCGCTTCACCAGCGATGCGCTGCTGTAGCAGCGGCATCAAGTCCTGGTAGGTGATAGCGAGCAGGATGTCGTTCACAACCGCGTTGCCATTGCTGTCGCGAACGGGGCCGCCGATCAGTCCGTTGTCCCTGTCGGCGTCGGAGAAATCCGCGTTGTCCTCCGTCGAGTCACGAGCGCCTCGGATCGACAGCACGGTGGGACCGACTATATCGAGATAGTTGCTCGCTTGGCAGCGCGCGCTCGATGGACCCGTGCATACGCCGCTCTGTTCGCACTTTTGCAAGTTGGCGTCGCCGACGCAACTGCGATCCTGCGGCTCTGTCTTGCCCAGCCGGGTGAGGACCGGACCAGGGGCCAAGAGCACGGCGATAGCACCACCGGCCGCACTGCTGCCGTCCAGTACTACGATGCCCCCGCTGTTCCGAACCGTGAGCGTGCCGCGCGTATCGCTGTTGAGACAGGCTGGGCCGCCCGGCGTCGGGCACTGATTGAAGGTCTTGCGCTGGAACGTCGTGGATAGGGCGTACCACAGCCGTTCGCCATGGCCGTCGCGCAGATCTGGCAACCTGAGCGTCTTCCAGGGCAACCGCCCAATACGTTGATTGGCGTAGAAACAGGTAATTTCGGCATCGCCGTCATTGTCAAGATCGGGACAGGGGAAGTCTCCTGGACGCTTCGCGTAGGTATCCGGTTGCGCGGACACCGCATAGGCGATGAGTCCCTCTTTCGCCTGCACGAGAGCCAGGAGCGTGACGCGATCGCGCGCGCCCGCGTCGTCTGCGCGGCCACTCATGATGAACAGCGTGGCCAGTATGAGGCCGAGGACCGCGACGACGATGATCGCCAGGAGCGCGGCGCCGCCGCGCTGCATATGCATATCGGGTGAGGACGGGTCCACAGGCCCCATCTGGTTTCGGGTTTGCCGTCCTCAGCGGCGCGCCGGGACTCACCGGATGCCGTGCGTCCCGGCGGACTGGCCGGATCGCGCCGGGCCACCCATCATGGCAGCACTCCTGCCGCCACCAGACGGCTGACCATCGTGTAGCCAGAGACCCACAACAGCTGATCGTCAAACTCCGTACTCGAAAATGACGAGTAGGTTTTGCTCACGAAGAACTTGTCCCCGTTCAGGTTGGCTAACTCGTCCGCGCTGGCCGCCGCCGTGCCATTCTTGCCGAGAGAGTAGACCACCAACACTGCGTTGCCACCGGCGAGCACATTGGTTGCGGGTGTGCAGGTACCAAGGACTAAGTTGATCGAAGCGGCGTTGGCGCAGACCCAAAGGTACGAGGTGATGCTACCTGCGAGAGCGCTGATACCGACGGCGCGCATGCTGCCTGATGTGGTAAAGGCCGGACAACCCTTGGGGGTGCCCGTGCAAACAGCAATGCCAGGGATTGCGATATTTGGCTGAGGGGTAATGGCGTATCGGATTCGGCTCTGGTCCGATGGCCAGGCATCGAGCGCGTAGCCGGATGCGTCCAGGTTGTTCAGGCCCAGTTGCACCCCAGGAACGAAGCCGTCATAAGGATTTGAGCACCTTCCGTGATTTTGCGGGGTGATGGTTGGCCCACAGGATGCGAGTGGGTGGGTGTTGTCCCCATCCGTGCAGAAACTCTCCACGCCGTTACTGGCACTCGAAGCCGGGCACGGGAAGCGCTGGTTGGCAATGGCAAACCCTATCAAGGCCTCACGGGCGTCCTCGAGCCGACGCTGGGTTTCGGCCATGTTGCGCTGGTCGACTTGAGTCGACAATGGGACCAGCAGCGAGCCGATCAGCAGCCCGACGACAAGCACCACTACTGCGAGCTCGACGAGCGTGAACCCGCGCCCGCGTCGAACAGTGGGATACCGACCGAGGAATCCTCTTACGCTCATTGGTATACCACTACGTCATTGAAAGTAGGGCTCGTCTGTGCCGCTTGATAGGTGGTGTTGCTGAGGCCTGCGGGATCGCTCGTAGGATTGGTGAGCTCGAGGTACATCGAGGGTGTATCTAGGTCCGCGCTTGTGCGCGATTGACCCGCCAGCGCTCGGCCGGCCACCAGGACGACTACTTTGGTGCTATTGGATGTCGAAGGCGGGTTGACGGTGAGACAGTTCGTCCCCGTGCAGCCAAGTGGAGTCGCATCCGGAGAATAGCCTTGCGCTACGGCGTAGAACACCACCGCCTTCCAATTCATCCACCACGCTGCGGGACTCACTCCGACCCCTCCTCCCATTGCACAGGTCGCCGGCCAATACAGGGAATTCGTGGCGGTATAGCTTAGAGGGGGCTGCCGCAAGCTCCATTGCGTCTTGGTCAGCCACTGGTTGTCCGGCACGTGTCCGAAGCGGATGTCCTCGGTGTCGAAGAACGTCGAGCTGCCATTGACAGGAAATGCTGTTGTCGCATCAACCGCCCACGGGTAGTGTCCGTAACCTCCGTTGACGTTGGGATTGCCGCTGGAGTCAATCGCATAGCTTTGGAGGCAATTCATGACCTCCTGTGCTACTCGACGTTGAACCACAGGCATGAGGTCGGCATAGCTCACTGCCGTAACAACATCGTTGAGCACCACGACGTTGCTCGAACCCAAAATCGGGCCGGTGATAAACCCATCAGTGCTCGAACCATCCGTGAAGTTCATGTTGTCTTCGCCCGAGGGCGAGATATCAAGGTAGTTGATCGGCTTGCACAAAGCGGTATTTACGCTGCTACAAATCCTGTTCTGAAGGCAAAACGCCATGTTGCCGTCGCCAGCGCAACTGCGGTCCTGCGCGGTTCCGTCAAACCGTGACAGCGCCGAGCCAGGGGCGATAACCACGGCAATGGCCGCGGTAGCCTGATTGGCGCCATCATTCACCACCATGCCCGATTGATCTCTGACGGTAATTGTTCCCGAAGTGTTGCTGTTCAAGCACCCCGTAGCGTTAGGGGTGGTGCACGCGGTGCTGGGGTCGATCACGACGCTCGAGGACACTGCATACCCGGTGCGGGGGTTGTTCACGAAGCTCGAGGACACTGCATACCAAAGGCGTTCGCCCGATCCATCACGCAAGTCCGGAAGCCCTAGCGTTTTCCAGGGCAGCCGGCCTAGCCGTTGATTGGCATTTGCGCAGCCAGCTGCGTTTGCGAGTCCGTTGTTCACGAGGTCCGGGCAAGGCAGCTCTCCTGGGCGAAAACAACCGCTAGACGGGCACGTCAGCGCAACGCCAGCGGCATAGCCAACCAACGCCTGTTTGGCCGCATTCAACGCCACCTGGGTCTGCGCCGCTCGGAAGGAGGTCGATTGTTGCGTGCCTCGCGCAACGGTTACGGAGGCTGCCACGATGATTACCGCGAGCAGCGCCAGAAAAATAAGCAGTGCTTGTCCGGCTTGCCTTCCTTGCATGCCGGTTCGGGCATCATTTCCGAACCGTCTCATCCTGGGTCTGCTGGGGCTCATTCGCTTCAAGTTCACTTTCCGGTGACTTTTCATTGTCCGGACGGCGCTGCCGCCGGGCCTGGTTCTGGTCTGCAGGCGCGGCAGGTGCTCTCTGCGCGCTCGCCGCAGCCTCGACCGCTTGCAAGCGGCGTGCCTCGTAGCCTTCCTGCACCCGGCCGGTCACCATATCGGCGTGCTGCCCGACCTTGAGACGGACCCGGCGGCCCTTCTCCGGCTCGCGCACCACCACCGACGAATTCGTCCCGGGCGAGATGACCACGCGCATGCCGTCCTCCGTCTCGCCGTCAGTCGGACGACCGTTGACCCAGACGGTGGACTCGCCGTCGCTACGGCTGACGACGCCGTTGATCGTTACGCTCTTGGCCACCGGTATCTTGGGTTTATTGTCGGCGGCGGCGGCCAGGGCCTCGGCCCGGATTCTGTTGCGCCGGGCATTGTCAAGTGCGGCACGTTGCTCGGGGGTGAGAAACAGCCGGCCCAGCGGCGGCTCGTCGGCGAACGCCGGAACTGCCAGGCAACCCACCAGCAGGAATGCCCAGACCATCCGCGTCACGATTTGCCCTCCTGGGGGTTCGGGCCGGCTATGGTGATCCATGCCAGCTCGCACTCGGCTCGCAATGTGGGCTGGTTCACCGGTACCGCTAAATTGACCGGCAGGGGCTGCAGGCTGCATGTATTGACGGAAAAGCTGCCGGCCTTCTGCGCCGCCAGCGCCTGAAAGAAGCGAAACAGGTCACCCTCGTGCAGCAGCCCCAAGCGTAGCTTCATGATGGATTGATGCACCGGCAACGATCCGGCGTTGACCTCGCTCATGAAAGAATACGGCTGCTGCGGGCCCAAGTCGTAGTCGACGCCGTACAAATCGGCCTCCCGGTTGGCTGCACGCAACGCGTCGATCCAGGTGATCCGCTGCTCCTCGCCGACGATGCCGGCATGCTCCAGTTGCCGATAGGGCTCGACGTAGCGATCGATAAGCCCCTTCTCCTGGCCCGACTGCTGCACCCGGTTACGTGCCTCGGCGAGCGCACTCTCCTGGGCCGAGACTTCGCCATGAGCGTTCTTCACGGCCCGGGCCGAGTAGACTACGCCCGCGGCTCCCACCGTTGCCACCGCGACGAGCACGATCAGCGGCTTGGCCAGCGCACGCAGGTCGCGAGTGGACAGGTTCAGCACGGCGTCATACTCCCGGTTTCAGCACCAGCTCGATGTCGAACTGGGACGTCTGTGGCTGTTCCTGGCGAGCAGTGGTCGTGCTCCCCGACAGGCTCCCAGTGGACGCGAGGTTGAGCGGCATCTTGGTGACCTTGACTTCGGCCACCTTGTCGCTCTTGCCCAGCTCCCGCACGAACGTGTTGATGCTGGCCAGCGCTCCCTTGATGTCGGCGGGCTGCGCGGTCAATTCCATCCGCAGGGTGGCGGACTGGGATAACTGCGCGGCAGACGCAGACGCGTTGGCGCCCTCCGGTTGCCCGAACCGGCCGAGCCTCCACTGCACGCCAGTGAGCCGCATGCCCGGATATCGGTCGAGGGTCTGGCTGATGATGCGGAAGACGGCGTCCGGCAACCGTGCCATGCTGGCGATGCGTCCCGCGACGTCCACCGTGAGCTGGAGCTTGTCCGTGGTTACCGGTGTGGGGGGGAAGCTGCGGGTGATGTCCTGGTATCTGGCATGCTCCTGGCGCGTCGTGTTCGCGATGGTCTGCGCTTCGCCCTTCAGGCTCATGGTCTGGTAGAGGTTTATGGCGCACCAGGCGATGGCGAGCACACCGACGCCCACACTGGCCGCAAGGATCCCGCGGCTCATCAGATGGCGCCTGTATCCGCTGGTGAGCGCCGGCGGCGCCAGGTTGAAGTCCGGCGACTTCTGCTGCCCGAGCAGGTACAGGTGCAACGCATCCTGGCTCGCGGCCAGGGCGGCGCGGTCGATCCCTACCTTGGTCACGATGTCCTGGGGACTCACGCGCACGGCCTGCATGTTGCGCCGGCCCCTCAGCACCGCATCGCTCAGCGTCGCCAGGCTGTCGTCCTGGTCCAGGACGACGACGGCGAGGAGGTCGTCCACGTGCGTGACGTTGAGCGCGTCGAGATACATCCGCGTATTGCGGATCTCCTCGGCGCAGGATTCGATGAGGTTGCCGCCGGCGCGGATCGGGGTCAGGCGGCTGATGCGGAAGCGCTCGTCTTTGAAGAACGTTTGCCGCACTCCTGCCTCGTGCTTGGACACCAGCAACAGGTTGGGCTCCGTCAGGTCGAGCGTCTTGATCAGGCCCAAGGTGACCATCGGCACGGGAAACACCCCGGCGATCGGCAGCCCACTTGCCGTGAGTATCCGCAGCCATGGGTCGAGTACTTCGGGGTTGGTCAGAGCGGCGAACAGAAAGCGGTCGTCACGTCGCTTGCCTTCCTCACGCTCCAGGAGGCTCGCGCCATAGAAGGGAGTGCTGCGGTAGAGCTGCTTGAGCTTGCGCTCCACCATATCCCGGCGATCTTTGCCCGAGGTGTGAGGCAGCGTCTCGAACCGGTAGTCCTCGTCTACCGTGTTGACCATCAGATAGACCGGCATGCCGTCTGCAGTGCGCAGGAGACTGGCGAAAGCCTGCTGGCCCTCCTCGTCGTCCTCGAAGCTGCATACCGAGTCCAGCTGACGGCCGGTCCACACCCCGGCCGTCAAGAGCGAGGATGTGGCGCAGAGAACGAGCTTGCGGGCCATGTTAGATCTTGAGCTTCCCGAGGATGTCGTAGATCGGCGTGAGCACCGAGAACAGGATCAGCGCGAGGATCCCCCCCAGGACGAGAGTCATGGTGGGCTCAAGCAACTTCAGTGCCTTGTCGATGGCTTCGCGCACGTCCCGCGTGTAGAAGTAGCTGATGTTCAGCAGCGCCGTGTCGAGCGCGCCGGTGCTCTCACCCACCCGCATCATGCGGATGACCAGTGGCGGGAACAGGCCGAGGTTGCGAAAGGCCTCGCTCATGCTCTCTCCGGAATTGATCTGCTGGCCGGCGCGCTGCAGGCCGTCGGCGATAACCCGGTTGCCGACGATCTCCTCGCTGGTCTTGATGGCGTCCAGAATGGTGATGCCGGACTGATACATGAGCGCGAAGAAGTTCGCGAAGCGCGCCAGGATGATCTTCTGCAGGATCGCGCCGGTGACGGGCATGCGCAGCTTGATGTAATCGAAATAGTACGTGCCCTTCGGGTTGGTCCGGATGAAGTAGCCGATCGCCGCCACGGTTACGATCGGGACCAGGATCACCAGGTACCAGAAATGGACGACGAAGTTGGACAGCCCGATGAGTATCCGGGTCTGCAGCGGAAGCTGCATGCCCATGCTCTTGAGCAGGGTCACCACTTGTGGCACCAGGTAGATGAGCAGGAACATCACCACCCCGGTCACCACCACCAGCACCATGACCGGGTAGATCAGCAGCTTGCGTGTCTGCGACACCAGTTCGTCCTGCCACTTGAGCGCGTTGCCCAGACTCTCGAACACCTCGGTGACGCGGCCGGATTGCTCGCCGGCTCGCACCAGGCTCACGAATACCGAGCCGAACACATTGGGAAATCCCGCCAGCCCCTGGGATAACATCTTTCCGCCTTCGATGTCCTCCAGCACCGAGGACAACATCTCACGGAAGCGCGGGTTGTCGGTGCCGTCGCGCAGGTCGCGCAGTCCTTCGATGATAGGGATGCCCGACCGGGAGATCTGCTCCAGATCGAAACAGAACCCGATCAGGTCGCGGCGTGTGACGTTCCCCTTTGCCAGCGAGGCCCCGCCGGTACGCATGGCCCGGAACGTGATCAGGTCCAGGCCCATGCGCTTCAACCGCAGCTCCAGGTCGACATCGTTGGCGGCGTCCAGCTTGCCGCGTGCCGGGCGGCCAAGTTTGTCGATGGCTTTGTAGTGAAAGGCGGGCATAGGCTCGAGATTAAGGTATCAGAGTACGACGCAACCGGCGTGTCTGTTTGTAAGCCCCGCGCGGATGTCAGTGAAAGCGTTGTGTCAGGTCGACGCAGCGGGCCACTTCGGCAACGCTGGTGCTGCCGTCCAGGATGCGCGCCACGCCCTCCTCCATCAGCGGGCGGAAGCCCTTCTCTATGGCGAGCGTGCGGATCTCCCTGGCGGTGGCGCGCCGCGCCACCAGCTCGTCCAGGTCGCCGTCCATGCGCAGGATCTCCATGATCGCGGTACGGCCACGGTAGCCGCGGAAGTTGCAGTGCTTGCAGCCGGTGGGCCGGTAGATCTTGAGGCTGGCGTCGGCCTGCAGTCCCAGCACCTGGCGCTCCTCTTTGCTCGGGCTGTAGGCCTCCTTGCAGTGGGCGCACAGCATGCGTACCAGCCGCTGGGCGATGATGCCGATGACGTTGCCCGCGATGATGTCGGGCAGGATGCCGATGTCGAACAGCCGGGGGAAGGCACCCAGCGCAGAGTTGGTGTGCAGCGTCGTGAACACCTGGTGACCGGTCATGGCGGCGCGGAACGCCATCTCCGCGGTGTCCTTGTCGCGCACCTCGCCCACCAGGATGATGTCCGGGTCCTGCCGCATCATCGAGCGGATACCGTTGACGAAGTCCATCTTGGCTGCTTCGTTGACGGAAGTCTGGCGCATGAGCGCGACCGGGTACTCGACCGGGTCCTCCAGGGTCATGATGTTGACCGACTCGACGTTCAGCTGCGACAGCAGCGAATAGAGGGTCGTGGTCTTGCCGCTGCCAGTGGGGCCGGTGAGCACCAGGATACCTTCGGGGCGCGCCAGCATCAGGCTCAAGATGTTGAGCACGTGCTTGGGCAGCTTCATCTGGTCCAGGCTGATGATGGACTTTTCCCGGTCGAGCACGCGCAGCACGATGTTCTCGCCGTGGATGGTGGGCTGCGTCGCCACGCGGAAATCCACCGGACGGCCGTTGAGATTGAGCGAGATGCGCCCGTCCTGCGGCGCGCGCGTCTCGGCGATGTTCATGCCGCTGATGACCTTCAGGCGTACGGCGATACCCGGCCAGTAGTTCTTGTGCAGGCTGCGCACCTGCTCCAGAACGCCGTCGATGCGGTAGCGAATGCGCAGGAACGCGAATTCGGGCTCGAAGTGAATGTCGGAGGAGCCGCGCTTGACCGCGTCGACCAGCAGC
>JBGPMS010000089.1:0-16084 GCA_041487115.1 Gammaproteobacteria bacterium
GAGTCGCTGGCCGAGCAGGTGGCGCGGGTGCTCGAGGCGGTGCGAGCGAAGGCGCGCCCGCTGGACAAGTACCTCTTCCTGAGCGCGTTGCAGCGCGAGAACGAGACGGTGTTCTACCGGGTCGTCCTCGACCATCTCGAGGAGATGCTCCCGATCATCTACACGCCGACCGTGGGTGAGGCGTGCCTGGACTGGAGCCGGATCTATGAGCGCCCCCGCGGACTCTACATAGCCGCGCGGCACCGCGGCCGTATCGCCGAGGTCCTGAGGCACTGGCCCCGCAGCCGCGCCCGCATCATCGTCGTCACCGACGGGGGGCGAATCCTCGGCCTGGGCGATCTGGGTGCCAATGGGATGGGTATTCCCATCGGCAAGCTCGCGCTGTACACGATATGCGCCGGCGTGCCGCCGGAGCTCTGCCTGCCCGTGACGATCGACGTGGGGACGAACAACGAGCGGCTGCGCCGCGATCCATTCTATCTCGGCACCCGCGAGCCACGCCTCACCGGCGAAGGCTACGATGCATTGCTCGAAGAGTTCGTTTCCGCGGCGCAGAGCGTTTTTCCGGACGTGATCGTACAGTTCGAAGACTTCAACAACCACTGCGCATTCGGCCTGCTCGAGCGGTATCGGGAGCGGTTGTGCTGCTTCAACGACGACATCCAAGGCACAGGAGCCATGGGTCTGGCCGGACTGTACTCGGCGGTCCGGGTTACCGGGACGCGTCTCGCCGATCAGCGCATTCTTTTCGTGGGCGCCGGCGAAGCGTGCCTCGGGATCGGCGGGCTGGTGATCCAAGCCATGCGGCGCGAGGGCCTGTCCGACCCCGAGGCGAGGCGGCGGTGCCTGTTCGTCGACTCCCATGGATTGCTGGTCGCGAGCCGCGCTGACCTGGCCCCGCACAAGCGTCCGTTCGCGCAGGACCGTGCACCCCAGTCCGATCTCCTGGCCATCATTGGGGAGTTCGAGCCCACTGCACTCATCGGCGCCTGCGCAGTAAGCGGCGCCTTCTCGGAGCCGGTGCTCGCCGCGATGGCTCGCGTAAGCTCACGACCGATCGTGTTCGCGCTGTCGAACCCGACGTCGAAGGCCGAATGCACGGCCGAGCAAGCTTATGCGTGGACGCGCGGACAAGCTATTTTCGCTAGCGGCAGCCCCTTCGATCCAGTGGCGCTTTCCGGGCGGGTTCATGCACCGGGCCAGGCGAACAACGCTTACATCTTCCCGGGGGTGGGTCTGGGCCTGCTGGCCTCCGGCGCGACCCGCGTCACCGACGACATGTTGCTCGCTACGGCCGCTACGCTCTCGCAGGAGGTTTCGGATGCTGATCTCCAGCAAGGGCGGATCTTTCCGCCCGTGTCGCGCCTTCGCGATGCCGCCGCAGCAGTGGCCGCCACCGTCGCTGCGACTGCCTATGAGCAGGGACATGCGTCCAAGCCCCCTCCACAGGACGTGCGCGCAGAGATCCGACGTCTCATATACGAGCCCCGGTATCCCGCAGCCGACCAACCCCCATCGTCTTGACGCATCTCGCGCTGCGAGCAGCCCGCACAAGCTCGATGGCCCGGAAATTCAGTGCCTCAGGCAGCGGTGACGACGGATTTGACGGAAAAACTGACTGCCTCTGCAACGCGGTACTCAGATGCGTCCGATGCGAGCATCTGCCGCCGGCTCCTTCCATCGCAGCACGAGTCGGCTGCCCGGCTCCAGCTCGGCGCTGGTACCAAACCGGCCGCCCTCACGATTGAGCATGGAGCACAGCCAGCGAGCGTCGGGCTCCAAAGCGCGCTGGACGCGAAAGCGCTTCATCTGCGTGGCAACGAGATCCAACCCGAGAAGTCGGCCTGTTCCCGCGTCGAGCATCGGAAAGTACATGAGGCCCAGATCGCCGCGGAACGCTTCGTATCCGGTGATTCCCTCGTAGTCGTTGATGAAATCGCCGCAGCCGTAGAGGACGAGCTTGCCGCGGAACACCTCGATCGCCTTCGCGTGATGCGACGAGTGGCCGTGGATCAGGTCGATGCCGGCGTGTTCGATGAGCTGGTGCGCGAAGCGCACTTCCTCGGCTGCGATCTCGTAGCCCCAGTTCGGGCCCCAGTGAAGCGACGCGACCGCAATGTCTCCCGGCCGCCTGATCGCTCGGACACTCCGGGAGATGCGTTCCACGGTGCGCTCCGAGAGGTCCGAGAGAAAGTCGACGCCCGGGCTACGGCCGGTTGCGGCCCACTGCGGTGGAACTCCGCTGCTTTCGGCACCGAGCGAGAAGACGAGAACCCGGCGGTTTCCCGGGAGTGCGATCTTGGCGGGCGCTTCGGCGTCGATGCGGCTCTTTCCTGCGCCCGCCGTCTTGAACCCGGCGACATGCAGCGTGTCCAGAGTCTCGAGCAGGCCTGCGGTCCCCCAGTCGAGCACGTGGTTGTTCGCCAACGCGCAGCAGTCGA
Organism: Gammaproteobacteria bacterium; assembly: GCA_041487115.1. Classification (GTDB taxonomy): domain Bacteria; phylum Pseudomonadota; class Gammaproteobacteria; order Burkholderiales; family SHXO01; genus SHXO01. Next base: position 2,442 of record JBGPMS010000089.1, read on the forward strand.
TCCGCGCCGCGGACAAGCAGGCGATATTGGCCGGGTTCATCCGGTAGTTGATGCCCTTGCCGGCCCAGTCGTCGCTGCGGGTGACCGCGGTTTCGAGGTTGATGATGCGCGCGTCGGGCCCGACGCGCTCGAGCTCGTCCAAAGCGTCGCCCCAGATATACGAAGGGTCCACAGCGCGCGGGATGCGGCCGTTCCTCTCCTCCGCGATCTCGACGTAGCCCACAGCACTCTGCATATAGCGCTCGTGGATCGCGGGGTCGCAAGGGTGCGCGAGGATCTGGTCGATCCCGCGTCCCGTCATCACGTCGCCGACGACGAACAGAGTGATCTGCGAAGTGGCAGCAGCTGCAGACATGGTGCGTGTCGCTTACGCCACTGTACCCTCGACCGACCCGACCCGCATTGGCGCGACCGCTCGGGGCGTCTTCATGAATTATCCAGGCTAGCCTTTGACGCAGATGAGCGGCTCGACGCGAGCCACTTTGCGCGCAAGGCCGGCCGCGTCGGCGACATCTACCACCGCCGAGACGTCTTTGTAGGCACCGGGGGCTTCCTCCGCCACACCGCGCGAGGAAGGGCTCCGGATCAAGATGCCCCGAGTGGCCAGCTCATCGATCACCTGCCGGCCCTTCCAGGTTCGGTACGCCTGATGGCGGCTCATCGCCCGCCCCGCACCGTGGCAGGCGGAGCTGAAGGACCTGTCCTCGGATTCCTTCGTACCCGTGAGCACGTACGAGCCGGTCCCCATCGAGCCGCCGATCAACACCGGCTGGCCGACAGCGCGCAGCGGCTCGGGTACGTCCGGATGGCCGGGGCCGAACGCGCGCGTGGCGCCTTTGCGGTGGACGTAGAGCTTGCGTAGCGCGCCGTCCACACCATGCTCCTCCACTTTGCAGGTGTTGTGGGAGACGTCGTATAGCAGAGGCAGGCGCGCTTGTGGCAGAACGTCGGCGAACACCTTGCGCACCAAGTACGTGAGAATCTGCCGATTCGCGAGCGCACAGTTGATTGCCGCACGCATGGCGCCGAGGTATTCCTGGCCCACCTCCGAATTGATCGGCGCGCACGCGAGCTCGCGATCTGGAAGCTGGATCCCGTAGCTCGCCGCGGTGATCGCCATCTTCTTCAGGAACTCGGTGCCGATCTGGTGCCCGAGCCCGCGCGATCCGCAGTGGATCATGACCACGATGTCTCCCTGCTCGAGCCCGAAGGCCCGAGCCGCCGGGGCATCGTAGACTGCCGTCACTTCCTGCACCTCGAGATAATGGTTGCCGCTGCCCAGCGTACCCATCTCGTCGCGCTGGCGGCTCTTCGCGTGTTGCGAGACGTTGCCCGGCTTCGCATGCAGCATCTGCCCGTGCTCCTCGGTGCGCTCCAGATCCTCGGGCAAACCCCAGCCGCGCTCCACTGCCCAGCGCGCCCCGCCCACCAGCATCGCCTCCATCTCCACCGCGTCGAGATGGATCGTACCGGTGCTGCCCACGCCCGCGGGGATGCGGGAGTACAGCAGGTCGGCCAGATCCTTTTGCACCGCAAGGACGTCTGCGCGCCCGAGCCCGGTGTGCAGGCAGCGCACGCCGCAGGAGATGTCGAAACCCACACCGCCGGCCGATACGACGCCACCTTCGTCGGGGTCGAACGCCGCGACCCCGCCGATCGGGAAGCCGTAGCCCCAGTGCGCATCGGGCATGGCGTAGGAGGCCTTCACGATCCCCGGCAGTGTGGCGACGTTGACCGCCTGCTCGTAGACCTTGTGGTCCATATCGCGAATCAGCGATTCGCTCGCGTAGATGAGAGCGGGCACACGCATCGCGCCGTGCGGGACGATCTCCCATTCGTAGTCCGAACGCCGTGTAAAGAGACTGGTGTCCATGGCTTGGATCCACTATGTCTTGGGGGGCAAGCATTGAGTGTTTATACCACTGCCGCCCACCCGGCAATTGACATGCATCAAGCCGATCTGCGACGACGCAGGCTGAGCCGCGGACACCGGGTCTCCGCAAGCACCAGGCGCGATCCCGGAACGATCGGGCTTGACGTGGATCACGCCGCGTGGGCGGAAAATCGGTATGGTGTCGATTGGAGCTATCAGGACACCAGATCCAGGCCGGTACGGCGCGGGCGCCCACATCGAAATGACACCTTCTGAACATGACGTGCTCGGGGAAAGAGAGCTCTCGCGCGGTGCGCTGCTGACAGACTTGTATCAACTCACGATGATGCAGGCCTACTACGAGACCGGGATGACCGCCCCTGCGGCGTTCGAGTTCTTCGTCCGCAAGCTGCCCCCGACTCGCAGCTTCTTTCTGGCTGCGGGTCTCGAGCAGGTGCTCGATTACCTCGAAGAGGTGCGCTTCACGGATGCCGACATTGCCTGGCTCCGGAGCCTGGATCGATTCAGCGACGGGTTCCTCGATCGCCTGCGCAGCTTCCGCTTCACAGGCGATGTCGATGCGCTCCCCGAGGGGACGGTGTTCTTCCCGGACGAACCCGTTCTGCGCGTCGCGGCTCCGCTGCCCGAAGCGCAACTGGTGGAAACCCGAATCGTCAATCTCTTGCACCTCGAGACGCTCATCGCCTCCAAGGCAGCTCGCTTCGTACTGGCGGCTGCGGGCAGAACCCTCGTGGATTTCGGCCTGCGTCGAGCGCATGGCGCAGAAGCCGGCCTGCTCGCCGCACGCGCTGCCTACATCGCGGGATTCGACGGTACCGCAACGATCCTGGCTGGAGAGCGTTTCGGCATCCCGCTCTACGGGACGATGGCTCATTCCTTCGTCCAGGCGTACGACAACGAGGCAGTTGCGTTGGAGCGCTTCGCGCGTGCGTATCCGAAGGGCTCGACGTTGCTCATCGATACCTACGACACGGAGGCGGCCGCAGGCAAAGTCGTATCGCTCGCGCCGCGGTTGCGGGAAGCCGGGATTCGAGTAGCCGCCGTCCGCATCGACAGTGGAGATCTCGGTGCCCATGCACGCCAGGTGCGCCGAATTCTCGACGGCGGAGGCCTCACCGAGGTGAAGATCTTCGCCAGCGGCGGCCTCGACGAGTATCTGGTTGCCCGCCTCGCGAAAGACGCACCGATCGATGGCTTCGGCATCGGCACCAACCTTGTCACCTCGCAGGATGCACCCGGTCTGGATTGCGCCTACAAGCTGCAGGAGTATGCCGGACGGGCGCGACGGAAGCGCTCTGAAGGGAAAGCCACGTGGCCTGGGCGAAAGCAGGTATACCGCACGATCGATGCCTCGAACCGCATGCTGAGCGACGTGCTAACGCTCGAAGGGCAAAGCTCCGAGGGCGTGCCGTTGATGCAGCCGGTCATGCGCGCAGGGAAGCGGATCGCAGGTCGCGTTCCGATTACAGAGGTTCGGCAGCGGGCGTCATCCTCTCTTGCGCAGCTACCGGAAGCCCTGCGCGGATTGACCGCAGCACCTGCATTTGCAGTGCAGGTCGCTCCTTGCGTTCGCCATCTCGCGGACGAGGTGGATGCGTACGAGCTCGCGCAGCGCACGGTGCCCGAGTAACGTCTTGGCGGCTTCATCCCTCCACAGCGGTTTGCCTTCCGCGAACGAGGACGCGCAGCCCTGCTCGGCCATGCTCTCCTCGGCCGCGATGATTTGCTCGGGCAGCCCGCGCTCGATCAGACGCGCCTCCCCGTCCACCAGGATGCGGCTGCACAGGGGTAGTACGGATTGGAGCGCGCCCTTGCAGTAGAGCGTGACGCCCTCCGGCGTCGCGTGCACGGTCGACAGACGCATGCGATCGGCGTCGAAAGGAATCTCGTCCAATCGGGCCAGGCGAACAACGCTTACATCTTCCCGGGGGTGGGTCTGGGCCTGCTGGCATGCGGCGCGACACGCGTCACCGACGATATGTTCCTGGCTGCGGCCGCTACGCTATCGCGGGAGGTTTCGGATGCTGATCTCCAGCAAGGGCGGATCTTTCCGTCCGCGTCGCGTCTTCGCGATGCCGCCGCAGCAGTGGCCGCCACCGTCGCCGCGACTGCCTATGCGCAGGGACATGCGTCCAAGCCACCGCCACAGGACGTGCGCGCCGAAATCCGACATCTCATGTACGAGCCCCGCTATCCCGCAGCGGACCAACCCCCATCGTCTTGACGCGTCGCGCGCTCCGAGCAGCGCGCGCAAGCTCGATGGCCCGGAAATTCAGTGCCTCAACGAGCGCTGACAACGGCTCGCGCAGCCGATAGATCGCTCTATCGGCAAGACAGGGCGTGCCGCAAATGGGGGCAAATTTGGCCGTCAGCGCCCGAGTAGCCCGGCGCAACACCTTGTACGCGCCGCGAATGGCTCACACGCCATGATGCTCAAGGAAGGGCCGCTGCTGAGATCACTGGGACGGCAGGGTGTATGTCGCACTATAGTCCTGGAAAAGGTCCACTGGGACTCCCGGGGTCAGGGGCGCCATGCGCTTGCCGGCATAGGATCCGCCGCCTTTGATGCCGGCGAATCGGCCGGTGCCACCGATGTAGGTGAATGTGCCCTCAAAAGTGGAGGTTCCATCGGGATGGGCGGTCGTGACGCCTTTGCTCTGCGTAATCGCCGTGGACTTGTCCTCAAAGGTGGTTACCGTATACGCTTGATGCGGTCCAGTTCCATTCGTGAGGTCGAGAACGACCTTGGTCGACCAGGTGGCCACCTCACCCGTATCGACGGTAGTCAGCCCCCTCTGATCCCCGATTGCCAATATGTGACCTGGTACGTTGCCGACCTCCATTACTTCCACCTTGACGATGTGATACACAACACGACCCTTCTCTATCACGGTCTTATCCGCCCAAGCCGCGGGGACCGTTGTGAAGACCGCTAAGAGACCAACTGCAACAAGCCTGCACCACAGTTTCGCGCTCATCTTCTTCCCTCCTTTGTTATCGCACCGTCTGAACACAAATGATTGGCAATTTGCGGAGAATGGCATGCTATTCGTAGATCCATCGATGCGGTTTGATCTATCGCAAATCGGATCGCCGCGACTCAGCCGCGCGGCTTACGCCAAGATGGTTGACCTTGGTCAAGGACGGATATCGCCAAGTGCGTATGTTGTTGTATGTGATCCGTACGGAGCGCATGTTGGCCGAGCAGTTGCACTCCAACCTGCTGTTCCTTGGTTTGTCGGACCTTGGCCGGAGCAACTGGAAGGTGTACGACGGATCCTGGTACGAGTGGGCGCAAGCGCTATGCAGTAGTGAAAAGAGAATTCGACCGCCTGCTGCCGTATGAACTGCCCGCCTGACCACTATCATCAATGACCAAGAGCGCCCAGATTTGCCTTACTCGGGGAGCCGAGCGAGGCTCAACCTGCAAAGTATTCGATTTGATATGACATCTCGCCAGCGATCGTTCCGTAAGTCAGATCGAGACTGTCGGTCGACAGACTTGGGGTTGCGTCTTGAATTCCATCCAGTCACGCGGCAACCGGATCAAATCACTCGTCCTGGCCAACTATGCGAAGTGCGACCAACGACAATCCGTTCTTGGCCAGCTTAGCGTTGACCGCGCGCAGAATGGCGCCGGGGGCGTAACGTTTCGGGTCCCACGCAAAAGACGCGCAGGGCGGTACGGCGGAAAGGCGGATGCTGCTTCGGTCCACCCCGCTTAGGCTCGAGATGGCTTGCCGCACTATCGCCTCGCTTCGCGCGGCGCTCACGGCATTGCCCCGCAGCGCCGCAAACAACACATTCCGCCCCGCAGCTTCCGCTCTGACCAGAACCCCGTGATCATACGTCGCCGCGATTTGATCCTCGACGCAGATTTCGCACCCTAGCGCGGGTTGCGCAAACAGCGCAAGCGCGAAGACGACCAACGAGTGCTTCATTCGAGCGATTCGAGCTCGGCGGCCGTCGGTCCCGGCGTCAGTTTTTCACCAGCGTGTCGTGCCGATCAGACCAGTGGAAGTACTTCAGAATCTGCTGCACCTCGTTGCGGCTCAAGCCAGGGTTGGGCATCGGCACCTTGTACATCGCGATCAGCGCCTTTGCGGCCGGGTCGTTTTTTTGCATCTTTTCGGGCGCGAGCAGCCACTTCGTGAGCCAGGTGTCTGCATGCCGCCGGGTGACGCCGAGCAGATCCGGGCCAATCTTGTCGCCGCTGCCGACCGAATGACATAGGACACATTTGGTTTCGAAGGTGAGCTTGCCCTTGGCGGCATCGGGATCTTCCATGGCAGCGGCCGGGGCATGGTCGTTGCTCTCGGGTACGGCGGCGGTGTCGGAGGCGCTGATTACGCCGATGGCGCCACGCGTGGCGTTGGCGAAATGGTGATCTACCATGATGTAGTCGCCTTTATCCGGGATCACGAACTCCACGATCGCACTGCTGCTCGAGCCGAGCAGAACGGTTTGCATTCCGCGCAATTCGTTTTGCGGGTTGCCCTCCAGCCACACCCGTTCGAATATGGTGCCCACTACATGGAAACTCGACGTGCTTCCGGGCCCGACGTTGAGCACGAACAGACGCACGCGCTCGCCAGGCCTGGCGACGAGCGGTTTATCCACCATTCCGTTGAAGCGGCCGTTGAACACGACGTAAGTCGGGGTTCTGGCCAGCGCCTTCTCGCGGTTGAGGACATACACCGGAGTGTTCTCGACCTTGCGCCGCTCGGGATCGGGTTTGGTATAGAACTCGCTCTGGACGATCACGTACTCGCGATCCGCCTTGGTGGGAAAGCCGCCCTTGGGCTCCACCACCACCGCACCGTACATTCCCGAGGCGACGTGTTCCACCATAGGAGGGGTCACGCAGTGGTACATGAAAACACCGGGGTAGGCTGGAGTGAACTCGAAGGAGATGGTCTGGCCCGGTCCAATCGAGTGGAATATGTCCTGCGGAGAGCCCATCGCCGAGTGAAAATCCATCGAGTGCATCATCGGGGGGGCGCTGCGCACGGTGCCCGGCATGACTTCGTTGGTGCGGTTAGTCATGCTGAAGCGGATCTTGTCGCCGACGCGGACGTGGACGCTCGGGCCGGGCACCTGGTTGCCGAGCGTCCAGGCGCTGTACTTCACGCCCGGCGCGAGATCGATCAGTTTGTTCGAGGCGTCGATTCGGATCTCTTTCACCGGGCTCGGATCGAGTGGCTTCAACGCCGCGTCGAAGCTCAAGCTTGTTCCGGTCGCAAACGGACCGGAATGGAGTTGCTCGGAAACGGTGGCGGGAGGTGAGGCAGCGCTGGGCTTCGAGTTCAACTGACACCCGGCGAGCGGGATGAAAGCGAACGAGGCGACCGAGAGCAGGGCGTGGAACTTCGTTGTGTCCACGAGCGAGGCCAAGCGCGCTGGCGACCGAAGACTCCCCAACCGATGTCGCGGCATGCGTGGATGCATAGGGCTGCGGCTCCTCACGACTACTTTCGATTTCGTGAGGGAATTATGGCTTCGCAATGCCCATTCGATCGATCACGAGTTCGTATTCCCGCTGTGCAACGCTCGTGCCAGGGCGCCTGAATCAAGCGATATCAGCGAGTTAAATGTTTCCAACCAGCTCGAAATGTCGTCTCCGCCCCACGTCTCCTTATCACGAAGCGAGCCAGTGAGCCGCGGCGGACCGACTCGGCATCGACGGCGTCACAGCAAGGAAGGATGCGGACGGCTCGATCACCATCCAGCTCGGCGGGTGCGACGGGACGATCGTCGACTGTCTGCCAACAACGCCAGGTTGGAAATTACTGGGTGCGGTTCGATTCCTGGCCGACGGCTGCCCGTGGGGGTTCGCTTCGGTTGGTTTGGTCCACAGACGCATCATCCAAGTCTCTTGTTATGGACTGAGCTTCTTCTAACTGACAGGTCGGGAAAAATATGCTCAGGTGCGGGCCGTATCTGAACAAGATCCGGGCCACGGACAGCGCACGGTTCCCCTCTCGTCGCAACTGCGCATCGATCTGAGCAAGCAAAATAGTCGCGATCCCGACCACTACTCGGTGCAACCGCAGAACAGATGACTGATAATTGAGATGCCCGTCCAGGGTTGGATAGTCAAGAGCGCGATAAAATCCCAATCGGAGTGGGAGCACAGAGTCGTGAGCACAGCCGAACCTGCCCGCACAAATCAGATGCGGCGCTCGAAGTCTGTTTCGCGACGCGCGCTGCTGGGGGCCGGACTTGCCGGAGCGGTCAGTCGCGCCTTTCCTCGCCTCGCTCATGCCGCGACAGAGATCGTCGTGCCGGCCGCAGCCGGCGATCGACGATTCTCGGTCCTGTACAAGGGCAACAGAGTCGGCGCCCACACGGTCTTGTATTCGTCGGCAAGCGGAGAGACGTGGGTCAACACCGAGATCCACCTCTTGGTCAAGGTCGCCTTCTTTACCGTGTTCAAGTTCAGTCACCGCTCCGAGGAGACCTGGCGCGCTGGGCAGCTGATGAAACTGACCAGCGAAACGGTGGAGCATGGCGAGACCCTCCACGTTGAGGGTGCGGCGACGCCACAGGGGTTTCGCGTGGTGAGCAAGGGGGGGCCCTTTATCGCTCCCGCTGCAACCCTCACGTCGAACAGCCTGTGGACCCCAGCGGTGCTGGAGCAGGCGACATTGGTCGACGCGCAGCATGGAGGCGTCATCGGTGTCAGCACACGCAAGCTAGCCGACGAGCAAATCGTGATCGGCGGCCGCAAGGTGCGCGCCACGCGCTACACGTTCATCACGGCCTATCTCGCCGGCAGCATTTGGTATGACGCGGGAAATCTTTGGGTGCGCGGCGAATTCGAGCGCGACGGCGCGAAGATCCAGTATCAGCTTGACACGTGAGGCCCGCCAACCCGGCGGGCAAGGAAGGACTCGGTCATGGTGTTTAGACAACCGCTCTGCCTTGCCGCGGCGATCCTGGCAAGCACCGTTGCAGGCTGCACGGCGGTGTCCGTTGCCCTCGCCCCCACCCCGGTTACCCTCGCCACCGCGACCCCGGGCGGGGTCTATCATCCGGTCGGCAATGCGATCTGCCGCATGTACAATCTGGCGGACGAGCATCAGGCAATGCCATGCGTTGCGGTAAGCTCTGAGGGCTCGATGGCGAATATTCGACGGGTCGAGAGCGGCGACTCAACATTTGCCCTTGCCCAGACCGACGTGGCCTACGCCGCTTTTCATGGTGAGGGACCGTTTGTTGCGGCTGGCCCCGATCCGAGGCTGCGCATGTTGATCGCACTCTACCCGGAAGTATTTACCGTTGTCGCTCGCGCCGATACCGACATACGCGATTTCCAGGATTTGCGCGGCAGGCGCGTCGGTATCGGGAAAAGCGGTGCCGGATATACCTTCACCCGCGATGTCGTCCTCGGATTGTATGGCTGGACGATATCGGATCTCGAGCATGGGCTGGAGCTCAAGCCTGCCGAACAGAACCAGGCGCTTTGTGGCAACAAAGTCGACGCGATCATTTTTGAAGCGGGGCATCCCAATGGACTGACCCAGGAGGCGACGACGGGCTGCAAGGCGAGGCTGGTGCGTGTCGCTGGCCCGCCGATCGATCGGCTCCTGGCGACGCATTCCTATTACATCGCCTCTGTCATCCCCGGCGGCATGTACGCCGGCAACCCTGACGATGTCCCGACAATCGGCACGCAGGCCGTGCTCGTCACCTCCAGCAAGCTATCCAATGAGCTGGCCTATGCTATCGTCAAGGCGGTGTTCGATAATTTTGCCGATTTCCGGCGTCTGCACCCCGCGCTGTCGACTTTGGACATCAAGGACATGGTGCCCAGCGGGACAGTCATACCGATCCATCCAGGGGCGCTGAAGTACTATCGTGAGGCTGGCCTCGTCCACTAGGTCGAGCCCCTGCCAGAGGCTCGCCGCCGGCCGCACGGGGTCGGGTGACGCCCCGGGCCGCTTCATCCCCCCACGCCGGTTTGCCTTCCGCGAACGAGCCATTTGCGCAACTCTTCCAGGACAAGGAGGCCGGCGGCGAATGGAACGATGAATAACCACACCGCGCCCGCAACGGGGGACGTGCCGAGGAGCACGTTCCCCCACGGCGTGTAGTCGATCAGCAATACCAGTGTCACCTCCAGAATCACGCCCCAGATGATCAGCCGGTTCCCGAGAAGGCCCGTCGCAAGCAACGAACGCGACGCGCTGCGGCACAGGAACACGTTCGCGATCTGCATCACGATGATGGCGGTCAGGCAAGCGGTCGTGGCCTGAAGATACAGCGGGTCGTGCGGCGAAAGGTCCTCACCATAGGTCCAGCCCGCCGTGTACAGCACGAAAAAGAACGCCGCCATCGCGGCGACCGCCTCGATCGGTCCGAGAAACAGGTAGGCGCGCAGCGCCAGCTGCCAGTTCATCAGCCTCTCGTCCCGGGGCCGAGGCGGGCGCTGCATCACGCGCGGGGCGGGTCGTTCCACGCCGAGCCCAAGGGCCGTGAGCGAGTCGGTGCCCATGTCGATCGCGAGCGCCTGGATCGGCGTCAGCGCCAGCGGAATCTTGAACAGGACGAAGCCGAGATAGGGAACGAGCTCCGCGACGTTGTGCACCAGCACATAGGCGAGGAACTTGCGAATGTTCTCGTAGACCGCGCGTCCCTCCTCGATGGCGTTGACGATGCTGGCGAAATTGTCGTCGAGCAACACCATGTCCGCGGCCTCCTTGGCCACGTCCGTGCCGGCAATCCCCATCGCGATACCGATATGTGCACTCTTGAGCGCCGGCGCGTCGTTCACGCCGTCGCCCGTGACCGCGACGATCTGGTTCTTGTTCTTCAGCGCTTCCACAATGCGGCCCTTCTGGTCCGCGCTGACCCGGGCGAAGATGATCTCCGGGGTATCGAGCGTCAGCATCAACTGGGTCTCCGAAAGACCGCGCATCTGCTCGCCGGTGACAACAGTCGGATTGTCCGTGCAGACGAGCCCGATCTCCCGGGCGATCGCCTTGGCGGTGCGCGGATGATCGCCCGTGACCATGATCACGCGGATCCCCGCCTCGCGGCAGGTGCGCAGAGCATCCGGCACCTCGGGCCTGGGCGGATCCTCCAGACCGACGAGCCCGGCAAACACGAGATCCTGTTCGAGGTGGTCGCGCTCGACTCCAGCGGTCAAGAGACGATAGGCAAACGCCAGGACGCGCAGCCCCTGCTCGGCCATGGTCTCCTCGGCCGCGATGATTTGCTCGTGCAGCCCGCGCTCGATCGGATGCGCTTCGCCGTCCACCAAGATGCGGCTGCACAGGGGTAGTACGGATTGGAGCGCGCCCTTGCAGTAGAGCGTGGCGCCTTCCGGCGTCGCGTGCACGGTCGACAGACGCATGCGATCGGCGTCGAAGGGAATCTCGTCCAATCGGGGATAGGCGGACGGTCCGCCCAGGGCGCGCACGCCCATCTCGACCAGCGCGACTTCCATGGGATCGCCGAGGAAGGATTTGTTGCCCCGCTTCTGCGTTTCTCTCAGGTCGTGGCACAGCTCGGCGGTCAGGAAGAAGCTTCGGTATGACTCTGCCAGCCGGTGGTCTGATTCGATCGCGGCCGGAGCATACGGAGCGCCGCCCAGGAAACAGAGCTTCACGCTCATACGGTTCTGAGTCAGCGTTCCCGTCTTGTCCGTGCAGATCACCGTCGTGGAGCCGAGCGCCTCGACCGACGGCAGATAGCGGATAAGGACGTTGCGTCGCGCCATGCGTTGGGTCGCGAGCACCAAGGACAGGGTCAGTGTCGGCAGCAGCCCCTCGGGGACCATCGCGACGATGATCCCAATCGCGAAAATGAGGTCTTTCCAGAACGGCACGCCGACGATCCACCCGATCGCGAAAACCAGCAGGCCGATCAGGAGCGCCAGCAGCGCAATGAATCGGCTCAGCCGGGCAAGCTCTCGTCTGAGCGGCGAGACGACTTTGACGGCCGTCTGTGTGAGCCGCGCGATCTTGCCGAACTCGGTGTGCATGCCGGTGGCGAAGACGACGGCCTTCGCCTGACCGGACACGATCGACGTGCCGGCAAGCAGAGTGTTCTTGCTGCGGACGGTCTCGTCGGCAGCAGATGGAGTTGCGTCGCGCACCAGCGGCAGCGATTCACCGGTCACCGCGGCGTTGTTGGCCCGCACGTCGAATGCCTCGACCAGCCGGCAATCCGCGGGAACGTTGTCCCCTTGCTCGAGCACGACGATGTCGCCGGGTACCACGCGCTGCGCGGATTCCAGGATTACCTTGCCGTCCCGCAGGAGCTTCACCTTCTGCGGAAGGAGTTGTCGCAACGCGGCGAGCGTTCTTTCGACCCGGTACTCCTGCCAGAAGGAAAACGCGCCGCTCACCACAATCACGATCACGATGGCGTAGCCGATCCTTGCCATGCCCTGCCCCGGGTCGCTCCACTCGGCCACAAACGCCAGCGCAGCTGCCACCCAAAGGATGAGCGAAAAGAACTGAAAGAGCTCTTTCAGCAAGCGCAGCCACGGGGACTCGCGCGGATATTCCTGCACGACGTTGAGGCCGTGCTCGCGCAGCCGGCGCTCGACTTCGAGCGACGACAAGCCCAGGGGACCGCTCTGGACGCTGGCGAGTGCCTCGCTGATCGAGAGTTGGTGAATTTTCATGAGGGTTGAACGCGGCGAAGAGGGCGCTTCCGGAAACCCGATCCGAAGCATCCGATGCTTGGCGGGCGTCGTCGGGATTATGACGATGAAAACAGATCGCCGTGAACCGCAATTGATCCTGGTCAACTCGGCAACGCGCTGGAGGTCTTAGTCTGTGTTTCCCGGTATCTCCGTCGAATTGTCGCAGGCCTTGCGGCCGAGCTCGGAGATGTGGGTCTCGATGTGCTGCGGTTGAAACTGTTTCCCGGCTACCTTGCAGGCGAAGAAGACGCCGTGCGAGATGTGTCGCTCTCGGCCGAGCTCGTGGAGGGCGCTCGCGACTTGGCGCCTGGCGCAGACCGCGCGCGCGATGCGCTCTCCAGCCGGGTCTGGATCTTTTCTTTCAGATAGATGGCGTTGCGAGCGCTGGTCACCGCTAGAAAGATCTCGCGCAGGAACACGATCAAGCTGCCGATCAATGCGATCATCGCGGCGATGAACAGCAGCGCGATGAACTTCGAAAGATCCACTAAGAGGAACGCGTCGATGAAGGCGATTGCGATCAGCAACCCGACGAACAGGGCACAGACCACCGAAAGCGCGATCGCCAGGTAAGCAAGCCGCATACGACGTCCGAGTAGCGCAAGCTCATGGTACGCGCTCTTCAGGTCGGGCAGCGGCATATGGCCCAGCCGATCCTCGAGAGTGCGGGTGCGGTCCACGATTCGCGCGAGCCGGTTGCTGAGCACCCCGACGATCGTGCCCAGAGCAGTGAGAAGAAAAACCGGCGCGATCGCGAGCTGGATGACCCGCGTGATGTCGACGATATGCGCTTCAGGCGTCATCGAGCAGTCCGGAGGTGCGATCAGAGCTTAGGGGTCGCTTCGTGGGCATAGGTTCGTTCGCGCTGCTGCTGGCAAGCGAAGCAACGCTTCGCGGTCGGATAGGCGAGCAAGCGCTCGAAGTCGATCTCGCCCCCGCAGGCCGTGCAGATCGCGAAGGTGCGGTCCTTGATCCGCGCCTTGGCCGCGTCGATGTCGCGGATCTCCTGGATGTGCCGGTCGATAATCCCTAGCTCGAGGTCAGCCAGTGCATCGGCAACCGACTGGTCGCCGATGTCGGCAGGTGTCCGAC
>JBGPMS010000090.1:0-15987 GCA_041487115.1 Gammaproteobacteria bacterium
CAGCGATCGATCTCAATGTCTCCCAGTCAGCCATCACCACCGCCCTCAAGGGCCTGGAGGAAAGGCTCGGCGTGCAGCTGTTCGAACGCCACGCTCACGGGGTGTCCCTGACGCAGGCAGGCCAGCAGTTCCTGCAGCACGCGCGCAGTATCAGCGCTGCGGTGGACGAGGCGCTGCGCTCCCCGCAGCAATATCAGCTGAACGTCACGGGTGAGATGAGCGTGGCTGTCACCTACACCGTCGCTGGCTACTTCCTCCCGCAGCACGTGGTGCGCTTCTCGCGCCGCTATCCTGGCGTTACGCTCAATCTGTACGAAGCAACCCGCCCCGAGATCGAGGAAGGCATCATCTCCAATCGCTTCCAGCTCGGCGTGCTGCTCACCTCGAACCTGGTCAACCAGGACGACATCGAGTGCGAGACTCTGTTCCGCTCACGCCGCCGCCTGTGGCTCGCCTCCAACCACGCGCTGCTCGAGCGGCAGAGCGTCTCGTTGCGGGACGTGGCCGAGGAGCCCTACATCATGCTGACCGTGGACGAGGCCAGCAATACCGCGCACCGCTACTGGAACAAGACGGCCTTCAGCCCCCGAGTCATCTTCGCCACCTCGTCGGTGGAGGCAGTGCGCAGCATGGTGGCGATGGGCATGGGCATCACGATCCTGTCCGACATGGTCTACCGACCCTGGTCACTGGAGGGACGGCGCATCGAGACGCTGGTGCTGGACGAGGAGATTCCCAGCATGGACGTGGGCCTCGCCTGGCGCAAGCGCAGCGAGCTGACGCCGCCCGCCCGCGCATTCATCGACTATTTCCGGCTGGTGTTCAACCAGCCCGGCCCGATGTGAGCGGGCATCGCCGTCCCGTGGAGTTCTACGCCCAGAGTTGTTAATCTCTAGCGGTCGCAGACTTGCTGCAGCCAGGAGGCAAACGACGATGCAATCCGCGCAACCGACAGTCCAGATCGAGAACGACACCGTACGGGTGACCGAATGGCGCTTTTCCCCCGGCGCCGCCACCGGCTACCATCGACACGAGCACGACTACGTCGTCGTGCCGATGACAACCGGCCGGCTGCTCCTCGACGAGCCGGAGGGGAAACGGTACGCCGAGCTGCACGCAGGCGTACCCTATACGCGTCCCGCCGGTGTCGAGCACGACGTGATCAACGCCAACGATTTCCCGTTCGTGTTCATCGAGATCGAGATCAAGCGCAAGGGCTGACCGCGCGCATGCCGGTCATCGCGGTTTTCAACCAGAAGGGTGGCGTGGGCAAAACCACGACGACGCTGAACGTCGGCGCCGCCCTGCTACGCCGTCACCAGCATGCGCTGTTGATCGACGTCGACCCGCAGGGCAGCCTGACCGTGGCGTTCGGGCTGCGCAACGTGCCCGCCGAGAGCAGCTTGTACGCCTTTTTCAAGGATCGCACGCCGCTGTCAGGACTGATCCGCCCGCAGCCGTCGGGAGTGCGGCTGATACCCGCCTCGCTGGACCTGTCCAAGATCGAGGCTCTGCACGGCGGCGATGCGACCATCTCGCGGCGGCTCAAGGAGGGCGTCGAGGATGACCTCGTCCCCACCCGCAGCCCGATCCTGATCGACTGCTGCCCCATGCTGGGCGTGCTCACCCTCAACGCCCTGATCGCCGCCGACCACGTGCTGCTGCCAGTGTCGGCGGATTTCCTGTCCCTGGAGGGTGCGAGCAAGCTGCACTCGGCGCTGGACGTGCTGGAGAAGCGACTCAACAAACACTTCACGCGCCGCGTGGTGGTCACCCGTTTCGACGCCCGGCGCCGGTTGTCCTACGACATCTATCGCGAACTGCAGGTGCGCTTCGGCGGGACGCTGTGCGAGACCGTCATCACCGAGAGCGTAAGCCTGGCTGAGAGCCCCATGCACGGCAAGGACATCTTCGCCTATGCCCCCGGCAGCCAGGGCGCGGTCGACTACGAGGCGTTGACGGAAGAGCTCGAGGCAGGCAACTTTTTTAGTCAGGCGGCCCCACTAACCGCAAAAGGGTAGGACTAACGGAGAAGAACATGAAATCCTGGAATTGGATTGTCAGTGCGCTGGCGTTGCTCGTTGCCGCGGCCATCCCGCTGTCGGCAAGCGCCAACATGGGCGCGGAGGACGCGGCCGAAAGCACGGACCCGAACTGGGTCGAGGGCAAGAGGGCGGTCGAGGCGCAGGATTGGAAGCGCGCCTCCGACCTGCTGGCCAAGGCGGCCGCGGCCGACCCGAACAATGCCGATATCCAGAACTGGATGGGCTTCGCACAGAGAAAACAAGGCAATCTCAACGCGGCCTTCGCTGCATACAAGGAGGCATTGAGGCTCAACCCGGATCACAAGGCGGCGCACGAGTACATCGGCGAGGCCTACCTGATGACGGGGAACGTGGCCAAGGCGGAACAGCATCTGGCCGAGCTGCAAAGGCTGTGCTCGCCGATTCCTTGCGAGCAGTTGAAGGACCTCCGTCGCGCGGTGGAGGAGTACAAGAAGAAAAAGAAGTGAGCACGGCCATCAAGGCGGTGCTGTGGGATTTCGGTGGCGTTTTCACCCAGAGCCCGTTCGAGGCCTTCGCCAGGTTCGAACAGAGCCGCGCACTTCCTAGCAACTTCTTGCGTGGGGTCAACAGCGTCAACCCCGACGCCAACGCGTGGGCACGCTTCGAGCGCGGCGAGATCAATCTGGCCGAGTTCGGCGATGGTTTCGAGGCGGAGTCCAGCGCGCTGGGCCACCCCGTGCGCGGCGAGGAAGTGGTCGCGCTGCTGTACGGCGAGGTGAGGCCGCAGATGGTGCAGGCGTTGCGCCGTTGTAAGCCGCACTTCGTCAACGCCTGCCTCACCAACAATGTAAAGACCGGCACCGGGCATGGCCTCCCGACCACCGAGGCAAAGGCGCGTCAGATCGCGGAGATCATGGCGCTGTTCGACCTGGTGATCGAATCGAGTCTGGTGGGCGCGCGCAAGCCCGAGCCGCGGTTCTACCAGCTTGCCCTAGCGCGGCTCGGCATCGAGCCACCCCAGGCGGTCTATCTCGACGACCTGGGGATCAATCTGAAACCCGCGCGGGCGCTGGGCATCACCACGATCAAAGTCGACTCGCCCGAGCAGGCGCTGGCCGAACTGGAACAGGTGCTCGGCTTGCGGCTCGTCCAGGTTTAGGGTTGCCGCCGGGGTTTTCTGGGTGCGCGTGCAAACAGACGGTCATAGAGCGGGCGCGGCAGCACCTTCAGCACGGCGCCCACC
The DNA here is from genome assembly GCA_041487115.1 of Gammaproteobacteria bacterium. Classification (GTDB taxonomy): domain Bacteria; phylum Pseudomonadota; class Gammaproteobacteria; order Burkholderiales; family SHXO01; genus SHXO01. The sequence continues at coordinate 3,250 of JBGPMS010000090.1, forward strand.
ACACCCATCTGCCACGGGATCACCACGAATCGCTTGCGCCGCTCGACTGCGTCTGCGATGCGCCGCGCCGCCTTGTGGGCAGGCAGGATGAAGGGCATGGGATAGGGGTTGCTTTCGGTCATTGGCGTGGCGATGTAGCCGGGGCAGATCGTTACCACCGAGATGCCGCTCCCATGCAGATCCACGCGCAGGCTCTCGAGATAAGCGATCGCGGCGGCCTTGGACGCCGAGTAGGCACCGGCGCCAGGCAGCCCCCGGAATCCTGCGACGCTCGCGATGCCCACCAGCGTGCCGCTCGCAGCGGAGCGCATGGCCGGAATAAAGGGCTGAAAGGTATTGACCACCCCCATGACGTTGATGTCCATGATCTCCTGGAATACAGCGTGATCCTCCGCCCGCTCGGTCGACGTTCCAGCGCTCACACCGGCGTTGGCGATGACCACATCGGGGATGCCGAACTGCGCGCAGAAATCGTCCGCCGCACGCGCCAATCCCACCGTATCGCGGACGTCGACACCGTAAAGCGCTGCGGGCACCCTTAGCTCGGACACCAGTTGCTGCAGCACCTCGGCACGGCGAGCGATCAACCCCAGCGTCGCGCCACGGCGCGCATACTCGGCGGCGAGCGCGCGGCCGATGCCGCTGGAGGCACCGGTGATCACCACCCGCGACGTCATTTGGCCCCGCGCCGCTCGGCGCGCACCATCTGGATCAGCTCTTCCATCACCACCAGCAACTCGGCCACGCCGCCGGTCATCCCGCTGCTGGTCAGATAACGGCCGTCCACGGCCACACTCGGAGTGCTCTCGATCTCGAAGGCATTGGTGAGCGCGCGCGACTCCGTCATCCGGGCCGTGACGGCGTCGGAGCGGAACACCTCCTCGAAGCGCTCGCGCTTGACCCCCTGTTTGACCGCCCAATCGAACAGCGTGCCCTCGCTCTGCAGGTCGACGTCCTCGCGATGAAAAGCGCGGAAGGTTTTGGCATGAAGGCGTGGGAGCAGGTCAAGCACCTCGAATGCGTAGTAGGCGCGCGTCAGGGTGACCCACTTGGTACTGCGCAGGGCTGGCACCCGGCGGAAGGTCACGTCCACCGGCTTCTTCTTGAGCCAGTCGTCCACGTACGGCTCGAATTGATAGCACCACTGGCAGCCGTAGTAGAAGAAGTAGACGACCTCGATACGCTCGGTGTCGGACAGCTGCTGCTTGGGGATGACGCGGTAGTCGACGTCCTCCATCAGGTCGGCCCTGACCGACGCCACGACGAACAGCGCGGCCGCCAGCAGGACCAGCCGGCCGCGTGTGAATACGGGCAACAGATGAGACACGGGGATGAAACGTCCCCGGCGCCGATCAGGGATTCTTCTTCGGTCCGGGCTTGGAGCGCTCCAGATCGACGAGCTGGTCCACCACCTTGAAGAACCTGGCGTAGTCGAGCCCACCCTGCGGATTGCTGACCATCGACGGGCCGGTCCAGTACCTGCCGTTCACGGCCAGGGCCGGAGTGAATTGAATGCCATAGGCCTTGCCCGCCGTCGCGGAGCGTTGCAGCTTGGCGTCGATCCCGAAGGAGTCGTACACCTCGTCGAACTTGGCCGCATCGATCCCCACGCTCTTCGCCCAGTCCTTGACTGCCTGGTCGGTGAACAGCTCCTTATTCTCCTTGTGGATGGTGTCGTAGACCCTCTGGTGGTATTTGTCGATCAGGCCCATGGCCTCGAGGGTGTAGTACAGCTTGGCCGGCGCCTTCCAGGCATCGCGGAACACCATCGGCACCATCTTGTAGTCGACGTCCTTCGGCTTGCGCTTGACCCAGCCTTGCAGGGCCGGCTCGAACTCGGCGCAATGCGGACAGGCGTAGGAAAAGAATTCGACTACCTCGATCTTGTTTCCGGACCCCGGCTTTTGCGGTGGTTCGATGAGCTTGTACTCTTTTCCCTCCACTGACTGCTGGGCGTGGGAAGCAGGGATAAAAGCGAGCCCCAGGGTCAGGGCGGCGACAAGGTGCAACACTTTTGCGCGTGTCATCAGCTCTCCAGTCAATCGAGGGCCAGCAGTTGGGCCCGTGCTCTTCAGCGCTTCGCGAGCGGCTCGTTCACTTTGATCACCGCGTTGTCGATCTTGTTCTCTTTCAGCGCGGCGCGGGCCTTGTCCAGCTCCTGCGGATTGCTGTACGGCCCCAGCCGCACGCGGTGCCAGATGCTATTGTCGGGCAACGTCGCGGTCTGGATCTGGGCCTCCATGCCCGCGAGTGCCAGCCGTGCTTTCAGATTGTCCGCGTCGGAGGCCTTCTGGAATGCGCCGGCCTGAATGTAGTACACGACTCGCGACGTAGACCCCGACACCGGCGCGCGGTTCACGTCCTTGTCGGGTACGACCTCTTCCTTGCCCGGGAGGATCGTGTAGAAGTCCAAACGCGTCTTGGGCTCTGCCGGTTTACCGGCCGGCGCCGGCCCGCTCGCCTGAGACGGTGCCTTCGGCGTCTCCGGCTTGGCCGGCTCGAACTTCGGGGCCGTCTTGCCGCCCGCGTTCTTGTCCGACTCGGCTGCCTTGTCCTTGGCGACGAATGGCGTCGGGGCCCGGTTCAGGTACAGCGCCACGGCCAGGGCAAGGCACAGGCCGACCAGCACCCCGATGAACACTCCGATCACCATGGGGTGGCCGCTCTGGCCCTTGGAACGCTTTTGGCCGTTCTTGTAGTCTCGGCTCATCCTCTGACCGCCTGGGGCGAAGTTACATCTTGGCCGGTGCGCCGACACCGAGGAGCCTGAGACCGCTCGCGAGCACCTGCCGCAGCGCCAGAATCAGCGACAGGCGTGCGAGCTTCACGCGCTCGTCGTCCACCAGGAAGTGGGTCGAATTGTAGTAGCTGTGGAAGGTGGCAGCCAGATCTTTGAGATAGAACGCCACCAGGTGCGGCGCCAGGTCCCGGGCTGCGTCCTCGATCACCACTGGATAGTCCAGCAGCAAGCGCAGGATCTGCAACTCCTGCTCCGAGGCGAGCGGCGCGAGATCGGTCCGCTGCAGCCGCGCCTCGTCTTCGCCCCACTGTTCCAGCACGCTGCAGATGCGGGCGTGCGCGTACTGCACGTAGTACACCGGATTGTCGCTGCTCTGCGACTTGGCCAGGTCGAGGTCGAAGTCCAGGTGCTGGTCGCTCTTGCGCAGGACGTAGAAGAAGTGTGCGGCATCGTTGCCGACTTCGTTGCGCAACTCCCGCAGAGTGACGAAGTCGCCGGAGCGCGTGGACATGGAAACTTTCTTGCCGGCCCGGTAGAGCACGGCGAACTGCACCAGCGCGACAGTGAGCCGGTCGGGATCGATCCCCAGCGCCTGCAGCGCACCCTTCACCCGCGGGATGTAGCCATGATGATCGGCACCCCACACGTCGATCACCCGGTCGAAGCCGCGCCCGAACTTGTTCCAATGGTAAGCGATGTCGGTCGCAAAGTAGGTGTACTGGCCGTTCTCCCGTTGCACCACGCGGTCCTTCTCGTCCCCGAACGCCGAGCTGCGAAACCACTTCGCCCCATCCTTGAGGTACAGATACCCGGCCTGGTCCAGCTTATCGAGCGCGCGCTGCACCTGCCCGCTGTCGTACAGAGACCTCTCGGAGAACCAGTGATCGTAGGTAATGCCGAACTCCAGCAGATCGTTGCGACAGTCGGCCAGTTGCTCGGTGAGCACGAAGTCGTGGATGGTGGCGTAGTCCTCGCCCAGCACCTTCTTGGCGTTGGCGATCAAACCATCCAGGTGTGCCTCCGCATCCACCTCGACCGGAGGCACACCGGCTAGCAGGGCGTGCGGCGCGTGCGCGTAGCGGCTCCCGTGCGCCTGCACGATAGCCTGCGCCATGTCCCGCACATATTGACCCTGATAAGCGTTGGGAGGAAACGGCACGGCGAGCCCGTTGAGCTCCAGGTAACGCAGCCAGGTGGACAAAGCCAAGGTGTCCATCTGACGGCCTGCATCGTTCACGTAGAATTCGCGCGTAACAACGAACCCCGCTGCGTCCAACACGTTAGCCAGGCTGGCGCCGAACGCCGCCCCGCGTCCGTGCCCGACGTGCAGCGGCCCAGTCGGATTGGCCGAGACGAACTCCACCTGCACCTTCTTCCCCTGGCCGAAACCGATCCTCCCGTACTGCGCGCCCTGGGCCAGGATGTCGGTTACCACGCGCTGCTTTGCAGCCGGCGTGAGAAACACATTGATGAATCCGGCACCCGCCACCTCGGCCTTGGCCAGCAGAGGCGAGGGCAGAAGGGCGCGCACCAGTGCCTGAGCGATGTCGCGCGGGTTGCGCTTGAGCGGCTTGGCCAGTTGCAGCGCCAGGTTGCTGGAGTAGTCGCCATGTCCGGCCTGCTTGGGCCGCTCCAACGCGATGGCGATCCCGCGCTGCTCGGGCAGCGCTTCAGCGACAGCGTCCGCGAGCAGTTGCGCGAGATGCGTTCTCGGATCGGTGATAGCGTCTGAGGTCATCGGTGGGTGAGCTTCGACGGAGCGCGAATTATAGCGGGACTGCTATCGCGAGCCAGCTTTTCGCGCGGTGCGCCTCGCGCTCCATCGCGTGATCGCGCGACGGTGCGCTCACCGCATCCGCGCCGGAGACTACAAGTCCAGCGGATCGACATCCAGCGCCCAGCGCACGTGGCTGGCGTCGGGGCCGGAGAGGTGCGGCTCCCAGGCGTCCACGAAGCGTTGGAGCTGCTCGCGCGAACCGCTCTGCACCAGCAGGTGCCCGCGCTCGCGGCCCGCGACCCGGGCGATCGTCGCCGGTACCGGCTCGTACACTTCCACGGTCAAGCCCAGCTTGCGACCCGCCTGCGCCGCCCGGCCGAGAAAGCGATCGACCGCCTCGCGCTGAGCCGCCTCCGCGCGCAGCAGAACCTGGTGCGCGTACGGCGGAAAGCCGGCCTCGCGCCGCTCCGCCAGCGCGAGCTGCGCAAAGGCGGCGTAATCCTGGCGCTGGACCGCTTCATAGAGCGGGTGGCCGGGAAAGTCGGTTTGGATCAGCACCTCGCCGGGCGCGTCCCCGCGCCCGGCACGCCCCGCCACCTGGGTCAGCTGCGCGAATAGTCTTTCGGCGGCGCGAAAGTCGGTGCTGTACAACGCGGCGTCCGCATTGACCACGCCGACCAGCGTGAGGCGGGGAAAGTCGTGCCCCTTCGCCAGCATCTGCGTGCCGACCAGAATATCCACGTCGTGGCTCTCGACCCGCTGCCGCATCTGCTCGAAGGCGAGGCGCCTGCGCGTGCTGTCGCGATCGATTCGGAGCACCCGCGCCGCCGGGAAAAGCTGCGTCACCGCATGCTCGATGCGCTGAGTACCCTGGCCGGCTGCTGTGAGATCCTGGTTCCCGCAGTTCGGGCAGGCGCATGTCACCGGCTCCTCGTGGCCGCAATAGTGGCAGCGCAGGCGCAGCGGCTCCAGATGCAGCACCAGGCGCGCCGAACAGCGTGTGCAGGGCGCGCTCCAGCCGCAGGTGAAGCAGATCATGGCCGGGGCATAGCCGCGGCGATTGATGAATACCAGGCTCTGCTCGCCCGCCGCCAATCCCCTGGCGAGAGCCTCCGTCAGCGGCTGCGACAAGCCCTCCCGCAAGCGCTTGCCACGCGTGTCCACACAGTGGATCGATGGCAGTCGCGAGTTCGCCCGGTCGCGCAGCTCCGCCAGCTTGTACCGGCCCGACACCGCACTGGCGTAGCTCTCCAGAGACGGCGTGGCCGAGCCCAGCAGCACCGGCACCTGTCGCTGCTTCGCGCGCAGCACCGCCAGGTCGCGGGCCGAGTAGCGCAGGCCATCCTGCTGCTTGAGCGAGGCGTCGTGCTCCTCGTCCACCACGATAAGGCCGAGCCGGGGAATCGGCGTGAACACCGCGAGCCGGGTGCCGACCACGATTTGCGCCTGGCCGGATTCGGCCGTGCGCCAGCGGCGCAGGCGCTCAGCCTCCGGTACGTCACTGTGCAAGCCGACCAGAGTGGTCCCAGGGAAGCGCGCGCCGAGCCTGGCTTCGAGCTGCGGCGTGAGGTTGATTTCCGGCACCAGTAACAGAGCCTGTCCGCCGCCTCGGAGCACGCGCTCGATCACCCGCAGGTAGACCTCGGTCTTACCACTGCCGGTGATACCCAGTAGCAGCCACGCCGCGAACCGCCCGAGCGTGTCGCCGACTGCTTCCACTGCTGTCCCCTGATCCGGGGTGAGGGTGGGGCCGGGAACCACACTAAGGTCGCCGGGCGCGGCCAACGCTGTCGGTAGATCCGTCTCCGGCGCCACCCAGCCCTGCTCTATCAGATCCCTCAGCGCGCGCGGCGCGTTGGAAGCAAGTGTGCGCAACACTGCGGGCTGGCAACTGCCGTGTGCGAGCAGATGCTCGAGCACACGGCGCTTGGCGAGCGCACGGGCGGGGATCGTGGACCAGTCTGCAGCGCGTGCTGCGGGTGTCAGCGCGACTGGCGCTTCTTCGCTGCCGATGCGCGCGCGCCGCAAACTCTGGGGCAGTGCTCCCATCACGACTTGCCCGATAGGGTGATGGTAGTAGCGGCTCGCGAACCGCATCAGGTGCAGCACATCCGGCGCCAGCGGGGCCTCGCGCGTGAAAACATGCGCCACTGACTTGATGCGCTCAGGCGCCACGTTCGGTTCGCCTCCCGCCTCGAGAATGATGCCAGCGCGCTGGCCGCGGCCGAAGGGCACCAGCACGCGCGCCCCAATCAGTTCGTTGCCGGCGTGTTCCATGCGGTAGTCGAACAGCGTAGGCAGCGGAACATCGAGCGCGACCCGAACCAGGTTCATGTCGGCGCGCCGGGCGCGTCAGGGTCGATGGTACGGCCGGCTCAGCTCGTGCACCGCGTCTACCAGGGTGGCGACGTTGTCCGGCGGCGTGAACTGAGACACGCCATGGCCCAGATTGAAGACATGGCCGCTGCCCGAACCGTAGCCCGCCAGGATCTTGGCTGCCTCGCTGCGTACGACTTCGGGTGCGGCGAACAGGACGCTAGGATCGAGGTTTCCCTGCAGAGCGACCTTGTGCCCTATCCGCTCCCGCGCACTGGCGATGTCCGCGGTCCAATCCAGGCCGACGCAGTCCGCACCGATGTCCGCCAGGCTCTCCAGCCACTGGCCGCCGCCTTTGGTAAACACGATGCGCGGAACGACGTGACCATCACGGCTCCGGTGCAGGCTGTCCAGCACCGAACGCAGATAGGGCAGCGAGAATTCATGGAAGGCCGCGTGCGACAGCACGCCGCCCCAGGTGTCGAACAGCATCACAGCCTGGACGCCGTTCTCGATCTGCGCGTTGAGATAGGCCGTAACCGCCTGGGCGTTGAGGTCGAGGATGCGATGCAGGAGATCGGGCCGGCTGTAGAGCATGCGCTTGGTTTCGCGAAAGTCCTGGCTACCGCCGCCCTCGATCATGTAGCAGGCCAGCGTGAACGGGCTGCCAGCGAACCCGATCAGCGGCACCTCGCTGTTGAGCGCGCGCCGGATCTGCGCCACCGCATCCATGACGTAGCGCAGGTTTCCGTTCGGGTCGGGTACGCTCAAGTCACGTACCTCCCACTCCTCGCGCAACGGCCGCTCGAAGCGCGGGCCTTCGCCCTCCGCGAAGTAAAGGCCCAGCCCCATCGCGTCGGGAATGGTCAAGATGTCGGAGAACAGGATCGCTGCGTCCAAAGGGAAGCGTGCCAGCGGCTGCAGCGTAACTTCGGTGGCAAGGTCCGGGTTCTTGCACAACGACAGAAAATCGCCCGCCCGCGCCCGCGTCTGGTTGTACTCCGGCAGATACCGGCCCGCCTGGCGCATGATCCAGACTGGGGTATACGGCGTAGGTTGGCGCAACAGCGCGCGCAGCAGAGTATCGTTCTTAGGGCGGGACACAGGAGGAGGCGATAGGTTATGGGCGATAGGCTATAGGAAAAGCGACGGCGCAGCCGTCCACCTATCGCCTATCGCCTGGGGTCAACGCGGAAGCTCGGACTGCCCCATGAGGAACTCGTCCACCGCACGAGCGCACTGGCGCCCTTCGCGAATGGCCCACACCACCAGCGACTGGCCGCGGCGCATGTCACCGGCGGCGAATACCTTGGGCTGCGAGGTGCAGTAGGAGCCGGGGCCGTCTGTGGTCGCCTTCGCGTTCCCGCGGGGATCGTAGTCGACACCGAGCTCGTCCAGCAGACCGTTGTGGACCGGGCTGATGAAGCCCATAGCCAACAGCACGAGGTCGGCCGGCATTTCGAACTCGGAACCCGGCACCTCCTGCATTTTCATGTGGCCCGTAGCGGGGTCCTTCTTCCACTCGACGCGGCACGCCACCAGCGCCGTCACCTTGCCGTCCTCGCCCTTGAACATCTTCGTGCTCACGGCCCAGTCGCGATTGGCGCCTTCCTCGTGCGAAGACGACGTGCGCAGCTTGGCCGGCCAATACGGCCACACCGGATTGTTCTTGATGTCCGGGGGCTGCGGCAACAGCTCGAACTGGCTGACGGACCTGGCGCCATGACGGTTGGAAGTGCCGACGCAATCCGAGCCGGTGTCGCCGCCGCCGATGACGACCACGTGCTTGCCGGTGGCCCACAGGTCGGGAACATTGTCGTCTCCGGCCACGCGCTTGTTCTGCAACGGCAGGAACTCCATCGCGAAGTGGATCCCGCCCAGCTCGCGGCCCGGGATGGGCAGGTCACGGGGATGCTCGGCGCCGCCCGAAACGACTACGGCATCGAACTCGGCCAGCAACCGTTTCGCCGGGATGGACTTCACCGCCAGATTGTTGACTCCAGTCGGGAGGCGGTCGAGCACCCCGATGCAAACACCGGTGCGGAACTCGACGCCCTCCTGCTGCATTTGCTCGATCCGGCGATCGATCAGCCACTTCTCCATCTTGAAATCGGGGATGCCATAACGCAGCAGGCCACCGATGCGATCGTTCTTCTCGAACAAGACGACGTGGTGCCCGGCTCGCGCCAGCTGCTGCGCGCAGGCAAGCCCTGCCGGGCCGGAACCAACGACCGCCACGCGCTTGCCGGTCTTGCGCTCGGGCGGTTGCGGCACGACGTAACCCTGCTCCCAGCCCTTGTCGATGATGGCGTGCTCGATCGACTTGATGCCGACCGGGTCGTTGTTGATGTTGAGCGTGCAGGCTTCCTCACACGGCGCGGGGCAGATGCGGCCGGTAAACTCGGGGAAGTTGTTGGTGGAGTGCAGCGTGTCCAGCGCCTGCTTCCAGTTCTGCTTGTAGACCAAGTCGTTCCAGTCCGGAATGATGTTGTTGACCGGGCAGCCGCTCATGCAAAACGGAATGCCGCAGTCCATGCACCGTGCGCCCTGGACCTTGGCCTCGTCGTCGTTCAGGTGGTGGATGAATTCGCGCCAGTGCTTGACGCGCTCTTCCTTCGCCTCGCTCACCTCGGCCAGCCGCTGGTATTCCAGAAATCCCGTTACCTTGCCCATCTCACCTCGACCTCGAGATCACGTTCGCTGCGCTAAAGGCTCTACGCCGCCAGCTTGCGGCTCTTGGCGGCCAGCTCGCCCAGCGCGCGCTTGTACTCGTTGGGGAACACCTTGACGAACTTGGGCCGGAAGTTGGCCCAGTCGTCCAGGATCTGGCGTGCGCGCTGACTACCGGTGTACTGGGCATGTCTCTCGATCAACGTCCGCAAGTTGGCCTCGTCCGACTTGCCCAGATGCCAGAGCTCGCGCGCAAGCTTGCCCTCCTGCTCGGCCTCCGCGTACACGGGCAGCAACTCGACCATGGCGGTGTTGCAGCGCTTGCTGAACTGACCGTCGGCGTCCAGGACGTAGGCGATCCCGCCCGACATTCCAGCGGCGAAGTTGCGCCCTGTCGTGCCCAGCACGGCCACGGTGCCGCCGGTCATGTATTCGCAGCCGTGATCCCCCACGCCCTCGACTGCGGCGTGGGCTCCGGAGTTGCGCACCGCAAACCGTTCGCCCGCGACGCCGCGGAAATAGGCCTCTCCCGCGATCGCCCCATACAGCACGACGTTGCCGGTGATAATGTTGTCGGTCGGCTCGCCGCGGAACTTCGAGCTCGGCTGCACGCAGATGCGGCCGCCCGACAGGCCTTTGCCGCAGTAGTCGTTGGTCTCGCCGATGAGATCCAGCGTGATGCCCCGGGCCAGGAAGGCGCCGAAGCTCTGGCCGGCTGAGCCCGCAAGGCGCACGTGGATAGTGTCGTCCGGCAGGCCCTCGTGGCCATAGCGCTTCGCCACTTCGTGGGAGAGCATGGTGCCGACCGTGCGGTTGATGTTGCGGATCGGCATGTCGATCGTAACCCTCCGCTTGTGCTCAATGGCAGGCAGCGCTAGCTCGATCAGGCGATGGTCGAGCGCCTTTTCCAGACCATGGTCCTGCTTCTCGCAGTGGAAGCGCGCCACCTCGGGACCGACCCTAGGCTTATAGAAGATCCGGGCGAAGTCCAGTCCTCGCGCCTTCCAGTGCTCGATACCTTTCTTCATGTCCAGCAGGTCGGAACGGCCGATGAGGTCGTTAAACTTGCGTACTCCGAGCCTGGCCATCAGCTCACGCACCTCTTCGGCGACGAAGAAGAAGTAATTGATCACGTGCTCGGGCTGGCCGTGGAACCTCTTGCGCAACATCGGGTCCTGGGTGGCCACGCCCACGGGACAGGTATTGAGGTGGCACTTGCGCATCATGATGCAGCCGCTGACCACCAGTGGCGCGGTGGCGAAGCCGAACTCGTCGGCACCCAGCAGTGCGCCGATCAGCACGTCGCGCCCGGTCTTCATCTGGCCATCCACTTGCACCGCGATGCGCCCTCGCAGCCGGTTCAGCACCAGAGTCTGCTGCGTCTCGGCCAGACCCAGCTCCCAGGGCGTACCAGCGTGCTTGATGGACGACCAAGGCGAAGCGCCGGTACCGCCGTCGTGACCGGCGATGGTCACGTGATCGGACTTGGCCTTGGACACACCGGCGGCGACCGTGCCCACCCCGACCTCCGACACCAGCTTCACGCTGACCGAGGCCCGCGGGTTGGCGTTCTTCAGGTCGTGGATGAGCTGCGCGATGTCCTCGATCGAATAGATATCATGGTGCGGCGGCGGCGAGATCAGCTCCACGCCGGGTGTGGCATAGCGCAGCTCCGCGATGTACTCGGACACCTTGCGGCCGGGAAGCTGGCCGCCCTCGCCGGGCTTGGCGCCCTGGGCGATCTTGATCTGGAGTTGCTCGGCGGAGGCCAGGTATTCGGCGGTCACGCCGAAACGGCCGGAGGCAACCTGCTTGATCTTGGACTTGAGCGAGTCGCCCTCCTTCAGCGGAATGTCCCGCTCGATGCGGTCGCGGCCCAGGCGCGATGCCAAAGTCTCCCCCGCCTTGATCGGCGCAAACCGCCGGCGGTCCTCGCCTCCTTCGCCGGTGTTGGACTTGCCGCCGATGCGATTCATGGCGATGGCCAGATTGGTGTGGGCTTCGGTCGAGATGGAACCCAGCGACATGGCCCCCGTAGCGAAGCGCTTGACGATGTCCTTGGCCGATTCGACTTCTTCGATCGGAACCGGGGTGCACTGGTCGAACTTGAACTCGAACAGCCCGCGCAACGTCATGTGGCGCTTGGACTGGTCGTTGATGATTTGTGCGTATTCCTTGTAGGTACCGTAGCTGTTGTCGCGCGTGGAATGCTGCAGCTTGGCGATGGCGTCGGGCGTCCACATGTGCTCTTCGCCGCGCACGCGGAAGGCGTACTCGCCGCCCGCGTCCAGGGCGCCGTCGAGCACCGGGTCGTCGCTGAAGGCCGCGCTGTGAATCCGGATCGCTTCCTCCGCCACTTCGAACACGCCGATGCCTTCCACGTTGGACGTGGTGCCGCCGAAATACTTGTCGACCAGCGCCGCGGACAGTCCGACCGCCTCGAAGATTTGCGCGCCGGTATAGGACATATACGTGGAGATGCCCATCTTGGACATCACCTTGCGCAGACCCTTGCCAATCGCCTTGACGAAGTTCTTGCACGCCTTCTTGTAGTCTACGTCGCCCAGTTGTCCGCTCTTGGCCAGCTCGATCAGCGTCTCGAAGGCGAGATAGGGGTGCACAGCTTCCGCGCCGTAGCCGCCGAGTAGAGCGAAGTGATGCACTTCGCGCGCCGAGCCGGTCTCCACCACCAGGCCGGTGCTGGTGCGCAAGCCCTTATTCACCAGGTGGTGATGGATGGCCGACAGCGCCAGCAGCGCCGGGATCGCCACGTGGCCGCGATCCATCCGGCGGTCCGAAATGATCAGAATGGTGTACCCGGCGCGCACCGCGTCTTCGGCCATAGCGCACAGGTTGGCGATCTTGGCCTCGATCGCCTGCTTGCCCCACGCGACCGGATAGGTGATGTCGAGCTCGCAGGACTTGAACTTCCCTTTGCTGTAGTACTCGATGTGGCGGATGGTTTCCATCTGCTCGAAATCGAGCACCGGCTGACTCACCTCCAGACGCAGCGGGGGGTTCACCTCGTCGATGCCGAGCAGATTGGGCTTCGGGCCGATGAAGCTCACCACGCTGGTCACCAGCTCTTCGCGGATCGGGTCGATGGCCGGGTTGGTCACCTGCGCGAACAGCTGCTTGAAGTAGTGGTACAGCGTCTTGTTCTTGTCGGATAGCACCGCGAGCGGCGAGTCGTTGCCCATGGAGCCCACCGGCTCCTCGCCGTTGGTCGCGATGGGCGTGAGAATGAACTTGATCTCCTCCTGGGTGTAGGCGAACGCCTGCTGCCGGTCGAGCA
>JBGPMS010000091.1:0-15864 GCA_041487115.1 Gammaproteobacteria bacterium
CCACGGACGCGGAAGTGCTGTTGCTCGACGAGCCGACCTCGGGGCTCGACAACGAATCGCTCGCGAAGATCGTTCCGCTGGTGCGGCAGCTGGTGGAGCGCGGCAAGACCGTGCTGCTGATCGAGCACAACATGGAGCTCATCTCCCAGCTCTCCGACGAGGTCGTATTCCTGCACCAGGGGCGCGTGCTCGCGCGCGGCATCCCGGAACAGATCACACGCGACCCGGCGCTCACCGAGATCTACTTCGGAGTGTGAGCGTGTCGAGTGCCCTGCTGGAAGTCGAAAATCTCGCCGGTGGCTATGGCAAGAAGGCCGTCCTGCACGGTGTGTCGCTGCATGTGGAGGAAGGCGAAGTGGTGGCGCTGCTCGGCCACAACGGCGCAGGCAAGTCGACGACCCTCAAGACCATCCTGGGTCTGCTTCGTGCCCGCGGCGGCGAGGTGCGCTTCGCCGGGCGAGCTTGGGTCAACGGCGATCCGGCCGAGAACGTGCGCCGCGGGATTGCGCTGGTCCCACAGGGACGCGGCGTGTTTCCGGATCTGACGTTGATCGAGAACCTCGTGCTCGGGGCTTACACGCAAATCGATCGCGCGGCGACTTCGGGGCGCATCGAAGAGATTCTGGAGCTGTTCCCGGCACTGGCTGACCGCCGCAACCAGCAGGTCGGCACCATGTCCGGCGGCCAGCAGCAGATGGTGGCGGTCGGTACCGCGCTTATGCAGCGCCCAAAGCTGATGATGATGGACGAGCCTTCGATCGGTCTCGCGCCGGTCGTGGTGCAGCGGGTCCTGGAGGCGGCAGCGCAAATCAATCGGCGCTTCGGCACCGCCATATTGATCGTCGAGCAAAACATCAAGACCGCGCTCGCGATGGCGCAGCGGGCCTACGTGATGAAGTCCGGCCGCATCGTGCTCGAGAAGCCGGCCGCGGAACTGCTGAGCGCCCGGGAATCGTGGTGGGAGCTGTACTGATGCGGCGCGGCGGTGATCGAGGCCGGCTCGGCCGTCTCGAAGGTGCGGGCTTCGTAGGCTAGGGCTAGGTGAGGTCGTCCCCCCGAGGAGTTGGGGCTGTCTGCTACTTCGGCTTTTCGTCACTTCTTAGTTTGGCCACCAGCTTTGCAACTTCAGAGTCGCTACCGACTGGCTCGACCCACAGAATCTGCTGAAAGTTAATCGTCATCTCGGTCGGTTGGTGCCACTCCTTACCCCTCCTGAGGAGGATATTCTTTCGCTCTTGAGTCTGTGGGTTCACCTGGGTCTGGATGTAGTAGACGTCATCCAAGGTGACTGACCCTCTGCGCAGTCCTGAGACGTGGCCAAAGAACACCTGCCCATTGGTGATGAAAAACGCCTGCAGCAGGAGCGAACGGTCGATTTTGATCGACGGATAGAAGGCGTCGAAATAGACGATGCATGCCGCACTGACCAGGATCACCATTGCAAGTAAGCCGATCCGAAGTGTGCTTCTCGAGCTCTCGGCAGGCATGTTGGCCTTTTCGTCGATGGATTGGAAATGATTCAGGCATATGCACGCGCGTAGCGTAAAGGACTCCCAACGCGGAGGCCCTAACGGCGAGCAGGAGAGCCACCGTGATACGCTTCGTCAACCACCGACGCATCAGCGCTTCTGCGCGCAATGTCCCTGGCGAGGCGGTTGGCTCTCAATTCAAGCGCCAACGTTTCCGGCGGCCCGCAATGAGGAGCAGCCCAGCGGCTAGCAGTACGAACGTTGTCGGCTCGGGAACCGGAATCGGGTTGCCATTCTGATCCAATTCTGTGATCGCCGCTGCGATATTGCCGCTATCCGCGAAGGTCAGGCCAAAGAAGACGTCGTTCGTACCAGTTCCGGCGAGCGCTAGAGCTTGCGCGCTGAGGATGCGGAAGGCCGCCACCCCCCCTGCATCGAAGGTAAAGATCGAGGAGACCCCGTTAACCGCCACCTTGGTCCACTTTCCATTCACCAGAACATCGATTTCATACTGTTGCGCCTCGTTTCCCAAATCCGGCAGCGCCACGCTTGCGAAGTTCGGACTGCCACTGGCGCTAAGAAAGGAGAACCCATAGATCGCCTGGGGATCGAGTCCCAAGATGTAAAGCAATCCTTGCACGACTACCGCCTGAAAACTCTGAGGGCCACCCGGCGAGGCGCTTGGGCTTGCCGCGAAGATGCGGCTAAGTGCGTCTTGAAGAGATGGTGCCGATAGATTCTGTGCCTGAACGGCAAACGAAGTCTGATTCAACGGGTCGTTAAACTGGACTTCCGAGACAGGAATGCCAAGCTCGAGTTGATTGACTACTGAGTTGATGCTGTGAGAGACAAGCGCGCCGCTCACTTGACCAGCTACCACTAGAAGAAGGCTAGACTTGCTGGACGCGCTCCCAGCGTGGCTCAACCAGTAGGCTAGCGGGTCAGCTTGCAATGAGATGGTCTGTCCGACAAGGGCAAGCGGCAGAGCGCTCACTGCGTCACCGTCTAACCGCACATTGACCAACTGGGTGACATCAACTGACGGGCCCCCGGTGCGAGAGTAAAGCCCAGTAATGACAACGGTTTCCTCCGGGAACCCTGTGAATACGTTACCGACTGGTGGCGCATTGAATGCGTAGGCCCTGACACCCATCTCCGCGCCAACCAACTCGGCGAGAGCACCACCGAGCGAATGCCCCACAAATCGTATCTGGTCACCTGTATTGGCCGCATACACAGAGCCAGCAAAAGAGCTCAGGTTCAGGACATACTGTCGAAGGGTGTCGGTCGGTGGCCCAGCAAACCCCAGATTTGCTGCCCAATTGTTGATGCCAGCACTAGTCCAAATCGGCAGTGTACCGCGGACAAGGATGCTTATTTCACCAGGAGTAGTCGCATCCTGAACCGCCACAGCATTAAAGGCGCCAACATTGATGCTGGACAAGACGCGGAAACTCTCACTGAAGTGGGGATCAGTGATGGAAAACGTTCCAGTGCTGGACAGGGTCGAGTATACGGCCTTCGACAATTCCGCGGCAGAAAGTACTTCAGATGTCTCAACGAACGTTTGCGCGCTCGCGATGCTAGTTGACTTATTGAGGTCAATGGGGATAGGTGGCGCGGTGACTGTAGCAGCAGCAGCCACGGCGACTGCGCGAAAGCCGAGCACCTCATAGAATCCGCCCCTATTGTCGTTGTAGCGCAAGCGTTCCGGCGCAAGGATTCCGAGGCCCGACGGCGATTTTAGGTCACGGTAGCTCGGCACCGTAAACGTGACGCCGCCTTGAACAACGGTTCGCCCGCCGTTTGGTGAATTCGAGACGGTCTCTGCAGCGGTCACACCCATACTGATCGTTCCGGCGTTCAGAATGGGGAAAAACGGCCCAAGGTTTGGTTGCACCGCACCCGTCGGAACAACTGCGATCCTGCCCGCCAGGGTTGCCTCGCTGTTTGGCTGAATAACCTTGTTAGGAAAGTTTTGCAGAAGCGGCTGGGTTGACCCGCTTTGGAGATTCAGGATCAGAGACCCGCTTGTCGTAAAGGCGCCGCTATACACATTCACCAAGTTGCCGATTCCGGTCAGCTCTAGGGTTGAACTATTCTGAAAGGTTACGAATCCGCTAGCGCATCCCGACGCCAGGCAGGGAGACGTGCCGTCGTTCCCCATATCCAATGCAACGTTCGCCCCGCCGATGGTCACCATGCCACCGTTACTGACCAGAAGGGTTCCCTGGCCACTGCCACCAATACCGACATGGAATAAGCCGTTGTCCCCACTAAAGGTGAATTGAGAGCCGACGCCGTCGACTGTTAGCGTGGCACCAGTCCCTCCGCTTGGGCCTTGCACACCCACAGATGCTCCGGTTCCATTGAGCGTCACTGTCGCGCCACGATTGATGCTTAGCGTGCCTTGGCCGCCATTGCCAACGTTAAGGAAGCTCCCGTCGCCGCTAATCACGAGTTGTGAGTTAGTCCCACTCACTTGCACGGTGCCGCTGCTGCCAGCAAAAAAATTACCAATGTTCGCGCCAGCCTTCGCGCCAGTGATAGAAACCGCCGCACCGCTGTCTATGTTGAGCACGCCTCGGCCGGCATTGCCAACGGCGAGGATTTGTGTGCTGCTGAGACTCGAGCCGGCGCCGTCAACCGAAACAGCGCCGAGCGCACCGAACCGATTACCGACGACTAATCCCGCAGTCGTGACGCTGGCCCCGGAGGAGATCAAAAGAGAGCCCCCGGGTTGCCCGCTCGCTCCGGTCGCCGCGTCGCCGACGATGAGATAGCCGCTGCTCGTCAAGCTTGAGCCGGCACCCTGGATCGAGGCCGTGCCCTGCGCCCCAGCCATGACACCGATGTCCGCACCACCCGTACCCAATGTGAGGGTGCCTCCGCTCCCCACCATGAGAGTGCCGACCGATCCATCACCGTGCCCAATGGAGATGCCTGCGCTGGTGCTGAAGTTGACGGTGCCGCCGTTGGTCACGTAGAGACTGCCGGTGCCGTTGTTTCCAATGGTGATGTATTGTGTGCTGCTGAGACTCGAGCCGGCGGCGTCAACCGAAACAGCGCCGACTCCACCGGACTGATTACCGATGTTCAGTCCCGCGGTCGTGACGCTGGCCCCGGAGGAGATCGAAAGGGAGCCTCCGGCTTGCCCGCTCGCCCCGGTCGCCGCGTCGCCGACGATGAGATAGCCGCTGCTCGTCAAGCTTGAGCCGGCACCCTGGATCGAGACCGTGCCCTGCGCCCCAGCCATGACGCCGATGTCTGCACCCCCCACACCCGCCGTGAGGGTGCCTCCGCTCCCCATAGTGAGAAAGCCGACCGAGCCATCACCGTGTCCAATGGAGATTCCTGCGCTGTTGCTAAGGTTGACGGTGCCGCCGTTGGAAACGTAGAGACTGCCGGTGCCGTTGTTTCCAACGGTGACGTTTTGCGTGCTGCTGAGACTCGAGCCGGCGCCGTCAACCGAAACAGCGCCGACTCCACCGGATTGATTGCCGATGTTTAATCCCGCGGTCGTGACGCTGGCTCCGGTGGAGATCAAAAGAGAGCCCCCGGGTTGCCCGCTCGCTCCGGTCGCCGCGTCGCCGACGTTGAGATAGCCGCTGCTCGTCAAGCTTGAGCCGGCACCCTGGATCGAGACCGTGCCCTGCGCCCCAGCCATGACACCGATGGCTGCACCCCCCGCACCCGCTGTGAGGGTGCCTCCGCTCCCCACCGTGAGAGTGCCGACCGAGCCATCACCGTGCCCAATGGAGATTCCTGCGCTGTTGCTGAAGTTGACGGTGCCGCCGTTGGAAACGGAGAGACTGCCGGTGCCGTTGTTTCCAACGGTGACGTTTTGCGTGCTGTTGAGACTCGAGCCGGCGCCGTCAACAAAAACAGCGCCGACCCCACCGGATTGATTGCCGATGTTTAATCCCGCGGTCGTGACGCTGGCCCCGGAGGAGATCGAAAGGGAGCCCCCGGGTTGCCTGCTCGCCCCGGTCGCCGCGTCGCCGACGATGAGACCCCCTGCACCCGCCGTAATGGTGCCTCCGCTCCCGACGGTCAGCGTGCCCTGGGAGCCGCTTTGGCTTCCAATACCGATCCCTACTGACGAAACCAGCATCCCACCATTTTGGACATCGACCAGTCCAGTTCCAGAGGAGCCAATGACGATGAAACTTGAATTGCCCGTCGCGATCGCTTGGGATCCCGTACCGTCAATCGTAAGCCTCCCTGATGAGCCTTTCTCATTACCGAGACCGATTCCGCCTGTAATAAGGCTACCTCCGTCCCCAACCGTTACTGCGCCTGCTCCGACAGAACCGATCGTAGTGAACAAGGTACTCTGGGCTATCGAACCGGTACCGTTAATCGTCAGGGTCCCGCTGACTGGATTGTTTGCGCTTAGGTCGATGTCGGATGCGGAGATCTGACCGCCATTTGATACCGTCAGAATACCCGGTGCGAAGGACCCGATATTTATGAAATAGCTGGCATTGAGGCGCGCGCCCGAGACGGCTACGTTCCCCGATGTTAGAGAACCAACGTCGACCGAGAAAGGACTGAACGTGGCGCCACCCGAAACGGAAAGGCTTCCGGTTCCAGTCTTGCCGGCAGCGGATGTCGTACCGACCACTACGGAACGGCCGTTCGCATTCGTGACGCAGGCATTTTCGCCGGTGTTAGGGTCAAGAACAATGATATTGATGCATGGATTAACGAAGGCATTGGTCTGGACCTGCGAGACCGCTGGAAACGTAAACAGCAAGGACCCAATAGCGCCAACTGCCACTCCGACACGAGTGACCATGCCCCGCCCATGTACCGCGCACTTGGCTGCTTCGCCAAGCAGGGTGTCGCAGTTGCTGCAAGTCCGAGGCAGCGCTGTCGCGCACTGCTCGCAGAACTTCGCCCGGAGCCGATTTTCATACTGGCAGGTGCGACACGTCATCTGACCGCCTCATGGTTAGCCTCCCCGGGAAACTGAACCGCAATGGAAGCCGGCGACGGACAGGGCGAGCTGTGCCGCTGACTGGCACGGGGGCCTTTAAGTCTTTATCTGCTCTGCAGGGTGGTACAGGTCGTACCGAAAGGGCGGGCGCTGGTGCCCGAAGGTGGTGGGTAGGATCAGTTGGAGGGCTCAGCCCTTCTCGGGTTTTTTTTGCGAAACGTCAATTACTCTACTCCAACCGGAGTTGAATGCAAGCGGGTGGGTAGGAATAGGCAATCCGTTCAAGCTGGCTGCTCGCGCCTATGAGATGGGCCTCGAGGCCTTCGCTCTGCCGCGCGAGAAGATCGCGTTCGTCGCGTCCGCCGGATGGGACGCGGCGGGAGCAAAATGGTTCGGTTATCCGACCGTATGGGTCAATCGCGCCGGTCTTCCGATCGAAGAGCTGAGCGTGAACCCCGACGCGATCTGCAAAGACCTCGACGGGGTGGTGAGCTTCGTGAAGAGCGCGGCCGAATAGGCGCAAGGAACGCGAGCGCGCCAGTTGGCACCGAGAGCGCTGCCTGCTATGTTACCCATCCAGGTTCCGAAACTGCAGCCCGGAAGCCGCCATGCAGCACGTTCTCGTCTACGCGGATTCGCTATCGTGGGGTATCGTCCCCAACACGCGCAAGCGCCTCGCTTTCGATAAGCGCTGGCCGGGCGTCATGGAAAACCAGCTGGTCGCCGGAGGCCGAAAAGTCCGCGTCATCGAGGACTGCTTGAACGGCCGGCGCACAGTGTGGGACGATCCCATCAAAGCCGGCCGCAACGGGCTGGTGGGAGTGGCACAGCGCATCGAGATCCATTCGCCGCTGGCACTGGTCATTCTTCTGCTCGGTACCAACGATTTCCAGTCGATGCATGCGCACAACGCGTGGCACTCGGCCCAAGGATTGGGGGCGCTGATCGCCGCCATCCGTCAGGCACCGATCGAGCCGGGGATGCCGGTTCCGCCGATCCTGGTGGTTGCTCCTCCCCCGATCGAGGCGCCGAAGGGGCCGATCGCACCCAAGTTCGCCGGCGCGGAACACAAGTGCGTCGGCTTGGCAGCGGCCTACCGGGAAGTTGCCGCCGCTTCCGGCTGTCAGTTCTTCGACTCGGCCTCGGTCACGTCCGCGAGCCGCGTAGACGGCATCCATCTGGATGCCGATCAGCATCTGACATTGGGCAAGGCACTGGCGCAGGTCGTCGCGCCGATGCTGGCTGGCGTCTCCTAGCTCTCAGACGAGGTCGTATGCACTAGGGGCGCGTGCTCCCGCGCTGCATCCCGGAGCGGATAGCACACGACCCCGCGCTCCCCGAGATCTACTTCTGAGACATCGTCCCGCGATGCACCGGTAGCCCGCATTGCACGACCTTCCGCACTGTCCACAATGATGTGGATCATCTCCCGTTTTCACACAACGACCATCGCAGATTTTCTCATCGAGCGAACAAAAAAGCGTCGTCTCACCCATCCCTGGTGGAGGTGGAGGCGGACGGGGCGATGGTCCTGGCACCGTGGTCTCAATCTCTGTCCGTTCGGTTGCAAGCCGGGGGTAAGAAACGCTCGACAAGCGTCGTGCAACCGCACCAGTTGGTTGGTTGCGGGTGCGCTGGGGTGCGTGGTAGGAGGAAAGGAAATGGCCAATCGCTTACGCGTTCATTACGGAGCCGCGCTACCGTGAGGTTGTTCGGCAATTGTCGACTTGAAGGGAAAAACTAGGTTGAACGCCGCTCGAGCGCGGTGTATAAGTACAAGCACATACTGGTCTAGTCTCTGCTCGCATTCCGAATAACAACGCCGATCGCTCGTAGGCGCGTGGGGGTTCATTCATCGCTGCTCTCACGCAGATTGCTCCGCCTGGGGTCGATCGGGAAATCGGCGCTCGCGCCACCTCGGCGTAATTCGTCGCCAGCAGCACACACGGCAGTCGATTGACCGCCGTTTGACTTGGGCGCGGATGAGCGACCTTTGCCATGGGCGCTTTCCCTGATCGCTCGTTCGCTTACAACTTTTTGGGACGCAGGGGGCAAAGGTAGTCGTCCCTCACGTCAAGGAGGATAGGGTATGGTCACGACCGGCAGAAAGGCCCTGTTTACGGTTCTTGCATTCGCAGTTCTCCTACTGAGTACGTTCTCCGTCGGCGCCGCTAGACATCCGGAAATCGCGTTTACCTTGACCGGTCCTGGCGTGGCGATCGAGAACACCGATATGCTGCTCGTCGCCGCGCGTCTGAACAACACGGGCGAGAAGACCGCGTTCAAGGTACGCATAGAGTCGATCCGGCTGGACCATGCCACCCGTGTGGTCCCAGCCAAATTGCCCCTGTTGGTGGGGGATCTGGCCGCGGATCAGTTTGCGACCGTCCAGGCCGATTTCCAGAGCAGCAAGCTGGCCCCGGGACGGCAATTTCGACTGGTGTTGCAGGGCAGCTACCGGCGCAAGAGCCCGGGCGCACACGGTGACGACGACGATGACGATGACGACGACCACCACAAGTCGGATCGCCACAAGGAACGCAAGCATCACAAGGAAAACGAACGCCAGCACTTCACCGTGAGCAGCGTGATCATTCTGTCTCCCGCTGGCCCCGGGTCCGCGCCGGTAAAAACAGGAACGGTGCCGGCACTCCACGTTACCGGCGCGCCATTCCCGTCACAGGCGGTCAACTTCGACGGTGACGTCAACACTTCGCGCTGGACAGTCCCGACCGGAACGTTCGTGCCTGGCACACCGACGCCGACCGGCACCGGGGCGCAAAAGGCTCCCATCGGCGACCCGAACAATGTCACGTTCAACCTGAACAATCGGTTGGGGGTTACCTCCGGTTCGACCAACGGCACCGCGAGTACCGTAGCGGAGCCGAGTGGTGCAACGGGTGGAGGGGTGATCTTCGTCGCTGCGAACTGGCTTGCGGCCTATTCGACCGACGGCGGAACGACGTTCCATCAATTGGACCCGACCACGATCTTCCCGAACGACGCGGTGGGTTTCTGCTGCGATCAGATCGTCCAATACGTACCGAGCATCGATCGCTTCATCTGGCTGCTCCAGGGGAATGGCGTTCGGATTGCTTCCGCCAGCCCCGCGGACATCAAGAACTTCAATGGCACGGCCTGGACCTACTGGAATCTGACGACGGACGTCTTCGGCCAGCCGGGGATCGCCTTCGACTACCCGGATCTGTCGGTGGGAACCAACTACCTGTACATGAGCTGGAACGCCGGTGTGGGTTGCGCAGGCTGCGATTGGGGGCACCAGGTCGCGCGGTCGCTGCTGAGCCAGATTCAGGCCGGTGGCACCATCGGCATCGACTACACGGATCCCGCAGATGGCCGGATGGCTTGGGGTGCTCACTTGAGCCAGGACACGCAAGACGAAATCTTCTGGGCCGGCCACAACAGCAACAGCAACATTCGGGTTTTCTCCCTGGCGGAAGGGTCCAACACGTATTTCTGGCGGGACATCGGAATTTCGAGCTGGGCGAACAGCGGCCTATCCTCCACAACCCCCGATGGCCAGGACTGGTTGAACAAGCTGAGTGACTTTCCGGGGACTGCTGTGATTGGCGCAACGCGATCGGGCAGCCAAATCTGGCTCGGCTGGAGCGCAGGCACGGACAGCAACTTCCAGCAACCTCACGTGGAGCTGCTGACGCTCGACAACAACTTCAACGTGGTCCAGCAGGTGCAGATCTGGAACAACAGCTACGCGTTCGCCTATCCGGCGCTGGCCACCAATGCCTGCACCGGCGAGATCGGGCTTTCGCTCGAATACGGGGGCAACGGCAACTACGAGAATCACGTGGTGGGATTCTGGGGTGACTTCGTGGTCTACATCACCACCAACAGCAACGTCGGCTCGACCCGCTTCGGAGACTACGTGACGATCCGGCAGGATCCCACTCCGGGCCTGAACGGCGCCTTCTTCGACGCATTCGGTTATGGGCTCGACAGCGTGCCGCCGCCGGCGGGTGGGACGCAGACCGACATACGGTATGTCGTCTTCGGGCGGGGCGGGGCTTGCTCGGAACAGATCAAGTAGCCCGAGCAACGTTTCGAAGAGGGGCGCGAAGCCGCGCCCCTCTTTTTTTGTGTCGACGCATGCGCGCCGGCGCTGAGCCATGCGCGTGAGCGTGATCGGCTGCGTGCTCGGTTGCCTGTTGCGCTGGACTCGCGACGATCGTAGCACGCAACGTGGCGTGGGGCCTCTTCCGCACCGCCACCGACGGGATTTTCCCCGAGGAAAGCTTACACCCGGCGGCCACCGCAAGCCGCAGGTTGGTGCTGTAGGATGCCAGCGTTCCGATGGACTTCGGGGGGAGGTGAGATGATGACCGCTGGCCGACTGAGGTCAGGGCGTACGATTGCGACCGTCGCCTCGTATTGCAAAAAGTGCTGGACCCGCAGCCAGGGCGCTAGGACGAGCGCATTGAGTGCCACGTGATCACTGACGGGTGGCTGTGGATCCCGATCAGCGTCTGGGCTGCGTTTGCCCAGACCATGCGCAACGCTGCCCAGCGACAACTGACGGGGGAGTTGGGCACGCTCGGCGCGACGCTGGTTCGCTTCCTCTACGGTCTGCCGTTCGCCGCCCTATGGTTATACGGAGTGCATGCCGTTGGGCGGTTCGATCTTCCCGCACCGAACTGGGCCTTTCTGGGGTGGGTGTGTCTGGGCGCCGTCAGTCAGATCGGAGCCACAGCGCTCCTTCTGCGGGTGATGGCCGAGCGCAACTTCACGCTCGGCGTCGCTTATTCCAAGAGTGAGATCATTCAGGTCGCCATCTTCGGATTCCTGTTTCTCGGCGACCCGATTACATCGACTACCGCGCTGGCCGTCGTGTGCACGACATTGGGCGTGCTGCTGCTTTCACCGGCCGATGGGGAGCGGCCCCTACGCGCGTTGCTCGCCGGCTGGACAGCGCGGCCGGCACTGCTCGGCCTCGCCTCGGGTACAGGCTTCGCGTTCTCGGCGGTGGGTTACCGTGGCGCCGCGCTAGCGCTCGAACACACACCGTTTCTAATGGCGGCGGCCTATGCGCTCGTGATCGCACAGATTCTGCAGACCGTCCTGCTCGGCGGCTGGCTGCTGCTGCGCAAGACCGACGTGGTCATCCGAGTCCTACGCGCATGGCGCGCGTCGCTCTTCGCGGGATTCATGGGGGCAGCGGCGTCTGTCGGCTGGTTCACGGCCATGGCGATCGAGCCGATTGCGCACGTGCGCACGCTCGGTCTCGTCGAGCTGCTGTTCAGCTACGTGGTGTCGCGGCGCCTATTCCGAGAGCAGTTCAATCGGCGCGAGCTGGTGGGCATCGTGCTGCTGACGCTCGGCTTGGTGATCGTGACGCTAAGACGTTGAGGCCTGGCTGACTCGGGGGACGAGAATCGCTCTGCTGGCCATCTGCTCGACGAGCACGATCGCTACGCCCTCATCACGGCGGGCACTTGCGGCGCCTCGGTGTGACCGGATCGCGCAAGCGGACAATGGAAGTCTGGCCCACAATACGGATCTCATCCAGCGGAAGACTTCGACGTGACGATCTTGATCCTGGGGCTGGTCATTTTTCTGGGCGTGCACTCGATCCGCATAGGGGCCGATGATTGGCGCTCGCGGCAAATCGCCCGGCTGGGCACTGGACCATGGAAAGGCCTCTATGCCCTGGCTTCGTTGGTCGGGTTTGTGTTGATCGTGTACGGCTACGGGCTGGCGCGGGCGCACCCCCTGGTCCTTTGGACGCCGCCGGTATGGATGCGGCTTGTCGCTGCATCGCTCACCATACCAGCGTTCGTTCTGCTGGCCGCAGCCTATGTCCCGGGCAACCGCATCAAGGCCGCGGTGGGCCACCCGATGGTTGCGGGGGTCAAGCTATGGGCGTTCGCGCATCTGCTCGCGAACGGAACCCTGGCTGCAGTGCTGCTGTTCGGTGCATTCCTCGTGTGGGCCGTGGTGTACTTCGCATCGGCACGGCGGCGCGATCGGGCGGCGGGGATACGCTATCCGACCGGCACTGCGGCGCGCGACGCGGTCACGGTTGTCGTGGGCATCATCGCCTGGGCTGTGTTCGCTTTCCTGCTGCACGGCTGGCTGATCGGGGCGCGGCCCTACGGCTGAGTCGCTCCTGCGGGAACGCTGCCGCCTACATCGCGGAGCGCCGCGCTCGAGCCTTGCGTCGTCGCTCGGCACAACAGCTGTCGCGGGCCGAACCTCATCCCTTGGACCCAAGACCACCTCGCCGGAAAACCTCAGACACCGGGCTGCCACCCGGAAGCCGGCCGCGCCCCGTAACGCTTGACCGCCCTGCACAAGCCACGGCACAAGCGCGCTCGCTCGTACGCCGAGCGATCCTACGCGCCCAGGTAGGCCCGCTTGACCTCGGGGTTCTGTGCGAGCTCTCGGGCCGGCCCGGCCAGCGTGACTTGGCCGTTCTCGAGTACGTAGGCGTGGTCGGCAAGCTCGAGGGCTATGGTGGCCATCTGCTCGACGAGGACGATCGTCACGCCCTCATCGCGCAAGGTCCGGATAGTGCGGGCGATGTCCAGCACCACCAGGGGGGCCAATCCCATCGACGGCTCATCCATCAGGATCAGCTTGGGCTCGGACATGAGGCCGCGCGCGATGGCGAGCATCTGCTGCTCGCCGCCGGACAGCGTGCCGGCGAGCTGGCTGCGGCGCTTGCGCAGGATCGGGAAGCGGTCCATCTCCCGCTCCATCAACTGGCGCACTCGCGCCGGAGCCCGGCGCAGCAGGGTATAGGCGCCCAGCAGCAGGTTGTCCTCGACGGTCTGATCAGCGAACAGCTGGCGCCCCTCCAGGATCTGGCTGATCCCGAGCGCGGTGATCCGATGTGCCGGCGTATGGGTGATCGATTGGCCTTCCAGCAGGACCTCGCCAGCGGTCACCGGCACGAGACCCGAGATGGCCATGAGCGTGGAGGTCTTGCCCGCACCATTGGAACCGATGATCGCGGTGATCTCGCGCGGCCGCACCTGGAGGTCGACGCCGCGCAGCGCCTGGACGTGGCCGTACTCCACTCGCAGCCCGCGCACCTCAAGCATGGAGCGCCTCCAGCCCGGTACCGAGATAGGCCTCGATCACCTTCGGATCGCGCTGGATCTCGGCCGTAGTGCCTTCCGCGATCTTCTCGCCGAAATCGAGCACCGACACCACGTCGGAGATCCCCATGATCAGCTCCATGTGGTGCTCGATGACGACCTGGGTCACACCCCTGTCCCGGATGTCCTGGATGATTTTCACCAGGCGATGGATCTCGGTCGGATTGACGCCGGCAGCCGGTTCGTCCAGCAGAAGCAGCCGCGGTCGAATGGCGAGCGCGCGAGCGATCTCGAGCAAGCGCTGCTGACCGTAGGGGAGGTTGTGGGCTGGCTCGTGGGCGCGCTCGGCGATCCCGACGAACTGGAGCAGCGCCATCGCCCTGCGGCGAAAGCTCTGCTCTTCGTCGACCGCGCCCGAGGTCTGCAGCAGATGCCGCCCGACGCCCGCGCGCAGGTGCAGGTGAAATCCCACCATCACGTGATCGAGCACGGACAGGTCGCCGAACAGCCGGATGCTCTGAAACGTGCGCGTGACGCCCAGCCGGGCCATCCGGTGCGGCCGTGCGCGCGTCAAGACCCTGCCCTGCATGAGCAGTTCGCCTGCGCTCGGCGGGTAGAGCCCGGTCAGCACATTGACCAGCGTGCTCTTGCCGGAACCGTTGGGACCGATGAGGCCGTGCACGACCCCTGCCCGGACGGTGAGGTCCACGCGATTCAGCGCCCTGATGCCGCCGAAATCGCGGATGAGGCCGCGGGCCTCGATCACCGGCTCCCCGCCAGCGCTGCGGCTGGCAACCGGAACGGCATCCGGCTCCGCCTCGATCGGCGCAGGCGGCCGGCGCCAGCGCCGCACCACGCGCAACTTGAGGAGGCTGCCCACGATCCCGTCGGGCAGGAAGATGATCGTCACCAGGATGATGCCGCCATAGATATAGAGGTGGTACTGATGCAGGCTGGCGAACACCGTGGGGATCAGATTCAGGATCACGCTGCCCACGAGCGGCCCGTAGAGCGTGCCGCTGCCGCCCATGAGCACGGACGTGAGGAAGGAGACCGACAAGCTGAACACGAACGTGTCGCTGTTGATGAAGCCGTTCTGGTGCGCGAAGAAGACCCCGCCCAGCCCGGCATACACCGAGCTGATCACGAACGCCAGCACCTTCCAGCGGTATACGTTGACGCCAACCGTCTGGGCCGCGATCTCGCTGCCGCGCAGCGCCAACAGCGTACGTCCGATCCGCGAGCCCAGCAGGTTGTTGGCCAGCAGCTGGCACAGCAGCGCTGCGGCCAGGATCAGCCAGTAATACTGGGTCGGCGTCATCTCCTCGCCGCCGGGAAGCGTCGGCGCCGGAATCGCGGAGATCCCCATGGGGCCGTTGGTGAGTCCCTGCCAGCGGTTTGAAGTCACCTCCATCATGAACCCGAATGCGAGCGTCACCATCGCCAGGTACGGCCCCTTGGCCCGCAATGACGGCACGGCGAGCAGCGCCCCCGCCACCCCGGCGAATACCACACCGATCGGCGCGCTGACCCAGAAAGGCCAGCCGGCCCGAGTCGAGAGCAGCGCGGTGGTATAAGCCCCGATGGCGTAGAGGCCGGCGTGGCCGAGCGATACCTGGCCCGTCCACCCGACCAGGAAGTCGAGCCCCAACGCCACGATGAAGAGGTAGGCGAGCGACTGGAACACGAGGATGAAGAAGGGGTCCGGGAACGCGAGCGGGAGGGCGGCCAGCAGCGCCGCGACCACGAGGAAGCGCGCCCAATCCCGCGGCCCGGTGTGGGCGAAGACCGGAAGGCGCATCAGACCTTCTCGATCTGCTTGCGGCCCATGAGCCCGGTGGGACGAACGGCGAGGATCAGCAGGACGAAGAGAAAGGTGATGCCCTCCTTCAGGTTCGAGCTGATGATGCCGAAGAACTGCTCGAGCACGCCGACGGCCAGCCCGCCGATCAATATGCCGATCGGGTTTTCGAGGCCGCCAATGATGGCGGCGGCAAAGGCCTTGATCCCCGGCACGGTGCCCATGTAGGCCCATGCGAAGGTGATCGGGGCGATCAGCACGCCGCCCAGGCCGGCAAGGGCCGAAGACAGCACGAAGGCGAGGACGATCATCCGCTGGACGTTGATGCCCATGACCGCCGCGGCCTTGCGGTTGTGAGCGACCGCCATGAGAGCCTTGCCGAGCACGGCCCGCCGGAGGAAGAACTGGACCAGCAGCACGGTGCCGATCGCGGCGAAGATGATGAACAGCTCCTGGGGAAAGATGCCGGCCCCGCCGATATGCAGCACCTGGTCCCCGAAGGGCGAGGGGAACTTGATCTGCTCCGGCCCCCAGA
Organism: Gammaproteobacteria bacterium; assembly: GCA_041487115.1. GTDB lineage: Bacteria > Pseudomonadota > Gammaproteobacteria > Burkholderiales > SHXO01 > SHXO01. The sequence goes on from JBGPMS010000091.1 coordinate 15,824, forward strand.
TCTGCACCGCCGCGTTCTTCAGGATGACGCTGATGGCGACC
>JBGPMS010000092.1:0-15851 GCA_041487115.1 Gammaproteobacteria bacterium
AACGTGCCTGACGCCGACATCAAGACCCTGGTCGAGTGGGTCCTCTCGCTCCAGTAGAAGCGGGTGCTGATATTGAAGAAGAAGCCGGCCCAAGCGCCGGCTTTTTTGTTGTCTGTGCCCCGCCGCCTTGCGCCTGGTGCAGTCCTCTGCCGCACCGTCTAAAGTTTGACAACTCTTTGACAAGGCGGAATAATTCCGCCAGTTCGACTGACCCACACTTTTGTCGAGGATAAGACCATGAAAAACGGAGAACTGTCAGTCCGGCTCAGGATTGTCGTAGCAGCCATGGTGACCGCGGTGGCATTTGCGCTCGGGGGCTGCGGCAAAAAGGACGAGGCGATCAAGATCGGCCACGCGGGGCCGCTGACCGGCCCGGTGGCGCACCTCGGCAAAGACAACGAGAACGGTGTCCGCCTGGCGTTGGACGAAGCCAATGCGGCGGGGTTGTCCATCGGCGGCAAGAAGGTCAGTTTTTCGATGCAAAGCGAGGACGACCAAGCCGACCCCAAGCAGGGGACCATCGTGGCGCAAAAGCTGGTGGATGCCAAAGTGGTCGCGGTGGTCGGGCACCTGAACTCCGGCACCACGATCCCGGCGTCCAAGATCTACCATGACGCGGGCATCGCGCAGGTTTCGCCTTCGGCCACCAACGTCACCTATACCCATCAGGGCTTCAAGACCGCCTTCCGCGTGATGGCCAATGACGCGCAGCAGGGCAAGGTGCTGGGCGAGTACGCCGTGACCAAGCTCGCAGCCAAGTCCGTCGCGATCATAGACGATCGCAGCGCGTACGGACAGGGACTGGCAGATGAATTCCAGAAAGCCGCCAAGGGCGCTGGCGCCGAGATCGTGACGCGCGAGTTCACCGGTACCGACAAGACCGATTTCAACGCCATCCTCACCAGCATCAAGGGCAAGAAGCCCGACCTCATTTTCTATGGTGGCATGGACTCCCAGTCCGGCCCGATGATGAAGCAGATCAAAAACCTCGGCCTTACGTCCAAGTTCCTCACCGGCGACGGCGGCCAGACGGCCGAATTCCTCAAGCTCTCGGGCGATGCCGGGGAAGGCGCCTATGCTTCGTCGCCGGGTGTCCCGCTGGACAAGATGCCGGGTGGCAAGGCCTTCGCCGACAAGTACAAGGCCAAGTTCAACGTGGAGATCCAGCTCTACGCGCCGTACGCCTACGACGCCATGAATGTGCTGCTCGAGGCGATGAAGAAAGCCGACTCCAGCGACCCTGCCAAGTACCTTCCCGCGCTGGCCGGTATCACTTTCCAGGGCGTGACCGGGAACGTCGCTTTCGACGAGAACGGCGACATCAAGGGTGGCAGCATCAGCCTGTACCAGATGAAGGGCGGCAAGTGGGAGTACCTCGAAACGATCGGGGGCTGAACCCCTAGCCTCGATTCAATTCTTAACCCCGATTCGTGCCACTGCGCCACGATACCGCTGTCGCTCAAGTGGTTCTCGCGTAATCTTCGAACGGCGCCTCCAGGCGCCGTTCTCCTATGGACATCTTCCTTCAGCAGATCCTCAATGGCCTGGTGCTGGGCAGCGTCTACGCGCTGGTGGCGCTCGGCTACACCATGGTCTACGGGATCCTCGGCCTGATCAATTTTGCGCACGGCGAGGTGGTGATGGTCGGCGCGCTCACGGCACTGTCGGTGACCAGTACGCTGGTGGCCGCGAATCTGGGCCTGCCGGCACCACTGATTGCCCTTATCGCGCTGCTGGTCGCCATCGTCGTCTGCATGACGCTCGGCTTCTCCATCGAGCGTATCGCCTACCGGCCGCTGCGGCGTGCGCCGCGGCTGGCACCGCTGATCACCGCCATCGGCGTATCGATCCTTCTGCAGACGGTTGCCATGCTGATCTGGGGTCGGCGCTACCACACGGTGCCCTCGATTCTCCCTCCCATACCGCATAGCATCGGCGGCGCAACCATTACCAATGTGCAGATCCTGATCATCGTCGTAGCGGCGCTCATCATGGCCGGCCTGCTGATGCTGGTGCATTTCACCAAGCTCGGCCGCGCCATGCGCGCTACGGCCGAGAACCCGACCGTGGCCGGGCTGATGGGGGTGAACATCAACCGGATCATTTCCGCCACGTTCATCATCGGCTCGGCGCTGGCCGCCGTGGCGGGGGTGCTGGTGAGCACCAATTACGGCGTCGCCCATTACTACATGGGCTTCGTCCTCGGACTGAAGGCCTTTACCGCAGCGGTGCTGGGCGGTATCGGCAACCTCGGCGGCGCCATGCTGGGCGGGCTTCTGCTCGGGCTGATCGAGAGCCTGGGTGCGGGGTACATAGGCGATCTCACCGGCGGCTTCCTGGGCAGCAACTACCAGGACGTCTTCGCTTTCCTGGTGCTGATCCTGGTGCTGGTGTTCCGGCCCACCGGGCTGTTGGGTGAGCGGGTGTCGGAGCGAGCATGACGGCGAGCTGGCTCCGGCGTCTGGAGTGGTTTCAGCGCGACCCGCGCGGGAAGTGGGTAGGCCTGGCCCTGGCGGTGATCGGGCTGGCCGTGCTGCCGTTTGCCCTGGAGGCCTCGGTCGGGCGCACCTGGGTGCGCATCATCGACCTGGCGCTGCTCTATGCCATGCTCGCGCTGGGTCTCAACATCGTGGTGGGCTTCGCCGGTCTGCTGGATCTCGGCTACATCGCGTTTTATGCCGTGGGGGCGTACGTCTACGCGCTGCTCGCTTCGCCTCACTTCGGCATCCATCTGCCCTGGTGGATCCTGCTGCCCATGGGTGCAGTGCTGGCGGCCTTCTTCGGCGTGGTGCTGGGTGCGCCGACACTGCGCCTGCGCGGCGACTACCTCGCTATCGTGACGCTGGGCTTCGGCGAGATCATCCGCATTTTCCTCAACAACCTGAACGCGCCGATCAATATCACCAACGGCCCGCAAGGCGTCAACATGATCGACCCCATCGCGGTCAACGGGGTGTCCTTCGCCAAGACCAACATGCTGCTCGGCATCTCCTTCCCCGGCACGCACCTCCACTATTATTTGCTTCTACTCCTGACGGCCCTGGTGGTCTTCGTCTGCCTCAGACTGGAGGACTCGCGCATCGGCCGCGCCTGGGCGGCGGTGCGCGAAGACGAGATCGCGGCGCAGGCCATGGGGATCAACACTCGCAACGTGAAGCTGCTCGCCTTCGCCATGGGGGCCAGCTTCGGCGGCGTGGCCGGCGGTCTTTTCTCCAGCCTGCAGGGCTTCGTCAGTCCCGAGAGCTTCGCGCTCTGGGAATCGATCACGGTGCTGTGCATGGTCGTCCTCGGGGGCATGGGGCACGTGGCGGGCGTGGTGCTGGGAGCGCTGTTGCTTGCCACGCTCCCCGAGCTGCTGCGCCATACGGCTGCGCCGGTACAGCAGCAACTGTTCGGCAAGGTGATCCTCGATCCGGAAAGCCTGCGCATGCTGCTGTTCGGGCTGGCGCTGATCCTGGTGATGCTGCTGCGGCCCGCCGGACTGTGGCCGTCGCCCACGCGGCGCCGAGAGCTGACCTCCGCGCGCGCGCCAGGCACCGTTTAGCCGGTTCCCTTCCGCATGGCCCTGCTCGAAGCGCGCAACATCCGCAAGTCTTTCGGCGGCTTGCTGGCGCTGTCCGAAGTCTCGCTAACCATAGAGACGGGTGAGATCTACGGCCTGATCGGGCCCAACGGCGCGGGTAAGACCACGCTGTTCAACGTGCTCACGGGTTTGTACAAGCCCGATTTCGGCGCCGTCGTCTTCAACGGCAACGACCTCACTGGCAGGAAGCCCAACCTGATCGCGGACGCGGGGATTGCGCGCACGTTTCAGAACATCCGGTTGTTCGCCAACATGGCCGCGGTCGAGAACGTGATGGTGGGCCGCCACCTGCGCACTCGGGCGGGCCCCCTGGGTGCGGTGCTGCGCGACAAGACGACGATGGCGGAGGAGGCGGACATTCGGCGCCGCGCCCACGAGCTTCTCGAGTACGTGGGGGTGGTGCGCCACGCGGAAGCCTTGGCCAAGAATCTGGCCTACGGCGATCAGCGGCGGCTGGAGATTGCGCGCGCCTTGGCCACCGATCCCAAACTGCTGGCGCTGGATGAGCCCGCCGCAGGGATGAATCCGACCGAAACGGCATCGCTGCGCGCATTGCTGGAGCAGATCCGCGCCGACGGAATCACCATTCTGCTGATCGAGCACGACGTGAAGCTGGTGATGGGGTTGTGCAATCGGGTCGCCGTGCTCGACTACGGCAAGAAGATCGCCGAGGGGGCACCCGCGGAGGTGCAGCGCAACCCCGTGGTGATAGAGGCCTACCTCGGCGGAGCCCTGCCGTGAGCTTGCTCGAGGTGAAAGGGCTGAAGATCTCCTACGGCGGCATCAACGCGGTGAAGGGCATCGACCTGACCGTACGGCAGGGTGAGATGGTGGCGCTGATCGGCGCCAACGGTGCCGGCAAGACCACTACCCTCAAGGCGATCTGTGGGATCGTCGCCCCGGCGGCCGGGAGTGTGTACTACGGTGGAGCGGACGTAACCGGCTATCCGTCCTTTGCGCTGGTTGAACAGGGCCTGGCGCTGGTGCCGGAGGGCCGGCAGGTCTTCGGCCGGCTGACGGTGCAGGAAAACCTGGAGATGGGTGCGTATGCAAGACATGATGCCGCTGGCGTAAAGACAGACCTGCAGCGCATGTACGAACTGTTTCCGCGGCTGTACGAGCGCCGCCGGCAGACCGGGGGAACGCTGTCCGGGGGCGAGCAGCAGATGCTTGCCATCGGCCGCGCGCTCATGAGCGCGCCGAAGTTGTTGCTCCTGGACGAGCCGAGCATGGGGCTGGCGCCGCTGATGGTGCAGCGGATCTTCGAGACCATCAGGAAAGTCGCCTCGGAAGGTGTGACGGTGCTGCTGGTGGAGCAGAACGCCAAGCTCGCGCTCGAAGTGAGCGAGCGCGGCTACGTGATGGAAAGCGGGCTGATTACCCTCAGCCAGGCTTCTTCCGCACTCCTCAACGATCCACAGGTGCGACAGGCGTACCTGGGGGAGTGACCGGCAGCGCGATCGAGCCGCGATCTCGCATCGGGGTAGTAGGAGCTGTGGCCGAAACGGGTCACCACGTTGCTCTTCCTGCGCACCCACGCGTCGTTGTCAGGGGCGGTGCCGGGGAGCGCGCAGTGGAACAGCTGGTGGCCGTTGCGGACGATGTCCACCGTGATCGCCTTGCGGCCCTGCCTGGCCACCTCCACGATCTGCATCCCGAGCCGCAACGCGGTGTTGTTGTCGAACTGACGGAACTGGAGGTCTTCTTCCTGCTGCCGCAGCGTATCCAGAAGCTGAAGGTTGTTGTCCATGTGAGCACCTTTCAAGGGGCGTCAGCGCGGGAAGACTGCCTGACGACGAGCCTGGGTGTAGCGAGGAAGCGCAGCGCCGGGGTCGACGGCTCACGCAAGCGCTGGAGGAACAGTTCCGCCGCGACCTCTCCTAGATGGCCGGGATCGACGCTGATGGTGCTGAGCGGTGGGTTCGAGTGGGCGGCGTCGGCTACTCCGTCGAAGCCGATGATGGCGAAGTCGCGCCCAGCTATCAACCCCTGCTCGCCTAGTGCACCCAGGGCCCCGAACGCCACCACGTCGTTGTAGCACACGGCGGCAGTGGGTCGATCCCGCAGAGCGAGCACCTGGCGGATGCCCTCCCTGCCCCCGGTTCTCGTCGGCGGGATGTCGACGATCCACTCGCTGACGATGGGGAGTCCGTGCACGGTCATGGCGCGCGCAAAGCCGATCCGGCGCAGCTCGTATACTGGACCACCGCCTACGCGACCCATGAACGCGATGCGGCGGTGACCGCGCTGAATCAAGTGTTCCGTGGCCATGAACGTCCCGGCCTCGTTGTCCGAACCAGCAAAGTCGTAGTCGCCTGTGCCGATCGGACGGACCACGACCAGGAGCGGGATGCCACCGGCGCGTATCGCCTCGAGCACCCCAGGCGGGGTGTCGAAGGCGGGGCAAAGGATCAGGCCGGCAGCGTGGTACTCGCGCATCGAGGCCAGCACTTTCTCCTGGGTCTCGAGCGACTCCCCGGTGTGGGCCATCAGGCTGACATAACCTGCTTCCATCAAGTTGTGCTCCATTCCCACCAACAGTTCCGCGAAGAACGGATTGGTCAGATCGTTGATAACCATCCCCACGATCTTCGATGACTGTCTGCGCAGCGCAGCAGCGCCCCGGTGGTAAACGTAGCCCAGAGTGTCGGCCGCCTGCCTGACCCGGGCCGAGGTCTCGGCCTTGATCAGCGGACTTCCCTGCAGCACGAGGGATACCGTGGACTTGGAGACAGCGGCCACCCTGGCGATGTCGGTGATGGTCGCGGAACGGGGCTCACGGCGCTGGTTGGGCATCGGTTCTTTTGGCTCAACAGGAATTGACAGGAAGACGCTCTACGTCCATATTATGCGAAATTGGAACGTTCCAAAAGATGTATTGGATCGCTTGCGGACCAAACAACTAGATCGGGGAAGGGGGAGGAACGATGGGCCAATCCAGCAACCCGGGTGGGCTCGGGTGGGGCCTGATCGGCGCCAGTACCATAGCGCGGGAGTGGCTGATCGACGCCATTCGGGCGCAGCCGGGCAACCAGGTCGCGGCCGTCATGAGCAGCGACGCCAGCCGCGCCACGGAGTACGCCAAGGCGAACGGGATACCCGCTGCCTATTCCTCGCTCGATGCGCTGTTGGCCGACCCCAAGGTCGACGCCGTCTACATCAGCACCACCAACGACCTGCACAAGGCGCAGACGCTCGCCGCAGCGGCGGCGGGCAAGCATGTCCTCAGCGAAAAGCCCTTGGCGATGACCGTCGCCGACGCGCGTGAGATGGTCGCGGCCTGCGTCAAGGCGCGCGTGGTGATGGGCACTAATCATCACCTCCGCCACGCCGGCACCCACCGCAAGATCCGCGAGTTGGTGCAATCCGGCGCGATCGGCAGGCCGCTCTTCGCCCGCGTGTTCCACGCCGTGTATCTCCCTCCGCACCTGCAAGGCTGGCGTCTGCACAAGCCGGACGCCGGTGGCGGAGTGATCCTCGACATCACCTGTCACGATGCGGATACCCTGCGATTTTTGCTTGCCTCCGAGCCGGTCGAGGCTGTGGGGCTCTCCCAGCAGGCTAATCTGGCCACCGGCGACGTCGAAGACGGAGTCATGGCGGTGCTGCGCTTCGACAACGGTGTGCTGGCGCAACTGCACGACGCCTTCACTGTGAAGCACGCGGACACTGGGCTCGAGATCCACGGCACCGAAGGCTCCATCCTCGCCCGCAACGTGATGACCCAGCGCCCGGTCGGCGAGGTCGTATTGCGCAATGCGGGGGGCGAGTCGGTGGTCGCGGTCGAGCACGAAAACCTCTACGTCCGGGCTGTGCGTACGTTCAACGCTGCGGTCTCCGGCGAGGGTCAGCCGTCGGCGAGCGGAGAGGATGGCGTGCGCTCCCTCGCCACTGCACTTGCCGTCCTGGAGTCGTCGCGAACCGGCAAGCGGGTCTCCATCCGCTACCAATGAGCTCTGGCGCAGCGGTGATGAGCAAGGTGACTTCCGCCGAGGCCGCGGTCCGTCTGGTCGGCGATGGCGACGTGGTGACGGTGAGCTCCTCCAGCGGGCTGGGCTGCCCGGACAAGGTGCTCGCCGCGCTCGGTGCACGCTTCGCTGCAGAAGGCCATCCGCGCGACCTGACTACCCTGCATCCGATCGCGGCCGGCGACATGTACGGTATCCGCGGCATCGACCACCTGGCCCGGCCCGGCATGCTGAAGAGGGTGCTGGCCGGCTCCTATCCCAGCGGACCGTCCTCGCTGCCGATGCCCGACATCTGGCGCCTGATCGTGGAAAACCAGCTGGCGGCCTACAATCTGCCCAGCGGGGTGCTGTTCGACATGCATCGCGATGCGGCGGCGAGGCGGCCGGGTGTGCTCACCAAAGTCGGGCTGGGCACCTTTGTCGATCCAGAGCTGCAGGGGTGTGCGATGAATGCGCGGGCGGCGGCCGAGCCCGTGGTGCGCAAGATCGAATTTGCCGGTGAGCAGTGGCTGTTCTTTCCGGCCGTGCCGCCGCACGTAGCCATCGTGCGTGCTACCACTGCCGACGAGCGCGGCAACCTGTCCTGCGAGCACGAAGGTGCGTTCCTCGGCGCGTTCGATCAGGCGCTGGCGGCGCGCAACAATGGCGGCGTCGTCATCGCGCAGGTCAAGCGCGTGGTACGGGCGGGCTCGCTCAAACCGCAGCAGGTGCATGTGCCCGGCGTCCTCGTGGACTGCATCGTGATCGACCCGGAGCAACAGCAGACCACACAGACTTACTACGATCCGTCGATCAGCGGCGAGATCATGCGGCCCGACGACAGCTTCGATCTGCAGGAGTGGGGGCCGGAGAAGGTCATCGCGCGGCGCGCGGCTCTGGAACTGTCGTCCGGCGACGCAGTCAACCTGGGCTTCGGGATCTCCGCGAATGTGCCGCGCATCCTGCTGGAAGAAGGCCTGCACGGTCGGGTCACCTGGGTGATCGAGCAGGGCGCCGTGGGCGGCATCCCGCTGCTGGGGTTCGCCTTCGGTTGCGCCGCCAACGCTGACGCCATCGTTCCTTCGCCCAACCAGTTCACCTACTTCCAGGGCGGCGGGTTCGACGTGGCGTTGCTGTCGTTCCTGCAGATCGACCGCCACGGTAACGTCAACGTGTCGAAGCTCGGAGCCAAGCCCTATCTCACGGCTGGTTGCGGTGGCTTCGTCGACATCACCACGCACGCGCAGCGTTTGGTGTTCTCCGGTTTCTTCACCGCGGGGGCGAAGCTTGCAGTGGGAGACGGCAAGCTCACCATCGTGCAGGAGGGCAAGAGCCGCAAGCTCGTGAACGCCGTCGAGCACGTGACCTTCAGCGGCCGCATGGCCCGGCAGCGAAGACAGCACGCCACCTACGTAACCGAGCGGTGCGTGCTCGACCTGCTCGACAGCGGGCTCACCGTGCGCGAGATCGCACCCGGCGTGGACCTGCAGCGAGATGTCCTGGGGCAGGCCGAATTCCCGTTGCAGGTGGCGCCCAGCCTGAAACTCATGGACGCGGCGCTGTTCCGTGACGCGCCGCTGGGTCTGACCCTGCCGGAGAAAGCACTTGGCTGAGATACGAGAAGGCGGCGTTCTGCTGGACATCGATGACCAAGTCGCGACGGTGACCTTGAACCGGCCCGCGAAGCTCAACGCGCTCACGCTCGACATGGTGAACGCGCTGGCCGACGCCGCCGCGACACTCGACGCCGATCGCATGGTGCGTTGCGTGATCCTGACCGGTGCGGGCGATCGGGCCTTCTGCGTCGGCGCCGACATCAACGCCTGGTCCGCGCTGGAGTCCCTCGACATGTGGCGATGCTGGGTCAAGCGCGGCCACCAGGTATTCGATCAATGGGCACGGCTGCGGCAACCGGTAGTTGCGGCAATCAACGGCCCCGCACTGGGCGGCGGACTGGAACTGGCGGCGGTGGCCGATCTCCGCGTGGCTGTGCCGACGGCGCAGTTCGGTCTGCCCGAAGTATCGATCGCCACCTGCCCCGGCTGGTCGGGCACGCAGCGGTTGGCCGGTCTGATCGGGGTGAGCCGCGTGAAATATCTCGCGCTGACCGCCCGCCGCATGGGGGCCGAGGAGGCGCAGCGCATCGGGTTCATCCATGAGCTGGCGGGTGAGGAAGGTGCACTCGCTACGGCTCGTCGTATGGCCGCCGATATCTGCCGTCTTGCGCCGGTGTCTGTGCAGCTCACCAAGCAATCGATCGACGCCGGCAACGGTGACGGGTTGGCTTTCGCGTTGGAAGGCCTGGCTGGCGCGCTCGTCGCGACCACCCAGGACGCGCGCGAAGGCCTGGCCAGCTTCCGCGAGAAGCGGCCGCCAATCTATCAGGGAAAATAGCTGTCCCGGATTGCCTGCTGCGTCGGACCGAAGCTGGGCTGGGCCGGGATGCCGCAGAGAGTTACACTGAGACGGACACGATGTGAGTCGCAGCTGGCGGAACGCCGCGCCCGGTGGCGAACGCGACGGAAGAAGACTGAGGATATGCTGACGTATACGCCGATCGGGGCCCCGACGGTGCAGACTGCGTGTCTTTCGTCCGCTCGGCCGCAACCGGGCGAATACGACAACCCAAAGGAGGAGAAGATCAATGCGTAGCAAGACGATCGCCGCTGTCGTGGCGGCAGCATTCGGTGCGAGCAGCCTGGTAGCGGGCGCCGCGGAGAAATCGGTCGAGGTGGTTCACTGGTGGACCTCAGGCGGCGAAGCGGCGGCACTCAAGGTGCTCAAGGACGACATGCAGAAGAAGGGCTTCGGCTGGAAGGACAGCCCGGTGGCCGGCGGCGGGGGCGATCAGGCCCGCACGGTCCTGCGCGCGCGCGTGGCCGCCGGCAACCCTCCGGATGCCATGCAGATGCTTGGTTTCATCATCACCGACTACGCCGAGGAAGGCCTGCTCGGCGACTTGACTGCGGTGGCGACGAAGGAAGGCTGGGACAAGGTGGTGCCCGCGCCGCTGCAGAAGTTCGACAAGTACAAGGGTCGCTGGGTGGCGGCGCCGGTCAACATCCATCGCACCAACTGGATCTGGGCCAACAAGAAGATCTTCGACGAGCTGAAGATCGCGCCGCCCAAGACCTTCGACGAGTTGCTGGCGGCGGCGGACAAGATGAAGAAGGCCGGCTACATCCCATTGGCCCACGGCGGGCAGCCCTGGCAGGACGCCACCATCTTCGACAGCGCGGTGCTTTCCGCCGGCGGTCCCGACTTCTACCACAAGGCGCTGATCGAGCTGGACAAGGGCGCCCTGGGCGGCAAGACTATGGAAAAAGCCTTCGAGCAGATGCAGAAGCTGCGCGGCCTGGTCGATCCGAACTTCCCCGGACGCGACTGGAACCTGGCCACGGCCATGGTGATCAACGGCAAGGCCGGCATGCAGATCATGGGAGACTGGGCCAAGGGCGAGTTCCTGAAAGCAGGCAAGAAGCCGAACGTGGACTTCCTCTGCTTCCAGTATCCGGGCACCGAAGGCATGTTCACCTTCAACTCCGACGCCTTCGCCATGTTCAAGGTCAGCAAGGAGCAGGAAGTCGGGCAGCTCGCGCTGGCCAGCTCGATCATGGATAAAAACTTTCAGGAGCAGTTCAATCTGGTGAAGGGCTCCATTCCCGCGCGCATGGACGTGTCCGACGCGAACTTCGAAGCCTGCGGCAAGAAATCCATGGCGGATCTGAAGATCGCCCTGAAGAACAACGCGCTGCACGGGAGCTTTGCGCACGGGCACGCGGTGCCAGAAGGGATCAAAGGCGCCATGATCGACGTGGTGACGAAGTTCTTCAACTCGGGCGGCTCTCCCGCCGACGCCGCGAAGCAGCTCGTGGCGGCCGTGGAAGCTGCGAAGTAACTCGCTGTGGCATGGACACGGGCGCTTAAGCCCGTGTCCGTCCGGAGACGCCGGCGGCCAGCGCGCCGCCGGCGTGCCCCCAGCGTCTGACTCGAACGGCCACCGATGGAAGCGCGCGCCAGCCATTCTTCGCCTGATGCCGGTTCCGGCGCTTTCGGCAACTGGTTGCAACGGGCGTTGCCGAAGCTCGTCCTGTCCCCGACCGTAGTCATCACGCTGATCTTCGTCTACGGCTTCATCCTGTGGACCGCCTATCTTTCGTTCACCAGGTCCAAGGGCTACCCGGTCCACGAATGGGTGGGTTGGATGCAGTACGACCGCGTCTGGCACCACCCGCGCTGGGCAGTCGCGATGCACAACCTGGCCGTGTTCGGAGTGCTCTACGTCGTGCTGTGCATGGCGATAGGGCTGCTGCTCGCCATCCTGCTCGACCAGCGCATCCGCCAGGAAGGCACGCTGCGCGCGATCTATCTCTACCCCCTGGCGCTGTCTTTCATCGTGACCGGCACCGCCTGGAAGTGGATGCTCAATCCCGGGCTCGGCATCGAGAAGATGGTGCACGGATGGGGCTTCGAGAACTTCCGCTTCGACTGGATCGTGAACGAGGACATGGCCATTTACACAGTGGTGATCGCCGGCGTGTGGCAGGCCTCGGGCTTCGTCATGGCGATGTTCCTGGCCGGCCTGCGCGGCATCGATCAGGAGATGTTGAAGGCCGCCTCGATCGACTGCGCGTCGCTGCCGAAAATCTATTGGCGCATCATCATCCCGCAGCTGCGGCCGATTTTCTTGAGCAGCATGGTTATCCTGGTGCATCTGGCGATCAAGAGCTATGAGCTGGTGGTGGCGCTGACGGGTGGTGGCCCCGGCTACGCGACAGAGCTGCCGTCCACGTTCATGTACGCGCACACCTTCACGCGCAACCAGCTCGGCATGGGTGCAGCCAGTGCGGTGATGATGCTGCTGACGGTGGCCGCGATCATGGTTCCCTACCTGTATTCGGAGATGCGCGCGGGCCGGCGCGCAGCACAGCAATGAGACGGTCAACGTCAATGGAATTACGGAACGCTGGGAGTCGCCACAGGCCGGTCCAATCCCCGCTGCCCCGCGCTGCTTCCCGAGCCGTCATCGCAGGCGAGCGCACACGCTGATGGCCCAATACTGGGACACCCCGCAGAAATCCGGCAGCACGCGCTGGGCCCCGTTCGTCATCTACGGGCTGCTGGGATTCTTCGCGCTGGTCTACCTGCTCCCACTCGCGGTGATGCTGCTGACCTCCTTCAAGCCCCTCACGGAGATCTACAGCGGAAGCATCATCGCCTGGCCGCAGCAATGGACCATCGAGCCCTGGGTCCGCGCCTGGGGCAGCACGTGTGTGGGGTTGAGCTGCAACGGGATCAAGGGCTACTTCTGGAACTCCACCAAGATGACGGTGCTGGCGGTGATCATCTCCACCGCCGTGGGCATGCTCAACGGGTATGTCTTGACCAAGTGGCGCTTCAAGGGCTCGAACATGCTGTTCGGGCTGATCCTGTTCGGCTGTTTCATCCCGTTCCAGATCGTGCTGATTCCCATGGCCCATCTGCTGGGCAAGATGGGGATCGCGTCTTCCACCACCGGCCTGGTGTTCGTCCACGTGGTGTACGGGCTGTGCTTCACCACGCTGTACTTCCGCAACTACTACATGGCCTTTCCGGACGAGCTGATCAAAGCCGCGATGATCGACGGGGCCCGGTTCTTCTCCATCTTCTTCCGCATCCTGGTGCCGAACTCGCTGCCGATCGTCGTTGTCACGGTCATCTGGCAGTTCACCAACATCTGGAACGATTTTCTGTTCGGTGCGTCCTTCTCCACCGGCGAGAGCGCACCGATGACGGTGGCGCTGAACAACGTGGTCAACACATCGACCGGCGAGCGCGAGTACAACGTGCACATGGCGGCGGCCATGATCGCCGCATTGCCGACGCTGCTGGTGTACATCTTCGGCGGCCGCTACTTCGTGCGCGGCCTGATGGCCGGGTCTGTGAAAGGGTAAGGGAGAAGCTCAAAGTGGCCTCGCTGGAAATCATCAACATCAAGAAGCGCTACGGCGACGTCGAGGTCTTGAAAGGCATCGACATCGCGGTCGAAGCGGGGGAGTTCCTGGTGCTGGTCGGTCCTTCCGGCTGTGGGAAGTCGACTCTGCTCAGCATGATCGCCGGGCTGGATACCGTGTCCGAAGGCGACATCGTGATCGGCGGCAAGCGCGTCAACGACCTGCACCCGAGCGAGCGCGACATCGCCATGGTGTTTCAGTCCTATGCGCTGTATCCCAACATGAGCGTAGAGGGCAACATCGCGTTCGGTATGGAGATGCGCAAGGTGCCGAAGGAAGAGCGTCAACGCGCCGTGGACGAGGTCGCGAAGGTCCTGCAGATCGACCATCTGCTGCAGCGCCGGCCGGCGCAGCTGTCCGGGGGACAGCGCCAGCGCGTGGCCATGGGCCGGGCGCTGGTGCGCAAACCCACCATCTTCCTATTCGACGAGCCCCTGTCCAACCTGGATGCGCAACTGCGCGTGGACATGCGCACCGAGATCAAGAAGCTGCACCAGCGGCTGGGCGCTACCATCGTTTACGTGACCCATGACCAGATCGAGGCCATGACCCTGGCCACGCGCATCGCGGTAATGCGCAACGGCGAGTTGCAGCAGCTCGGCACCCCGACGGAAATCTACAGCTTGCCCAGCAACACGTTCGTGGCTGGCTTCATGGGCTCGCCGCGGATGAACCTGCTGCCCGGGTTGCTGCGGAGCGAGGGCGACAGCGCCTGGCTCGAGATCGCGGCCGAGGGTGCCGCTGTCGCGCGTCTGCCGGTGGGCCTGCTGTCCGAGGCGGTGCGGCGCTATGTGGGCAAGGAGATCATCGCAGGGCTGCGGCCGGAGGCGGTCAGCGACAACGCCGAAGCCAACAACGCCACGCGGCCGATCCTCGAAGCGACGGTCGAAGTGACCGAGCCGACCGGCCCAGACACGCTGGCGGTACTCACGGTCGGTGGCCGTGAGGTCACCGCACGACTGCGTCCCGACACCACGCTGAAGCCTGGCGGCCGCGGGCGCTTCGCCGTCGATCTCGCCAAAATGGTCTGGTTCGACCCCGGCACCGGTGCCCGGGTAGGCTGATGGACTACGACGTGGCAGTCGTCGGCTCCGGGGTCGGAGGCGGTTGCATCGCGCTGACCCTGGCCGATACCGATGCCCACATCCTCATCCTGGAACGCGGCGAGCGGCTCCCGCGCGAGGCGCAGAACTGGGATGCGGAGGCGGTATTCGGCGATCTTCGCTATCGCACCCGCGAGATCTGGCAGGACGGTACCGGGCGAACCTTCCGTCCTGGGCAGTTCTACTACGTGGGCGGACACACGAAGTTTTACGGCGCCGCCATGTTCCGCTTCCGGGAACGGGACTTCGAGGCAGTGGAGCACGAGGAGGGCGTGTCGCCGGCATGGCCGATCCGCTACGCGGATCTCGAGCCCTACTACGATCGAGCCGAACGCCTGTTCGGGGTGCACGGACAGGCCGGCGATGATCCGACCGAGCCCCCGCGTACCCGGCCCTACCCTTTTCCTCCCATCCCGCACGAGCCGCTGCTCGCCGATCTGTGCGATCGCTTCCGCGGCCGTGGCCTCAAGCCTTTCCACATGCCGGCGGCGGTGGATTTTCATCCCGGCGGCAAGTGCGTGCGCTGTGGCACCTGCGACGCCTTTCCCTGTCGTATCGACGCCAAGGGCGATGCCGAGACGCGCCTGATCGATCCCGCCTTGCACCATCCCAACGTGACCCTGCAGACCGGCAGCCTGGTGACCAAGCTGATCACGGACGACAGCGGCAAGCGCATCGTCGCGGCGGAAGTAGAGCGCGGCGGCGAGAAGCAGATCATCCGCGCCCGTCTGTTCGTTTTGTGCGCCGGCGCGATCAACAGCGCGGCGCTGCTGTTGCGCTCGGCCAGCACGCGCCATCCGAACGGGCTGGCCAACTCTTCCGGCGCGGTGGGGCGCTACTACATGAGTCACAACTGCACGGCATTGATGACACTCATGCCACTGGAGGTGAACGAAACGCGCTTCCCGAAGACGCTGGCGCTCAACGACTATTACTTCGGGGGCGATGTCAGCGACAAGCCGCTGGGTAATCTTCAGATGTTGGGCAAGATCCAGGAGCCGATGCTGCGCGACGCGCTGCCACGCGTGCCCCGATGGCTGCGCGCCGGACTCGCGCACCACAGCATCGACTGGTACGCGATGTCCGAGGACCTGGCGCATCGCGACAGCACAGTGCGTCCACTGGCGAGCGGGGGTATCGAGCTGAACTGGCGCCGCACCAACATGCGCGCCCATCACCGGTTCGTCGTTACCGCGAAGCGCCTGCTCAGAGACATCGGCTTCCC
>JBGPMS010000093.1:0-15769 GCA_041487115.1 Gammaproteobacteria bacterium
TCGGCACGCCGGTACTCAGCCTGATAGGTGCCATCGGCGCCGCCCTGACGCTCGGGTTGCGCGGCGGCGGAGTGCTCGTTTCGCTGCTGGTTCTGCCGCTCTACGTTCCGGTGCTCATCATGGGGGCGGGAAGCGTCGAGATGGCAGGCGCCGGACTGGGCGGGCAGGGCCAGCTTCTGCTGCTCGCCGCCATGCTGATCGTCGCGGCCGCGTTCGCCCCCTGGGCGATCGCGGCAGCCCTTAGGATCTCTGCTGAATGAAATGGTTCTGGTACGCGTCGCCCGAGACCTTCTACCCGCTGGCGCGGACGATCGCCCTCGTCTGCGGCGTCGCTGCGGCGCTGCTCGCGATCGCCGGCCTGTACGTCGGTCTGATCGTCGCACCGACGGATGCGCAGCAGGGCGAGGTCTACCGCATCATCTTCATCCACGTGCCGGCGGCCTGGATGTCGATGTTCATCTACGTGATGATGGCGTTCTGGGCCGCGGTGGGGCTGGCGCTGAACACACGCCTCTCCGGCATGATGGCCCGGGCGCTCGCGCCGACCGGCGCGCTGTTCACCTTCATCGCCCTGTGGACCGGTTCCCTCTGGGGCCGGCCGACCTGGGGCGCTTACTGGGTGTGGGATGCGCGCCTCACCTCGGAGCTGATCCTGCTGTTCCTGTACCTCGGCTTCATCGCGCTGCAGGCGTCGATCGACGACCGGCGGCGCTCGGACCGCGCCGGCGCGGTGCTGGCGATCGTCGGGGTGGTCAACATCCCGATCATCTATTACTCGGTGCAGTGGTGGAACACGCTGCACCAGGGCGCCTCGGTGAGCTTCACGCGGGCGCCGAGCATGGCCGCGACGATGTTCGCCGGAATGATCCTGATGGCGCTGGCGTTCTGGATGTACAGCATCGCCGTCTCGCTGGTGCGCGTGCGCTGCATCATCCGGGAGGGCGGATGAACCATTGGTACCTGTGGGGTTCCTATGGAGTGACCTTCGCCCTGCTGTTGGTGGAACTCGCCCTGTTGATGAAGAGGGTTCGTGAAACCAAGACATAAACGCGCCGCGGCCATCGCCCTGGGCGTGGTCGCGCTCGGCGCGGCGACGGCGCTGGTGCTGACCGCGTTCGAGCAGAACCTGGTGTTCTTCTTCACGCCCTCGCAGGTGGCGGCCAACGAGGCGCCGCAGGGACGCACCTTCCGCATCGGCGGCATGGTGGTCGCCGGCAGCGTGAAGCGCGATGGCGTCGAAGTGCGCTTCGTGGTCACGGATACCGCGAAGACCATCCCGGTGACCTACCGCGGCGCGCTGCCCGACCTGTTCCGCGAAGGCAAGGGCGTGGTGGCGCAGGGCCAGCTCGGCGCCGATGGCGTGTTCGCGGCGAGGGAAGTGCTCGCCAAGCACGACGAGAACTACATGCCGCCCGATGCGGCCCATGCATTGGAGAAGGCGGCCCTGCAGAAGGCGCAGAAGTCGCTGGTGCAGCCCAAATGATCCCCGAGCTCGGACAGGTCGCCCTCTCGCTCGCCCTGATGGTCGCGGCTGCGCAGGCGATTTTCGGTTTGGCGGGTGCTCACCGATCAAATTCGGCGTGGATGGGCGCGGCCGGCTCCGCCGCGCAGGCGCAGGCCCTGCTGGTGGCGTTTGCCTTCGGCTGCCTGGTGCATGCCTTCGTGTCCAACGATTTCTCCGTCGCCTACGTGGCGACGAACTCGAACAGCGCGCTGCCGCTGCAGTACCGCGTCGCCGGCGCCTGGGGCGGCCACGAGGGCTCGCTCCTCCTGTGGTGCCTGATGCTCGGCGTCTGGATGTTCGCGGTTAGCCTGTTCAGCGCCCACCTTCCCGAGGACATGGCGGCGCGCGTGCTGGGCGTGATGGGGCTGGTGAGCGCGGGGTTCCTCGCTTTCCTGCTGTTCACCTCCAACCCCTTCGACCGCCTGTTCCCCGCGCCGGCCGACGGGCGCGACCTGAACCCGCTGCTGCAGGACCCGGGGATGGTCCTGCACCCGCCGATGCTCTACATGGGCTACGTCGGCTTCTCGGTCGCCTTCGCCTTCGCGGTGGCGGCGCTGCTCTCCGGCCGGCTGGACGCGGCCTGGGCGCGCTGGTCGCGGCCCTGGACCACGGTGGCCTGGATGTTCCTCACCCTCGGCGTCGCGCTCGGCAGCGGCTGGGCCTACTACGAGCTCGGCTGGGGCGGCTGGTGGTTCTGGGATCCGGTGGAAAACGCCTCCTTCATGCCCTGGCTGGTGGGCACCGCGCTGATGCACTCGCTCGCGGTCACCGAGAAGCGCGGCGGGTTCAAGATCTGGACCGTGCTGCTGGCCATCATCGCCTTCTCCATGAGCCTGCTGGGGACCTTCCTGGTGCGCTCGGGCGTGCTCACCTCCGTGCACGCCTTTGCCACCGATCCAGCGCGCGGGGTGTTCATCCTGGCCTTTCTCGCGCTGGTCATCGGCGCCTCGCTGGCACTGTTTGCCTGGCGCGCGCCCAAAGTCGGCCTAGGCGGGGCCTTTGCCCTCGTCTCGCGCGAGTCCGCGCTGCTGGTCAACAACGTCCTGCTGCTGGTCGCCTGTGCCGCCGTCCTGCTGGGTACCCTCTACCCGTTGTTCCTGGACGCCCTGGGGCTAGGCAAGATCTCGGTCGGCCCACCCTACTTCGAGTCTGTGTTCGTCCCGCTCATGGCCCCGGCCGTATTCCTGATGGGGATTGGCCCGCTGCTGCGCTGGAAGCAGGACCAGCTTCCGACCATTGCCGTACGCCTGAAATGGGCCGCGGCCGTCGCGGTGGCCACCGCTATTCTCCTGCCGCTCACCCTGGGCCACTGGACCCCGCTGCTGGCACTGGGCATCGTGCTTGCCATCTGGATCTTCGCCAGCAGCGGCGTGAATCTCAAAGAGCGCGTAGCCCAGCTACGCGCGGCCACCGGGGCGAGCCTGGGCACGACCTTGCGCCAGTTGCCGCGCGGCTACTGGGGCATGCTGCTGGCCCACTGCGGGGTGGGTGTGTTCATCATCGGGGTAACCCTGGTGCGCGGCTACGAAGCCGAGCGCGACGTGCGCATGAACGTAGGCGAGAGTGTGAGCGTCGGGGGCTACCAGTTCCGCCTGGACGCATTGCAGGACGTGCAAGGCCCCAACTACAGCGCGGTGCGCGGGACGGTGAGCGTGACCAAGAACGAGCGCGCGGTGAGCACCCTGTACCCGGAGAAGCGCCTGTTCACCGTGCAGCAGATGCCGATGACCGAAGCGGCCATCGACAGCGGGCTCACCCGTGATCTGTATGTGTCGCTGGGCGAGCCGCTACCCGACGGGGCATGGGTGGTGCGGGTGTATCACAAGCCGTTCGTGGACTGGATCTGGGGCGGGGCGTTCCTGATGGCGCTGGGCGGCGTGCTGGCGGTGACCGATCGGCGCTACCGACTCGCGCGGCGCGAGGAGGCGCAGCGCGCGGCGATGACGACAACTGCGGCGACTGCGGCTTCGTAGGTCTTCGGTTCGGTTATTTCCTGCACGCGGCTGTACGTCGGCTCGCGCACGCGTGAAGATCAGCTCCCCTCTCCCGCAGGGAGAGGGGAGCTGATTGTTCCGCCTCTTCACCTCTTCACCCTTCACTCTTCACCGATTTGTTCCTCACGCCCACGACCGCACCCGCGCAGTCGCCGGCGCCGGCTTCGCGCCGTTCTGTCGGGGCCTTGGACCCGCAGGCCTGGGCGGCGCCTGCGTGCGTATGGGCTCCACCGCCGCCGGAAGGCTTGCGAGGATGACCTCCGCCAGCCGTTTGACCGTCTTCTCGCGCGGATAACGCGGGCGCCAGGCGATGCCGATGAGGCGCGTCGGGGCCGGAGACGCGAACGGACGGATCTGCACCAGCTCGTTACCCACCGAGCCTACGCCCGGCAGGGTCGCCAGCATGGGCAGCAAGGTACAGCCCACTCCTGCCGCCACCATCTGACGCAGCGTCTCCAGGCTCGTGGCTTTGAGCTCTTCGCGTTCTTCGGATGCGGTGGTGCCGCAGATGGCGAGCGCCTGATCGCGCATGCAGTGCCCTTCCTCCAGCAGCAGCACGTTTTGATCGGCCAGTTCCCCCTCCTCGATCTGCTGCTTGTGCTGCAATGCATGCCCGGCGGGTAGCGCAACGCAGAACGCCTCGCGGAACAACGGCATGAAGTCGATGTCGTCGCCGCCGATGGGGAGCGCGAGCACGAGCGCGTCGAGCCGCCCGTGCCGCAGGCGCTCCAGCAGGTTCGCCGTCAGGTCCTCGCGCAGGAACAGCCGCAGCTTTGGACAGCTCTGACGGATCGTGGGGATCAGGTGCGGCACCAGGTAGGGCCCCAGGGTCGGAATAACCCCGAGGCGCAAGGAGCCGTCCATCGGGTCATCGCTCTGACGGGCGAGTTGCCGGATCTGGCCCACCACGTCGAGCGCGATCCTAGCGCGCTCGATGATCTCCTCGCCCACCGGGGTCGGTATCAAGTAGTGCTTGTTGCGCTCGAACAGCGTGACGCCCAGATAGTCCTCCAGCTTTTTGAGCTGGGTGCTGAGCGTGGGCTGACCCACGTGGCAGGCCTCGGCAGCGCGAACGAAATGGCGCTGATCGGCCAGCGCAACCAGGTACTGAAGTTCCTTGAGGGTCATCGCTCGTCCCTTTAGTAGTTGTTGTCTGTAGTAGTTGTTGTCTCAAGCAAGCTCTCGACAGTCGCTGCCGGGGACGTGTGCAAGATCGACCAGCAGCGCTCGGAACGGTCAAGACTGTATTGACTCTTCGCGCAGGACGAAACCGCATTGAGGATTTCGATATCGATTATCTATTCCCTCGCTGCTCCGATCCCTGATCGAACGTGCGATATCCACTATTGAAACATTGAATTTGCCTGCCGGGCAGATTATTGGTTTATTGACAGACGTCGGGGACACGCGCGCGGATACGCGTCGCGTGCTTCCGGATGGCATGCGCAGACCCGGCTCCTCGCCGAGAAACAACAACTAGAAGGGTTACGGATGAAGACGACTCTCGCGATCACAACGCTATTGCAGGCCATTCCCTTCACTTTCCTCGGCGCTACCGCCTTCTCTTACGATGTGGTGACGGTTGCCGGCGGCGGCAAGATCGAAGGCAAGGTCATCTACCAGGGCAGCGTCCCGGTGCGCAAGATCATCCCGACCAAGGACAAGGAGGTCTGCGGTGGGCCGCGTGACGAGCTGCAGGTAGTGGTCGGCGCGGACAAGGGCGTGCAAGACGCCGTGATCTATCTCAAGGAGGTGGCGAAGGGCAAAAGCTGGGGCAAGCTCGACAAGACCCCGGTGTTAGACAATAAACACTGCCAGTTCGACCCTCCCGTCCAGGTCATTCGCACTGGCAGCCTCGACGTACACAACTCCGATCCTGTGCTGCACAACACTCATGGCTTCTACGGGAAACGCACCGCCTTCAATATGGCGTTGCCCAACAAGGGAGCCGAGATCGCGGCGGACTTGCCCCGGCCGGGCCTGGTGCGGGTGGAGTGCGACGCACACGGCTGGATGCTGGCCCACATTTACGTGGCCGACAGCCCCTATTACGCGCTGACCGGGAAAGACGGCAGCTTCAGCATCAGCGACATCCCCCCGGGCGACTACACGCTCGTGGCGTCCCAGTACTACCTGGGGGACCAGGAGATGGCGGTAACGGTCAAGAGCGGCGAGACCGTCAAGCTGCCCATCGAGCTCAAGAAGAAATAGCGCCGGCGGCGACCGGCGTGATGCTTACCGCTTCTCAAAGGAGGACAAGGAGATGAGCGAACGTGAACGGATGCGACGCGAGATGGACCGGATGCTGCGCCCGGCGGGAGAGCGTCCCGACGCCTCTACGTCGATCACCCGCCGGACTTTTCTGCATAAGTCGGTAGTGCTCGGAACGGGCGTGGCGGCCTGTGGCCTGTTCCCCACCCTGAGTACGATCGATCTGGCCTTCGGCGCCGATGCCCCGGCCTTCAAGTTCGCCTGGATTTCGGATACCCACCTTTATCCGAAGGAGTTGAACACACGCTTCGTCGAGAAGGCCGTGCGCGCGATCAAGGAAGTGCAGGCCCTGAGTCCGCCGCCGGACTTCCTGATCTTCGGCGGCGACCTGGCGCAGTTGGGCGACCCGGTGGAGCTCAAGCTCGGTGCGGAGCTGTTGAGCGAGATCAAGATCAAGAAGGTGTTCATCCCCGGCGAGCACGACTGGTATCTGGACATGGGCGCGACCTGGAACAAGATGTTCGGCGCCTCGCCCTGGTCTTTCGATCACAAGGGCGTGCGCTTCATCGGGCTCGACACCGTCAGCCATGCGGACGATTTCTGGACCTCCAGGAAGATGAGCGCGAAGGAGCGCATGGGCAACATGGCGACTCTCGACGGCACCTTGGGCGGGGCGTGGGCCGCGGTGGGTGCCGAACAGCTCAAGTGGCTGAACAGCACTCTCGCCAGTTGGCCCAAGGATAAGCCGGTGGTGGTCATCACCCACAACCCGCTGTGGGAATGCTATCCGCCGTGGAACTTCTGGGTGCGGGATTGGCGTCAAGCGCAGGAGGTCCTCAAGCCCTTCAGCAACGTCACCAACATCCATGGCCACGTGCACCAGCCGCTGTACAACGAGATCGGGAAGGTGCGCTCCATCGGCATGCTCGCCACCTCCTGGCCATGGCCCTACGCGCCGGAGGGCGTCCCGCCTCTGACCAAGCCGATGATCCGGGCGGACCCCGGCGACCACTTCGACGGCGTGGGCTGGGGCAGGTGGACCGTATCCTCTGCCGCACGGGTCGAGGGCGAGTACATGATGTGGCGCAAGGAGGTATTCGCCACCGCGGATGCGGATTCGGGCACGGGAGACAACCGCAACCAGGTGTTGACTCCGCGTATCGCGGACCGCCCATGAAGATCGCGGCGCAACCAGCCCAAGGAGGAGGGATCAGCATGACTAGAAAAATCGTTCGCTACCCGCTCGTGGCAGCGGGAGTGGCCGCGTTGATCGTCGCGGGCGCAGACATGGACCTGGCTTTCGCCCACAAGGAAAAGCACACCGCCGAGCAGTTGCAGGCGTTCGAGGACGTGTTCATCGAACAGGTGAAAACCGGAGACCTGCTGTTTCACGGCGATCCCGACGCGCAGAAGCGCCTGAACGTGAAGCTATCCAACACCGGGATGGCCTGTGCCATGTGCCATCCGTTCACCTCCGACACGCATCCGCACGAGTTCCCGAAGTTCCAGGAGCAGATGAACGAGTTCGCAGCGCTGCGCAACATGATCAACTGGTGCATCGAGAAGCCCAACGAGGGCGAGAAGATCGACCCGGACGGCGAGGCCATGAAGGCGCTGGAGGCCTATATCTACTGGTCGAATCGCAACTCCAAGCTCGACCCGGGACGGCATTGACCTGACACCGGCCACAGGGGCTTGCAACTCTCGGTTCCCTCCCCTGCTCGCAGCCGCGGGGGGAGGGTCGGGGGGCGGATCGTAGGCCCCATCCTCGAGCCTTCCCTTGCAGGGGAGAGAAGGCGATTCGCACGAGAGCGGTAGTTACAACAACAGCGGCGGCCTACCGCCACGAGCACTCAAAGGGAGGCAGGAGACATGGCCAGCGCGAGTCCAGCCCAAGACGCGTTCCCGGACCCCGATTCGCTGATCGACCGGGATCTGATCCTGAAGTGGCTCTACTGGGGATTGTTCTGGCTGATGTTCACGCCCAGCATCGGCGTGACCATCTCCAGCCTGTTCAACTATCCCGATTACCTCGGCACCTCGAAGTATCTGACCTTCGGGCGGCTGCGCCCGATGCACGTGAACGGCGTGATCTTCGGCGCATTCTCCACGCTGTTCATCGGCTTGTGCTACTACATCCTGCCGCGCCTGTGCGGTGTGCGCGTCTGGAACGGGCACTGGGGCCACTGGCTGGTGTGGGTGTGGAACCTGACGCTGGTCGCGGGCATGGCGTCGCTGTTCCTGGGCTACAACCAGGGTCTGGAGGCGGGCGAGTTCCCGCTGCTGATCGACATTCTGATCTTCGTGGCGGTGACCATCCTCACGGTCCAGTTCCTGGTCACCATCGCCAAGCGCCGGGAGCCCCAGCTCTACGTAGCGCTCTGGTATCTAATCGGCGCCTTTGTGTGGACGGTAATCAATCTGATCCTGGGCAGCTTCATCCTGCCCTATTGGATCACCGGCATCAACAGTGCGGCCTGGCACGGGCTGTTCCTCCATTACATCGTCGGCCTGTGGATTACCCCGGCCGGCTACGTTCTGATCTATTACTTCCTGCCCGCCAGTGTGAAGAACCCGATCTACAGTCACAAACTCTCGCTGGTCGGCTTCTGGTCGCTGGCGCTGTTCTATCCGTTCGTGGGCATCCACCACTATCTCTATAGCCCCATCGCCGACTGGGCCGAAACGCTGGCCATCATCACCTCCATGCTGCTGATCGTGCCGGTGTGGACCGTGCTGCAGAACTTCTTCGGCACCATGATCGGCCGCTGGAACACATTCGGCCAGAACCTGACGGCGAAATTCATGATCATGGGCTCGCTCATGTACCTGGTGGGCTGCTTTCAGGGTTCCACCGAGGCCTTGCGCTCGATCCAGCAGCCGACCCACTTCAGCGACTTCGTCATCTCGCACTCGCACCTCACGGTGTTCGGCACCTTCGTCGTGTGGGCGATGGGCGGCACGGTCTACGTATTGCCAAAGCTGGTCGGAAAACCGCTGTGGTCCTTCAAGATGGGCAACTGGTCGTTCTGGCTCATCACCTTCGGCATCTCGCTGATGGGGCTGGACCTGAGCATGGCAGGGCTGCAACAGGGGTACATGCTTATGGCTGGTAGCGAGTGGGTGGATTCGCTGGTGGCCATTCGGCCCTACTGGCTGGTGCGCACCGTGGCGGGAGCCAGCATGGACATCGGCATGTCGCTGCTCGTGATCAACCTGATGCGCACCGTGCTCTCCGCCGCACCGGCTGCTGCCTCCGCGCCGCGTGCTGCACCTGGGAGCACTGTGCCGCAGGGGGTCGGATCATGAGCCAGAATCGCTACGGCCTGCGCTTTTACGCCCTGGCGGCCGGCTTCGGCTGCATCACCCTGGCCGCCTTCGTGCAGGGCGTGCTCCCGATGCTGGAGCCGCAGTCGCGCACGACGAAGGTCACCAAGGTCGTGCGCACCGACCTGGGCGAACTCAAGTGGATGGAGCACCAGGCGAGCGACTACACGCCACTGGAGCTGCACGGGCGCAACGTGTATATCCGGGAAGGCTGCTGGTACTGCCACTCGCAGTACGTACGGCCGGTGACCGGGGAGACGCGGCGCTGGGGACCGGTCACCCAGGCGGGCGAGTATGCCTTTGACCTGCCTCACCTGTTCTCGACCCGTCGCATCGGGCCGGATCTGTCGCGGGTCGGCCTGAAGTACAGCGACGCCTGGCATCTAGCCCACTTCTGGAACCCGCGCATGCTCTCGCGCGATTCGATCATGCCGCGCTTCGCCGCGATGTTCGACGGTCCCTACAAGGCGAAGATCGTGACCGATGCCAACGGCGTTCGCACTTTGGAAAAGACGCCAGCCGCCGAAAAGCTGTTCGATTTCGCCAGCGACAAGCAGATCCTGCTCACGCCCAACGCCGATGGGTTGCTGTATGTCCCGGAGCGCGGGAAGTATCCGGTGATCTTCACGCCGAACGAGGAGTACAAGGGAGAAGTCGTGAGCCTGGTGGCGGAGACCGAGGATCTGAAGGGGCTGATTGCCTATTTGCAGAAGCTCGGCACCAACCGGGGCAAATGGCGCGACCGCTTCGAGCCGCAACGCATGGAGGCTTCGCAGGTCAACGTGCTCCGCTCGGAAGAGTGGATCGAGTACGGCAAGGAGGTCTACGAGCGTCGCTGCGTGGGATGCCACGGCGTGAAGGGCGACGGCAATGGCCCGGCAGCGGCCTTCATCCAGAGAGACCGGCCGCGCAACTTCACTCTGGGTGTGTTCAAGTTCCGGCTCACTCCTTCCGGCTCGCTGCCCGACGATGGCGACCTGTTCCGCACCATCACGCGCGGTGTGCGCGGGACCTCCATGCCGACCTGGCACGAGCTGCAGGAGAAAGACCGCCTCGCGGTGATCCAGTACATCAAGTACGAGCTGGCCGCCGACCGCAGCAAGCCGGGCAAGCCGTATCTCTATTTCGTGGAAGAGCCGGCCAAGGCGCCCATCTTCATCGGCCGGCCGCCCGTGCCGTCGCTGGACCTGGTGAAACGCGGCCACGACGTCTGGAAGGAGGCCAAGTGCTGGGAGTGTCATGGTGACGGCGGAAAAGGCGACGGCCAGAAAGCGCCGGGACTCAAGGACGATTTCGGCTTCCCGATTCCGCCGGCCAATCTGACCACCGGCCAGTTCAAATCCGGACCCGACGTCAAGGACATCTTCCGCACCATGTCGACCGGGCTGTCCGGCACACCCATGCCGTCCTTCAGCCAGACGCTGTCCGAAGAGGATCGCTGGGCGCTGTCCTACTACGTGTTGTCGCTCTCCGCGTTCACCGACCCGCTTACCGGCGAGCGGATGAAGATCTCGGAAGCGGACCGGGCCGCGCTCGACGACACCGCGCTCACGGCGTCCGAATCCCGCTACGCCTACAAGTCGAAGGCAGGCGAGAAGCCAACCTTCTACGCGGGCGAAGCGTGGGCCAGGAAGCACGGTTTCGATTTTTCCGAGGCACGGGCGGCGCCTCCCGACACGGGGCTGGACGGACATTGAGGAGCGGTCTCGGGAGGTACCTGGAAGATCAGTCCTTGACTCGAACAAAGGACCACATCATGGCCGAGCTGACTTTCGTTCAATTCCTGGTGGCTGCGCTGATGAGCCTGGGTGGCGTGTGCCTGTTCATCTGGGGCGTGCTGTCCGGTATGTTCAACGACGTGGAAGAGATCAAGTACAAAGCCTATCGCGCGGAGGTGAACGACGATGAGTGATAAGGCGGACCAAGCCAGCGGGGCGGTCCAGGATCCCCACCACGACGACGTGGAGAGCTACGGCGGTGGCCACGTACAGGCGCGGCATGGAAGCGTCGACAAATGGCTCCTGATCGTCTACACGATCATGTGCATCTGGGCCCTCTACTACGGCATTACGTACTGGGGAGGACTCGGCCCCGGGCTCGACTATTAGCCGGACGCGTAAACGGAGGGTAAGCATGGCGGCGAAGCTCTTATTGGCGGTGGCGGTCCTGAACCTGATTTTCCTCTTCACGGAGCTCACGCTGAACGTTCTCGGCGTCGGGCTGCTGTAGCGTTCGCGTGAACGCGAGCCTGCAGGGGGGCATCGTAGGTCCGCCTTCAGGCGGACGGCTGGTCCATTCGCTCATCGGGGGAAGTCATGACGACGCCTGAAGGCATTGCATTCTGGATCTTCATCACTATGACGGTGGCGTTCTTCGTCTGGGTCGGCTACCTCGCTTTCAAGAAGTAGCCGGTTCGAGCGGAGCGTTTGACCGATGCTCCACTACTTGCTGGTCTTTCTCGCCGGACTGGCTGGGAGCGTGCACTGCCTCGGCATGTGCGGCGGTTTTGCCTGCGCGTTGGGAAGGGACCCGCGCGGTGCTGCGGCGACCCTGCGTCGTCACCTGGTTTATAACCTCGGCCGCGCGACCACCTACTGCTTCCTCGGCGTGACGATCGGCTTCCTCGGCCTTCTGCTCTGCGGCCACGAGGGGGAGGCGAGCACGGTGAGCCTCGCGCAGCGGATACTGGCGGTGGTTTCCGGCGTGTTGATCGTGTTCGCCGGACTGCAGTTCTTCGGCTTCTCGCTCGGCCGCTGGCAGGGGCTTTCGGCCTCGGGCGCGAGGCTGCTGACCCGCGCCCTGGGTCGCTTGCTGAAGGCTCCCGGCAGCGGCGCGCCGCTGGCCTTCGGCGTGCTCAATGGCCTGCTGCCCTGTCCGCTGGTGTATGCCTTCGTTGCGCAAGCCGCCGGCAGTGGTGGCCCGCTGCCCGGTTTCCTGACCATGGCGGCGTTCAGCCTGGCGACGTTTCCCGTGATGTTGATGATGGGTGGGGCGGGGCTGTGGTTACGCTCGCGCGGCGCCGCAGGCAGCAGTCCCTACTCAGGCGCCGCCGCGCTGATACGCACGGAGCGGCGGCAGCAGCTCCTGCGTCTGGCGGGCGGACTCATCGTGCTCCTCGGCCTCATCACGTTCGCGCGTGGTGTGATGCCGATGAGCGCGCACGTGCACGGGCTATGAGCTCGTGCAGCCACTGCCTCCTGCCACTGGGCCGGCTGGCCCAGCAACGGGAGGTGAACGGTGAGCCGCATCACTTCTGCTGCTACGGTTGCTGCCTGGCCTACCAGGTGCACCACGGGGAGACCGATGAGCCGGAAGCGGCTGCGCTGTTGATCCGGCTGGGCGTCGGCGGATTCCTCGCGATGAACATCATGCTGTTCAGCCTGCTCCTGTATTCCGGGACCTTCGGCCCAGCGGACACGTGGATGGTGAAGCTGGTCCACTGGCTGCTGTGGATCCTGGCCACGCCGCTGCTCGTGGTACTGGGAGGGCCGTTTCTGCGCGGCGCGTGGCAGGCGGCGCGACAGGGCCACGTGAGTACCGACACCCTGGTCAGCGTTGCCGTGCTGGCCGCCTATGGCTACTCCGCCGGCCAGGTGCTGTCCGGCACCGGTGCCGTGTACTTCGACACCGCCACCATGGTGCTCGTCCTGTTCATGCTGGGGCGTTACCTGGAGGCGCGGGCGCGTGTACAAGCAGCGCGCAGCCTGGCGCCGATGCTTGCCGCCGAACGCGCACAGGTCAGGGTCTACGCGGATGGCATCGACACCATGCAGCCGCTACGCACAGTCGAAGCGGGTACCGTAGTGCGCGTCCTCCCCGGCGAGCGCATACCGGTCGATGGTGTGGTCCTGGAGGGACACTCGGAATGCGACGAGGCGATCCTTACCGGCCAGCCGGAGCGTCAGGTCAAGGCGCCCGGCGCGACTGTGCACGCGGGCACCGTCAACGCTCGGGGCCAGTTACTGTTGCGTGCCACCGCTGCGGGGAACGCGACGCGCTGGATCCAGATCAGTCGCCTGGTGCAAGAAGCGCTGGCGCGCAAGTCCTCGTTGGGAAACACGGTGGACCGCCTGGCAGCGATCTTTCTTCCGCTGGTGTTGCTGCTGGCGGTGGCAACCGTGGTGTTCTGGAGCGCGAGGGTGCCCTTGGGCCAGGCGTTGCTGACGGGGCTTGCGGTGCTGGTTGTGGCCTGCCCTTGTTCGCTCGGCCTGGCCGCCTCCCTCGCAACGACGCTCGGCATCGCCCAAGCCGCCCACAGAGGCATCCTGATTCGCGGCGGCGAGGTCCTCGAGAGACTGGCCCGCGTCAGGACGATCGCCTTCGACAAGACCGGGACGCTGACCCAGGGACGGCCGCAAGTGGTGGACCTCTGGATCGATGCCGCGTTCGAGCACGAGGTGATCTACCGCACCGCCGCGCTCGCGCGCACGTCCGAGCATCCGCTGTCGACGGCCATAGCCGAGCTGGCGCGGGAGCGAGGCGTAAGTGCCAGTATCGCGAAGCACGCTCAGGCATATCCGGGTGCTGGTGTGGCCGGTGAGGTAGATGGCCAGCTGGTCGCTATCGGGTCCAGCGCCTTCATGTCCGCCCTCGGTTGGGAGATGCCGTTGGCGTGGAGTCACGCACGCAACTTCGCTGGCGCCTCCTTTTCCCACGAGCAGGAGAGCGCGATCGAGGCGAATCCAACGCATGCCTCGCACACGCTCGCGTTTGCCGGGTGGGCGGGCAGGGTGCGCGCGCGCATCGCTCTTGCCGACAAATTGCTGCCCGAGGCGGACAAGACCACGGCCGTGCTGCGCGAGCGGGGCATGATGCTGGTTCTGCTGAGCGGCGACAGGGAAACCGTGGTGGCGAGCACCGCCAGGGCGCTCGGCATCCCTACGTGGCGTGCGCAGCTGCTGCCCGAGGGGAAGGTCGACGCACTGCGCGATCTGGCCCGGCAGTGCGGCCCTATCGCCATGGTGGGCGACGGGCTCAACGACGGCCCGGTACTGGCTGCGGCCTCCGTCGGGATAGCCGTCGGCGCGGCGGCCGATCTCGCGCGGGAAAGCGCCGACATCGTGCTGCCGAGACGGGCGCTGGACAGCCTGCCCTGGGTATTGTGCCTGGCAGCGCGGGTGCGCCGATCCGTGCTGGTCAACATTGCCTGGGCACTCGGCTACAACGCGATCGCCCTGACGCTGGCGGTGGCCGGTGTCTTGCAGCCAGTCGTCGCCGCCGCGCTCATGGCTGGCTCGAGCCTGCTGGTGGTTGGCCGGTCGTTGCGCGCACACCGCGCGTATGCGGAACCGGTTGCCGCAGCGGACGCCGTGGAAGCCGGCGCCGGTCTTGCCCGGGTCTAAAGACATGACGCGACGCCGGCTCCTCGCCCTGCTCGCTGTCCTGGGCTTCGGGCCGTTCTCGCCGGCATTCGGCGAGCGCCAGCGCGTGGCCCGTATCAACGGCGGCTGGCCGATCGACGACTTCACCCTGATAGACCAGCACGGCAAGGCCTTCACCCTGGAGCATCTTCGCGGCCGCTGGACGCTGGTGCTGTTCGGCGATACGCGTTGCGGCGAGCACTGCACGGCGGCGTTGTCCGCGCTGACGGGGATGTGCGAGCGCATCGCCCCGACGCAGAAGCTGAAGACCACGCAAGTACTGTTCGTCTCGCTCGGAGCAGATACGCCCGAACGATTGCGGCAGTATCTGGCGTCCTTCAACGAGCGCTTCATCGGCGCCAGCGGACCGCCAGCCACGGTAGCGCGACTGGCGGACGATCTGGGCGTCGCCGAGACTTTGCCGGACCTGTCCGAGGACAGCGGTACGCGCCCGGGCGACTATCCGGGCGTGTTATCGCTGGTCGACCCGGACGGCGTCGTGTGGGGACAATTCTTGCCACCCTTCGACGTGATGCTGTTGACCGCCCGCTACCTCAAGACGCGCGTCGGCCGCTGAGCGGGACTACTGAGGCGGCTCGGGCGCGGGAACGGATGTGGTGCCCGTCCCCAGAACGCACACAGGCTCGACCGAAGCGGGCGCGTGCCGCGGGCGGGGCACAAAGTGCTGAGTCTGCAAACCGTCCCCAGCCCACAGGCCGATTCCACGCAGCCAGGCTGCGTCAACGCGCACGGCTGAGTGCGCACGCGGCGGTCCGCTGTGCCGCCCATCAGCGCAAGGAGCTTGAACGCCTGTGCCGGTATATCACCCGCCCGGCGATTGCCAACCAACGGCTCAAGCGCAATCGCGCGGGCCAAGTCGTGCTGCAGCTCAAGAGTCCCTATCGCGACGGGACCACCCATATCGTGATGTCGCCGCCGGAGCTCATGCAGCGGCTCGCCGCACTGGTGCCGCGTCCGAGGCTGCATCTGATTCGTTTCCACGGCGTGCTCGCGCCCCACGCCACGTTGCGTGCGGCGATCGTCGCGAGTCCAGCGCACCATGTAACCGAGCACGCAGCCGATCACGCTCACGCGCATGGCTCAGCGCCGGCGCGCATGAGTTGGGCGCGCTTGGCTCAAACGCGTATTCGATACTCGTGCGAGTGAATGGCGAGACCATCGAACCGGCCAGGGAACACGGGCAAACGCGGATCCCACAGGTGCCCGTTGGCAACCACGCCCAGCACGGTAGCGTCGCGTCAACCGGGAGCCACGCCGATTCTTAAGAGTGCTGCCGGTATCAACCGGATCCTGGGCTCAACCGTTGAAGCGCTTAGCCGCGGTGCCTCGGTTGAAAGCCTGGTGCAAGACAA
>JBGPMS010000094.1:0-15765 GCA_041487115.1 Gammaproteobacteria bacterium
CACACCAACTTCCACAGCTACAGCAAGCACTACGGCTTCGGGATGCTCGAGCCGCTCATCGCCGGCTATCTCAAGCGCTTCCACAACCGTGCCGCCTGCACCTTCGTGCCCACCCGTGAATTGCGCGCACAACTGGCGGGCGAGGGCTATCGCGATCTGCTGGTTGTGGCTCGCGGGGTGGATACCCGGCTGTTCAACCCGGCGCACCACTCCACCGAGTTGCGCAATAGTTGGGGTGTTTCCGACAACGACTTGATTGTGATTCATGTGGGCCGCATCGCGCCGGAAAAAAACCTGCCACTGGTCCTGGCCGCCTTCGACGAGATCAAACGCCGCCTGCCGTCGTCGCGACTGGTGCTGGTGGGCGATGGTCCGCAGCGCGCCGAGCTTCAACAACGCCATGCGCAGCACATTTTCGCCGGGATGCGGCGCGGCGCGGATCTCGCCGCGCACTACGCTTCGGGCGATCTGTTCCTATTCCCGAGCCTGACGGAAACCTTCGGCAACGTAACGGTGGAAGCGATGGCGAGCGGCCTTGCGGTAGTCGCCTATGACTACGCGGCTGCGCGAGAGCACTTGGTGCACGGCGAGACCGGTCTGCTCGCTCCCTTCGATGACGCGCGCACGTTCATCCGCTTGGCCGCCGACTCGGCGGTCGATAGCGCACTGAGAACCAAGCTGGGACGCAATGCGCGGCTCGCAGCCGAGCGTATCGACTGGGACGAAGTGGTGGAGGAGTTCGCGCTCGCGCTGCAGGGTCTGGCGCAGACGCGGGTGGCCTCGCAGGCGTAGCGAAGGTCTGATCAGCGAGCCGGTGTAGCAAGATATGTTTCGAGATCCCGCCGTAGCTGTCCGATCGCCTGGGTCCATACCCCGGGACCCTCCGCGCGCACCAGACTTGCCGTTGGCCACCACGGCCGCAGGTCATCGGCCACCTGCCACCGCCAATCGCGGAAGGTGGGCACCAGAACCCACACCGGTTTGCCGACGCCCGCGACGATGTGGGCAACCGAGCAGTCGATCGCGATTGCCGCGTCCAGCGACTCCGCGATGGCAGCGGTGTCGCCAAAGTCGCGGATCTGCGGTGTCGGGTCGCTCATCCTGAAGAGGGCGATCGCCTGCTCGGTTTCCGGTCGACGGTCGACCGCAAGGTTTACCCAGCTGACGCCCTGCAACTCGGCCAGCGGCGCCAGAGCTTCGGTGGGAATGGTTCGGAGCCAGTCATCGCTTCGTTTCTCGTTGCCCACAACCGCCAGTCCGATGCGCTTTCCAGGCAACTGGCCCAGGCGCTGACGCCAGATCACTGCGAGCTCCTCCGGCGCGCGAAGGACAGGTGGGTTCTTGATCGCCGCGGGATCTAAACCCAACGGGCTGATCAGACCCACTAGAGGAACGGCATAACTGCAACCGTGTACGCGCGGATCCGGGCGAGTCTCCGATGCCAGGACTTCACAGCCAGGAACCGATCGGGCAACTTCCGCGATGGCCGTCTTGACCCACAAAACGACCCGAATGCCGCGCTTGGCCAGCAGCGGAATGAAACGCAACGCAAGCACGGCGTCGCCGAAACCTTGCTCCTGGTAAACGAACAGCTTCTGTTCGCCGAGGTCCCGCCCGTCCCACTCTGGTACTTCCGTCACATAGGCGGGCGGATTCATCCTGCGCGCGCCCTCGCCCATCAGTTGCCAGCCCTTTGCCCAGCGCGCTCCTCCTTCCAGGACAAAGACGTTTCCCAGGTTCAGGCGAGTTTCCGGCAACGAAGGATCGATCTGGTACGCACGCTCCCGCAACCCAATGGCACGCCGGTAATCGCCCGCGCGCTCAAACACCGACGCCATCCACATAACGGCGTTCAGGCTCACGCCCTGTCCGTTCGAATAGGCGTTGGCGAGCTCGAGCGCTTGGCTGAACCGCTCGCGAGAGGCGGCGGTCAGGGACAACAGCACCTCCAGGCCCTGGGCGTCGAGGTTGGCGCGCCGAAACTCTCCCAGCAGCCGGTTCAGCGTGTTCTCACGGATCGACTCGGTAATCGGGCGTTTGTCGACGAACTGGCGAGAATCAGCCAACCGCTGCTCCAGCACCTGCAGGTTCATCAAGGGCGTCGGGTCGTCCGGATTGAGCTCCAGAGCGCGATGAAAGTGTTCGACCGCGGCGTGGAATTGCCCCAGGCTGGAATAGGCGCCTCCCAGCAGGTTTTGGAGCTCGGCGTCCTGGGCGTTCATCCCTGCGGCCTTGGTCCCTGCGGCGATCGCCCCGGCCGCGTCGCCGAGCTGCATGCGCGAAGCTGCCAGAAAGCTCAAAGCACCGCCGTTTGCCGGGTCGGCCAAGACCGCATCAGCGAAGATGCGCTCGGCAGCGCGGTAGTCGCCTTGGAGATAGTGGACTCGCCCGAGGCGCACGAGCCAATCCGCGTCGGTTTGGAACGAGCTCTTGAGGACCTCGAGTCGAGACCGGGCCTCGCTGAGATGGTTCCCGTCGATGAGCTCGTCGATCTTCAGGAGTTCCGTCCGAAACGAAATCGCGAGCCGTGCGTTTGCGAGCGGGCCTGAAGTTGGAGGTTTGCGTCGCACCCACGCGAGTGCGCGCCCGAGCAGATCTACCGCCACAGATCTAACGTCATAGCATAGCGAGGTGGAAGTTGTACTTCAGCCGCCTTATTATAATCCCCTGAGCGCGAGCAACCGTAAGACGTGCTTCCACTAGGCATTCGTCATCATGCGCGGCGGGAAAGCCCAATAGCCTGACTATGCATTCCGACATCCACAGGAGAGTTGCAGTATGCCGGCCTACCTGATATCCACCATCGAGATCACCGATCCCGCCGGCTACGAGGAATACAAGAAGCTCGTGCCACCGGCTCTGGCCAAGTACGGCGGCAGGTTCGTCGTGCGCGGAGGCCGCATCGAACACAAAGAAGGCGACTGGCGCCCCAAACGGATCGTCGTGGTGGAATTCGAGAGCGTGGACAAGGCGCGCGCGTTCTACGATTCGCCTGAATACGCTCCGGCGAAGCAGATCCGCCTGCGGACATCCACCGGCAGCGTTCTGTTCGTCGAGGGCGCCTAGCCGCGCGGCAGGGCGACCGGCGCGGTTTCCGGCTCAACACTCTTGGCATAAGCCTTGCATCTGCGCTTAGGCGCTGAATGCCCGGCGTCGTGGGCCTTCATGTTGTATGGCCGGACCAGGTGGTACAAGGGGAGGAGCGACGTCACAAGCAGCCGATTCGCGTCCAAGGGCTGCTCTATGCCAAGCTTCCCGCCGACGGACCGTCGGTAGCGGAATCCGCTCAACCCATGTTTTCGCCTGACCCGGCTTGCTGCTGCGACGCCCGCAGGCTTGCTCGAAATCGGCTGCCGGAGTTGGCTTTTGGAAAAAAATCATATACTTTAGGCACAAATATCGTAGAATTATTAACTGATGCGGGCTAACCTACTAGAAAACAAGAGAATCCCGCAGTCGAAGCCGTCTGTGCCGCTGACCGGAATGCCCATAGTGGTGCGCGAGGATGGGTAGGAAGGATTTTTGGAAGTCCGACTGGTTCCTCGGCGTGATCGTTGCGCTCGCGGTGGCCTCGACGTCGCAAGCCGACCTGGTGAAGAGCCTTGAGCGCAAGGCCTACGACCTGGGCGTGCGGGCGTCGAGCCGAAATCCAAGCGAGCGCATCGCGGTTATCGCCATCGACGACCCCAGCATTGCCAACATTGGACGCTGGCCCTGGTCGCGGGACGTGCACGCGCAACTCGTCCACAAGCTGGCCGCTGCGCAGGCCAAGGTGATCGGAATCACCGTATTTTTCTCCGAGCCCCAGATCGATCCCGGGCTGCCCTATATCAACAAGCTGAGCGAGCTTCACGGCTTGCTCAGTCCGGCCGGCCAGGAGCAGTTGGCGGAATTCGGCGCCGTGTTGAAGGAGGCCGAGGACAAGCTCAACACCGACCGCAAGCTGGCCGAAAGCTTCGGCGCCGCGGGCAACGTAGTGCTGCCTATCCTGTTCCGCATCGGCGAGCCGATCGGCAAGCCCGACAGGGAGCTACCCGAGTTCCTGCGCAAGAACGCCATACAAGTGAGCGGCGGGCAGTTCGGCGCCGCGCTTCCCGCCATCAGCGTGGAAGTGCCGGTTATCGAACCCCTCGGCAAGGCGGTGGCCTCCATCGGTCATCTCAATTCCCCGCCGGATGTCGACGGGGCAATCCGCACCGAGCCCCTGGTGGTGTCCTACTACGACCAGTACTACCCCTCGATGGCCCTGCAGATCGCCGCACGCAGTCTGAATCTGGGCGCTGCGGATATCAAAGCCGTCCCGGGCGAGCGCGTGAGCCTGGGCCGGTTGAACATACGCTCGGACCCCGAGCTGCAGATGTACACGTACTACTACAAGGATGCGGAGGCGCGGCCGGCGTTTCCGGTGGACTCTTTCTTCGACGTATACAGCGGCAAGATCCCAGCCGAAAAATACCGCGACAAGATCGTGCTGATCGGCCCGACCGCCGCCGGCGTGACCAACATCTTCGTGACTCCGGTTTCGCCGGCGATGCCGGCGGTGCTGATGCAGGCGCATATCGTGTCGAGCATCCTGCAGGAGCATTTTTTCGTCGCCCCCACCTGGGGTGTGGGGGTGTCGATCGGCGCGTTCGTCCTGGTGGCCTTGTATCTCACGGTGCTGTTGCCGCGGCTCAAAGCCGGCATGGGCGCGGCAGCCACTGCCGGCATACTGGTTTTGCTGGTGGCAGCGCACTTCGGCCTGATGACCACGCGGCTGATGTGGATCCAGCTGATGACAGCGTGTGTGCTGCTGCTGATCGGGCACGCGGCGCTCACGACCAAGCGCTTCCTCGCGACCGAGCGCGGCAAGGCCAAGTCCGACTACGAGTCGGCCGAAAGCAACCGCATGCTCGGGCTGGCGTTCCAGGGGCAGGGCCAGCTGGATATGGCGTTCGACAAGTTCAAGAAGTGTCCCCTCGACGACCAGTTGATGGACACCGTCTACAACCTGGCGCTCGACTTCGAGCGCAAGCGCCAGTTCAACAAAGCCGAGGCCGTGTTTAAATACATGGCAGGCTACAACCCGAACTTCCGCGACCTGCCGCAGCGTCTGTCGCGTGCGAAAGCCATGTCGGAGACGGTGATCCTCGGCAGCGGCGGCGGGCGCACCAACGCCAGCCTGCTCCTCGATGGCGGTACGGTCGAAAAGCCGATGCTCGGCCGCTACCAGGTGGAGAAAGAGCTGGGCAAGGGCGCAATGGGCGTGGTGTACCTGGGCAAGGACCCGAAGATCGGACGTGTGGTGGCGATCAAGACCATGGCCCTGTCGCAGGAGTTCGAACCCGACGAGCTGGAGGATGTGAAGACGCGCTTCTTCCGCGAGGCCGAGACTGCCGGGCGGCTGAACCATCCCAATATCGTGACGATCTTCGACGCCGGCGAGGAGCACGACCTGGCCTACATCGCCATGGAGTTCCTCAAGGGCAAGGATCTTACGCCGCACACCAAGCCCGGCACGCTGTTGCCGCTGCCGGTGGTGATGAGCATCATCGCGCGCGTGGCCGATGCGCTGGACTATGCCCACAAGCAGAACGTGGTTCACCGCGACATCAAGCCGGCCAACATGATGTACGACGCGGACAACGATTCGGTCAAGGTGACCGACTTCGGCATCGCGCGCATCACAGATTCCAGCAAGACCAAGACCGGAATGGTGCTGGGTACCCCTTCCTACATGTCGCCAGAGCAGCTGGCAGGCAAGAAGATCGAAGGCCAGTCGGACCTGTTCTCGCTCGGTGTGACGCTGTACCAGATGTCCTGCGGCGGACTGCCGTTCACCGGGGACTCCATGGCACAGCTGATGTACAAGATCGCCAACGAGCAGCCGGCGGACCCGGTGAACCTCAACCCTGCGCTGCCGGACTGCCTGGTAGCGATCATTCACAAGGCCTTGGCCAAGAGCAACGAAGAGCGCTACCGCACCGGAGAGGAGATGGCGCGCGCGATACGTGAGTGCGCGGCGTCGATGAGCATCGTGGACGTGGCCCTGTAGGTGACCGAGCCATATGGACCTGTCCAAATCCATCGAGATGGCCTCGGCAACACACACCGGAATGGTGCGCGCCCACAACGAGGACAGCATCGGCACCGACGCGGCCATCGGGCTCGCGGTGCTGGCCGATGGCATGGGGGGCTATAATGCGGGCGAAGTCGCGAGCGGCATCGCGGTGGCACTGATCACCAAGGAAACGCGCGAGACGGTGCTGCGCATTCCGCCTTACGAGGCGGACGCCGAAACCGGCGAGCCGATGGCCAACAGGATACTGCGCAACGTGATCACCAGGGCCAACTCGTCGATCTACCAAGCGGCCAACAGCCAGCCCCAGTACGCGGGTATGGGCACGACCCTGGTGGTCGCGCTGCTGTGCGACAACCAGATCAGCGTGGCGCACATCGGCGACTCACGGCTGTATCGTCAGCGCGGGGGCGAGTTGCAGCAGCTCACACGCGACCACTCGCTGCTGCAGGAGCAGATCGATAGCGGGATGATCAGCAAGGAGATGGCGCGGCGGTCGCAGAACAAGAACCTGGTCACGCGCGCCGTCGGGATCGAGCCCGACGTGGAAGCGGATGTCAACACCTTCGAGGTGGCCGAAGGCGACATGTTCCTGCTGTGCTCGGATGGGCTCAACGACATGGTGGAAGACGACGACATCCACCTCACCTTGAGCTCGCTCGCGGCTAACCTTCCGCTCGCGGCCAGCCAACTGGTGCAGATGGCGAACGACAACGGGGGCCGCGATAACATATCCGTGATCCTGATCCGCGTGAAGAGATCTTTCGCGGCCGAGCGCAGCCTGCTCAGCCGGGTGAAGGCATGGTTTAGATGAGAAGCGAGGATTGATTTATGGCGAAGCTGATCCTGAGCCTCGACGGCATGGTGATCCGGGAATATCCCCTCACCAAGGAGCGCACGACGCTCGGCCGCAAACCTCACAACGATATCGTGATCGACAATCTCGCGATCAGTGGCGAGCATGCCATGATCATGACGATTCTCAACGACTCGTTCCTCGAGGACCTGGGCAGCACCAACGGGACGCTCGTCAACGGCCAGCCGATCAAGAAGCATTTCCTGCAGAACAACGATGTGGTCGAGCTCGGCAAGTACAAGCTCAAGTACGTGACCGAGGCCGTTGCGGCTCAGGCGAGCCCGGCGGATTTCGAGAAGACCATGGTGCTGCGCGCGGCGCCAGGCGGTCCCAGGCCGGAGCCCGCCAAGGTCGAAGTCGGCGCTTCGACCGGCAAGAACTTCAGCGACACGGTGGTCAACCCCGATGGCATGCAGACCCAGGGCCAGGGCCTGCGCGAAGCTGCGCGACAGGCCGCCGCGGCCGGTGGGCCGGCTCCGTCTGCGCCTGCTGCTGTTCCGACGCCTGCACCGGCGCCGGTAGCCGCTCCGGCTCAGACTGCCGCCCCGGCCCCCGTTGCCCATGCCGCAGCCATCACCACGACGACGGGTACCGTCCCGTTTGCCGCCGGACAGATCCAGGGAACGATCCAGATCCTCTCCGGCCCCAGCGCCGGCAAGGAGCTGCCGCTGTCCAAGCCGCTGACGACCCTGGGCAAGCCCGGGGTGCAGGTCGCCGTCATCGCCAAGCGCCCGCAGGGCTATTTCATCACCCACGTGGAGGGGGCAACCTTCCCGGTGGTGAACGGCAAGCAGTTAGATGCGCAGGCCCATGCGCTGAACGATCACGACGTGGTCGAGTTGGCGGGCGTCAAGATGGAGTTCTACCTCAAACCGGCGTCGTAGCCCGGTACACCGCTCAACCCGTCGAACGCGCGCTGGCTGACGCATCCGCACTGTCACGCAGCCCGTACAACATAGCGCGGAGCTCGCAATGACAAGGGGAGGCGGGTGAAAAAGCACCTCGTGCGCAACGCGCTAGGGCTGTTGGTGGTGCTGTTTTTCATCGGGCACGCCGCCAACTGGTATCACATCCCCATCGTCGACAACCTCGAAGCTATCGCCTACGACGCCCGTCTCAAGCTGACCATGCCAGGAGGGGTCGACCCCCGCATCGTCATCGTCGATATCGACGAGAAAAGCCTGCAGGAGGAAGGGCGCTGGCCCTGGCGGCGCGACCACCTGGGGGATTTCCTGGACCAGTTATTCGGCCACTACAAGGTCAAGGTGGTTGGCTTCGACGTGGTCTTTGCGGAGAAAGACGAGAGCTCCGGGCTGAAGGTGCTGGAGGACATCGGAGAGAGGGAGTTTAAGGACTATCCTCAATTCCAGTCTGCCCTAAAGTCCGTCGCACCGAAGCTCCAGTTCGATCGCTTGTTCGCGGAGAAAATGCGTGGCCGCCCGGTCGTGCTGGGGTACTACTTTTCCAACGACGCCCGAACCAGCGGCGTGCTGCCCGATCCCGTGCTCCCAAGAGGAGTGTTTCAGGGACGTAACATCAGTGCGTTCAAGAGCACCGGGTTTGGCGCAAACCTTCTCGAACTGCAGCAATCGGCGGCGAACGCCGGTCATTTCAACCCTGTTCCCGATGTCGACGGCGTGATACGTCGGGTGCCCATGCTGGCGGAGTA
Organism: Gammaproteobacteria bacterium; assembly: GCA_041487115.1. GTDB lineage: Bacteria > Pseudomonadota > Gammaproteobacteria > Burkholderiales > SHXO01 > SHXO01. The sequence continues at coordinate 8,584 of JBGPMS010000094.1, forward strand.
TGAAGGCGCATACTATGAACCGCTCTCGCTTGCCATCGTTCGCCTGTTGCTCGGCTCGCCGCCGGTCAGGCCGGCATTCACAGATGCGCCGTGGTCCTCGAAGAGCTACCCGGGTCTGGAGTGGCTCGAGGTCGGTGAGCTTCGTATTCCGGTCGACATTCAGGTCACCGCGCTGGTGCCCTACCGCGGCCCCTGGCACAGCTTCCCTTATGTCTCGGCCAGCGACGTCCTGAAGGGCACGGCTGACGCCGCCGTACTGAAAGACCGCATCGTGCTCGTGGGCACTACGGCCCCAGGGTTGCAAGACCAGCGTTCCGCCCCCGTTGGCAACGTCTACCCTGGAGTGGAGATGCACGCGAACCTGATTGCCGGAATGCTGGACGGCGCCATCAAGCAGCGCCCCCCTTACGTGCTCGGGGCCGAGGTGCTTCTGCTGTTTGTTTCCGGCGTGGTCATGGCCCTGGTCCTGCCTTTGCTTAGTCCTCTGCGGGGAATGCTGGTTACGGCGGTGGTCGTGGTCGCGGTGTTCGGCACCAACGTGCTGGTCTGGGATCGGGCCAACCTGGTGCTGCCGATGGCTTCCGGCGTGCTGATGATCGCGGTGCTCTTCGCGCTCAACATGTCCTACGGCTTCCTGGTGGAGTCGCGGGCCAAACGCCAGATTACCGGACGGTTCGGGCAGTACGTGCCACCCGAGCTGGTGGACGAAATGAGCGAGCACCCCGAGCGGTTCTCCATGGAAGGGGAGAGCCGGGAGATGTCGGTGCTCTTCAGCGATGTGCGCGGCTTCACCACCATCTCGGAGGGCCTGGACCCGAAGGAGCTGAGCCGGTTGATGAACGAGTTTTTGACTCCTCTGACGCAGGTGATCTACCGGCGCCGGGGTACCATTGATAAATACATGGGCGACTGTATCATGGCCTTCTGGGGTGCGCCGATCGACGATCCGCAACACGCCCGCAATGCGGTCCTGGCCGGGCTGGAGATGCAGGCGACCATGAAGGCGTTGCAGCCTCAGTTCAACAGCCGCGGCTGGCCGGAGTTGCTTATCGGCGTTGGCGTCAACACCGGTCGCATGAGCGTGGGGAACATGGGATCGGATGTGCGGGTCGCCTACACGGTGATGGGCGACGCCGTGAATCTGGCCTCGCGCCTGGAAGGACTGACCAAGCAGTATGGCGTCGACATGATCGTAGGCGAGGGCACGCGCTCCGCCGTGCCGAATATCGTCTTCCGCGAGCTGGACCGGGTGACGCCGAAGGGCAAGAAGGAGCCGGTTGCCATCTTCGAGCCGATCGGACCGGCGGAGGCCGTCGACAAGGCCCGGCAGGACGAGCTATCGCTCTGGCATCAGATCCTCAAGCAGTACCGGGCGCGGGAGTGGGACATGGCAGAGTTGCAGCTCATCAACCTGCAGCAGCGCTTTCCCGGGACCGTGCTGTACGCCACATTTTTGCAACGCATCTCCCATTTCCGCACCCAACCCCCCGGCGCCGGCTGGGACGGCACCTGGGCTTTCGAGACGAAGTAAGCGATGCAGCTCAGAGTACTTGGTTGCAGCGGCGGCATCGGGGGCAACCTGCGCACCACCTCGATGCTGGTCGACCATGACGTGCTGGTCGACGCGGGCACCGGCGTGGCCGACCTCACGCTGTCCGATCTCAAACAGATCGACCATATCTTCATTACGCACTCGCATCTGGATCACGTCGCCTGCATCCCGTTCCTGGTCGATAGCGTAGGCGGCATGCGTGATTTTCCGGTGACGGTCCACGCTACGCGGGAGACCCTGGAGATCCTCAAAGCGCACCTGTTCAACTGGAAGATCTGGCCGGACTTCACGCAGATACCGAGCGCGCAGGCGCCCTACCTTCGATACGAAGAGATCCGTGTCGGGGAGCCGGCGCACCTCGGCGGCCGCATCATCACTGCGTTGCCGGCGAACCATGTGGTGCCGGCGGTGGGCTTCCAGCTGGACAGCGGAGAGGCGAGCCTCGTGTTTACCGGAGATACGACGACCAACGACGCACTTTGGGAGGCGGTCAACCGTATCGAGAACTTGCGCTATCTCATCATCGAGACCGCTTTCTGCGATGCAGAGCGGCAGCTCGCCATCGATTCGAAGCACCTGTGCCCCAGCATGCTGGCCGACGAGCTGGCAAAGCTCAAGCGGCCGGCGCGTGTGTTCATCACGCACCTGAAGCCGGGCGAGGGTGCGCAGACCATGGGAGAGGTGGAGCAGGTCGCCGGCGCCTACAATCCGCGCATGCTGTTCAACGGGCAGGTATTCAAGTTCTGATGGGACGCTCGGCAAGGCAGCACTCGGCAGCAGCGCGGGCAGGCGGCCGCGCTCGTGTCGGAAACCGCGGGCGGTGCTGCCGATGGTGGGTTGGGGGCGCGCAGGCGCATCCCGTTTGCAGAGGACTGCTGTCATGAGCACGGTGTTCGATTCAAAGCCGCAGGCCAACCAGAATCTGGCGGACATCAGCAGCAAGCTGGAATTCCAGAAGCAGCTGCAGGCGGTCACCAATCGGATCCACGCCACCAGCAACATCGACGAGATCATGCTCGAGCTGGGGCAGGACATCTGCAATCTGGTCGGTGCGGACCGTCTGACGATCTATGTGACGTCCGACGATCGCTCCTCCATCGTGTCCAAGGTCAAGACCGGGCTCACCTCGTTCAAGGACTTGAAGCTTCCCATCAACGATCAGAGCATCGCGGGTTTCGTCGGACAGAATCGCACGATGATCAACATCCGCGACGTCTACGACGAGAACGAGCTGCGCGGGTTGAGCCCGCACCTGCGGTTCTTGAAAGAAGTGGACAAGCGCACGGGCTTCCGCACCAAGCAGATGCTGGTGGCGCCGGTGGTAGAGGCGGGTTCCAACGAGCTCATCGGCGTGGTGCAGGCGATCAACACCAAGAACGGACAGCCGTTCCCGCCGCTGGCCGAGGAGGGCGTCGTCAACCTGTGCGAGACCCTGGCCATCGCCTTTAGGCAGCGCCAGAAGCCGCAGGCAACGGTGCGCGGGAAGTACGACGCGCTGGTCGCCAACGCCATACTGTCAGCCGAGGAGATGGAGCTCGCCCTGCGCTCCGCGCGCCGCAAGGGCCTGGACATCGAGGCGGTGCTGCTGGACGAGTTCCAGGTCAAGCCGCAAGCGATCGGCGAGGCATTGTCGGCCTTCTTCGGCGTGCCCTACGAGGCGTTCAAGATGGACCGCATCAAGCCCATGGACCTGCTGCGCAACCTCAAGCGGGACTTTCTGGAGAGCAGCCTGTGGGTGCCGGTGGAAGATGTCAAGGAAGGGCTGATTGTGGTGACCACCGACCCGGAGCGTGTACGCGCTTCGCGGATCGTCTCCAACATCTTTCCCAAGCACCGTGTCATCTATCGCGTGACTACCGCGCGCGAGCTGGTCTTGACGCTGGACCAGTTCTTCGGCACCGAGCTGGCGGACACCGGCAACATCGGCGACCTGCTCTCGGACATGACGCTGGAGTCGGAGGAAGAGACCAGCGTGGGCGGCGACGATGTATCGCTGGCAGCGGACAACGAACTGGTCAAGCTGGTGAACAAGGTCATCATCGACGCCTATAACCAGGGCGCCTCGGACATTCACATCGAGCCCTATCCCGGCAAAGGGAAGACCGAGATCCGCTTCCGCAAGGACGGGGGCCTGACGCCGTATATCTCGGTGCCGGCCAGCTACCGCAACGCGATCGTGGCGCGCCTCAAGATCATGTGCGACCTGGACATCTCGGAAAAGCGCAAGCCTCAGGACGGCAAGATCAAGTTCAAGAAGTTCGGCCCGCTCGACATCGAGTTGCGTGTGGCGACCATCCCCTCGGCCGGGGGCGTCGAAGACATCGTCATGCGTATCCTGGCCGCCGGCGAGCCCATCCCGATCGACAAGCTCGGTCTGTCGGCACGCAACGTAAAGACTCTCAAGGAGACGGTTTCCAAACCCTACGGCCTGTTCTTCGTGTGCGGCCCGACCGGTTCCGGGAAGACCACGACGCTGCACTCGGTGATGGGTTACCTCAACACGCCGGACACCAAGATCTGGACCGCCGAGGACCCGGTCGAAATCACCCAGAAGGGACTGCGGCAGGTGCAGATGAACCCGAAGGCGGGGTTGAACTTCGCGGTGGCCATGCGGGCGTTCCTGCGTGCCGATCCAGACATCATCATGGTGGGTGAGATGCGCGACAAGGAGACCACCGCCATTGGCATCGAAGCCTCGCTTACCGGTCACCTGGTGTTCGCCACCCTCCACACCAACAGCGCGCCCGAATCCATCATCCGGCTGCTGGATATGGGCATGGACCCGTTCAACTTCTCCGACGCTCTGCTCGGCGTGTTGGCCCAGCGTCTGGCCAAGCGCCTGTGCAGCAAGTGCAAGCAGCCGCACGTCGCGTCCCAGGAAGAGATCAAGCTGTTGCTCGAGGAGTATTGCCAGGAGCTGAAGAACACCGACAGCTGGAAGCGCGACGCGAAGGCCGCCTATGAAGGCATCTACCGGGAGTGGGCCAAGAGCTTCGCCGACGACAAGGGCCAGTTCACTCTCTATAACCCGGTGGGGTGCGACACCTGCAGCGGCACGGGCTACAAGGGCCGCGCGGGCCTGCACGAATTGCTCATTGGGAGCGACCTCATCAAGAAGCTGATCCAGGAACACTCGCGCGTGGCCGAGATCCTCGCCGCCGCGCTCAACGATGGCATGCGCACGCTGAAGCAGGACGGCATGGAGAAGGTGCTGCAAGGCGTCACCGACATGCATCAGGTCCGTGCCGTCTGCATCAAGTAGGCCGCGCACGCGGTCCCCGGCTGCATCCCGTCAGACGATGAACGACGTCACCCCGATCGATCTGTTCCGGCGGCTTACCGAGCTGAACCAGATCGGGATCGCGCTGTCGCGCGAAAAGAACATCACGCGTCTGCTCGAGGCCATCCTGGTCGCGGCCAAGAAGATCACCAATGCCGATGGCGGCACGCTCTACCTGATGCACAAGGACAGCGAGTTACGGTTCGAGATCATGCTCACCGACTCGCTCGGCATAGCCATGGGCGGTACGACCGGCAAACCCATCCCCTATCACCCGGTCAAGCTGTACGAGGACGACGGCAGCCCCAACAACTCGATGGTAGTGGCTTACTCGGTGCTGCACGACCAGACCGTCAATATCGCCGATGCCTATACCGAGCAAGGGTTCGATTTCTCCGGTACCAAGAGCTTCGACGGCAAGACCGGCTACCGCTCCAAATCCTTCCTCACCGTCCCGCTGAAGAATCACGAGGACGAGATCATCGGCGTGCTGCAGTTGATCAATGCCAAGGACCGGGAGAGCGGCGAGATCGTACCGTTCTCGGACGCGGACAAGAATCTGGCCGAGTCGCTCGGATCGCAGGCCGCCGTGGCTCTCACCAACCGCCTACTCATCAATCAGCTGGAAGAGCTGTTCGAAGCTTTCATCAATCTCATCAATGCCGCGATCGATGACAAGTCGCCCTACACCGGCGGCCACTGCCAGCGCGTGCCCATGCTGACGATGATGCTGGCGGAAGCGGCGAACGGCGCCGGGAGCGGGCCGCTGGCCGGCTTCGAAATGACGGTGAAGGACCGTTACGAGCTGAAGATCGCCGGCATGCTGCATGACTGCGGCAAGGTCACCACGCCGGTACACGTTGTCGACAAGGCCACCAAGCTGCAGACCATCTACGATCGCATCGGGTTGATCGACACGCGCTTCGAGGTACTCAAGCGCGATGCCGAGATCCGCGCGCTGAAGGCCAAGCTCGAGTCGCTGGAGCGCAACGACAAGTCGAACTGGGCCGAGCTGGAGGCCAAACTGTCGGCGGAGATCATGCAGTTCGATGCCGACCGCGAGTTTCTACGCTTTTGCAATATCGGCTCCGAGCGCATGGCGCCAGAAGATCAACAACGGGTGACTGGCATCGGCTGGGGATACAAGTGGCGCGATATCGAGGGCAACAAGGATGCGCCTTTCCTAACCGACGACGAGATCAAGAACCTGACCATCCGCGCCGGCACGCTGACGGAGGAAGAGCGCAAGATCATCAATCATCACATCGAGGTGACGATCATGATGCTCGAGTCGCTGCCCTGGCCCAGGCATCTGAAGAACGTGCCAGAATATGCCGGCGGGCATCATGAGCGGATGGACGGGAAGGGGTATCCGCGTGGCCTGACGCGGGACCAGATGTCGATCCAGGCGCGGGTGATGGGGATCGCCGATATCTTCGAGGCCCTCACTGCCAAGGACCGCCCCTACAAGAAGGGCAAGACGCTGACCGAAGCGCTGACCATCCTGGGACGGTTCAAGCTCAACGGTCACATCGACCCGGATCTGTTCGACATCTTCATCCGCGACAAGGTGTACCTGCGCTACGCCGAGCAGTTTCTCGATCCCGAGCAGATCGACGAGGTCGATCTGTCTGCGATCCCCGGTGTTCCGGAGGACCTGCTGACCTCGGGGTGACGTAGAGCGTCACCTGCCGTCGGGGAGAAAAGACGAATTTGGTCCGCATCTGTTAAAGGTCTGTTTGGCGACTGTGAAACCCGAGGTCTCGCAATACGTAAACCCTGGCTATACTTACGTTCGAATATCAGCAAGCACTCTAACCCATTGATTTCAGGTACGCACAGTTGCTGGCACACGCGTTGCGTTGTTGAAAGGTGAACACCGATTCGCGTGTTTGAACCGTCATCTCAATCCCCAAAGGAGTTGCTTCATGAAGGCTATTCAAAAAGGCTTTACGTTGATCGAACTGATGATCGTGGTGGCGATCATCGGTATTCTGGCGGCCATCGCGCTGCCGGCATATCAGGACTACACGATCCGCTCGCAGGTTTCTGAAGGCCCCACGCTGTCCGAAGGCTTGAAGGTCGCGATCGCTGACTACTACGCGAACAACGGCACCTGGCCCGCGGATATGACCGCTGTCGGGTTCGGCAGCAACGTCGTCAGCGGAAGCTATGTCGTGTCGATCGTCCAGACCGGTGGTGCTATCACGATCACCTACGGGACGGCCAAGGCCAACACCAAGATTTCGGGTGCCACCCTCAACATTTCGGCCGCGGCCAACGCCAATGGCGACATCGCCTGGGTTTGTGGTGGCAGCGCTACCCCGAGTGGCTTCACGATCTCGGCCGC
>JBGPMS010000095.1:0-15690 GCA_041487115.1 Gammaproteobacteria bacterium
ATCTGGATCCTGGTGGGAGCGGTGCTCGGCGGCTGCGTCCAGGACATGGTGATCATGTTCTGCTCCACGCGCCGGGACGGGCGCAGCCTGGGGCAGATGGCGCGCGACGAGCTCGGTCCTGTCGGCGGCTGGGCGGCGATGGTCGGGACCATGACCATCATGATCGTTCTGATCGCGGTGCTGGGCCTGGTGATCGTCAACGCAATGAAGCACAGCCCCTGGGCGACCGCGACAGTGCTCGGCACCATCCCGGTGGCCATGCTGATCGGCATCTACATGCGCGGCATTCGGCCCGGCCGCGTGCTGGAGGGCTCGATCATCGGCATCGCGCTGCTGATCCTGTGCGTGGTGGGCGGCGGCTGGGTCGACCACAACGAGACCTTGCGCGGCTGGTTCGACTGGGAGGCGATGAGCTGTGCCTGGTTCGTGATGATCTATGGCTTCGCTGCGGCTGTGCTGCCAGTCTGGCTGCTGCTGGCTCCGCGCGATTACCTCTCGACCTTCCTGAAGCTGGGTGTGGTGTTCCTGCTTGCCATCGCCATCGTCTATATCCACCCGGACATGAAGATGCCCGCGTTGACCCAGTTCATCGACGGCACCGGCCCCATCTTCAAGGGTACTTTGTTCCCCTTCGTATTCATTACCATCGCCTGTGGAGCGATCTCGGGCTTCTACTCGCTGGTCTCTTCCGGCACCACGCCGAAGCTGCTGGCGAGCGAGAAGGAGATCCGCATGATCGGCTACGGCAGCATGGCGCTGGAGTCCTTCGTCGCCATCATGGCGGTCATTGCCGCCTGCGTGCTGGAGCCGGGCGTGTACTTCGCCATCAACAGCCCGGCCGGCGTGGTGGGCAAGGTAGCGGCGGATGCCGTCGCCACCATCTCGTCGTGGGGCTTCCCGGTGACGGCCGAGACGATGGCGACGCTGGCCCGGGAGATGGGGGAGAAGACGCTGTTCGCCCGGACCGGTGGCGCGCCCTCGCTGGCGGTGGGCATGGCCACGATTTTCAGCAGCACCTTCGGCGGGTCGTTGCTGGCGCTGTGGTATCACTTCGCCATCATGTTCGAGGTGCTGTTCATCCTCACCACTCTCGACGCAGGGACGCGCGTCGGGCGCTTCATGCTGCAGGACCTGCTCAAGCATGTGTGGAAGCCGATCGGCGACGTCTCGTCCTATCCCGCCACGGTGATCGCAAGCTTCATCTTCGTCGCCGCGTGGGGTTACTTTCTGTGGCAGGGCGTGAAAGATCCTATGGGGGGCGTCAATATCCTGTGGCCGCTGTTCGGCATCTCGAATCAGCTGCTGGCTGGGATCGCGCTGTCGGTGGCCACCGGGATACTCGTAAAGATGGGCAGGGTGAAGTACGCCTGGGTCACCGGGCTGCCGCTCGTCTGGCTAGCGATCGTATGCACCACCGCGGCAGTGGAGAAGGTGTTCAGCGCAAATCCCGGGATCGGCTTCCTGGCCGGCGCCAGCGACCTGGCAGCGCAGCTGGCCTCGGGTACTCTGCCCCCCGAGCGCGCCGCATCCGCGCCGCAACTGATCCTCGGTCAGCGCATCGACGCTGCGCTGGCGCTGCTGTTCGCCACACTGCTGTGGGTCGTGATCGTCGACATGCTGCGCGTGTCCTTCCGCTTCGTGCAGGGGCAGCCGGTGCTGCCCCTGGCCGAGTCGCGCTACATCAAGACGCAGCTCGAGTCGGGCATGGCCACCGGCTCGCTGCATGCGTGACGAGGTGAAGGTCCATTCATGAAACCGAAGCCTCCATCGCCGCCGCGCGACGCCCCCACCTCATCGGTGCGCGCAGACGCGAGCGAGTTGACGAAGGTCTCGTCCGCCGACGATGTTGCGGCCGGCAGCCTGGCGGCCGGCCTGTCCTCGGACGCTGCCGCACAGGGCATGCGCTGCATGATCCCGGGCTGCCTCGAACCGCACCCTTGGGCCGCAGCGCCGGCCACCTCCGCGCAAGGCAACTCGATCGCCCTCGGTGGAGCAGCGGCGCTGCAGGCTGTCCGCGCGGACCTGCGTGACCATGGACTGCGCCGGGCCGCGTTGAACACAGCGTGGCAGCTGCTGTGGGTGGCGTGGCGTTTCCTGCGTCAGGCGTCGGGAGACGACGCCTACGAGCGCTACCTCGACCATATGGTGCGAGCGCATCCGGGCGAGCACGCCATGCGTCGCGGCGAGTACTACCGTTTTCGCACCGAGCAGAAGTGGAACCGGATCACGCGTTGCTGCTGATCGACAGACGGAGCGCTGCGACTGCGACGCCTGGTCCCTAGTTTGCAGTCTCCGGATTCTTGCCTACCACTTGTGCACCTGCCCAACGTCGTCGCACACTGCAACCCAGCCGCCGCCGGTCGCCTCCGACGGGGCAGACACCAGCTTGGCGCCCTCATGCACCAAGTCGTTCACCTTCTCCCTGACCACGTGTTCGGTCGGCCCTTTGATCATCAGCTGCAGGCCGAGCTTGACCACCTGAACCTCCCTGGCGCGGTCGTCCGGATCCTCGCAGGTCGCCACCCACTTGCTGCCCATCGGCTGGGCCTGCGCCAGGATCTTGCCTCCCCTCGCCGCGACAGCATGAGCCGCCGCCTCGACCGCGGCTTTGTCGGCGCCGCTGATCACCAGGTTGACACCCATCTTGACCGTCTTTACCGCGTCCACGGAATCTCCTGAAAAGGCTAGTCCCTGCCGTATGCCCTCATGCTAGCGCATCTGCCAGCGTTGCACGAATCGTGGACAACAACCGCCTGGTCACGATCTACGATTGGCAGCGGGCGGCACATCTACCGCAGCCCGGTGGTGCGCGCAGCGTCCGCCCTGGGCGGGAGCATGAGTTGGCGCAGGCGGGTCGATCCTCAGCCCTTCGCAGCGGCCGGCGCGTGGCCGGGGACCGGCAGGCGGATCACCACGCGCGTCCCGCTGCCTGCCTGGCTCGTGACGTCGAGTGTCCCACCGTATCCGCGCACGATGTCGCGGCTGACGGTGAGGCCTAGCCCGGTGCCTGCGCCGACCGGCCGCGTGGTGAAGAAGGGATCGAAGATGCGAGACAGATGCTCTTCCGGTATGCCGCAGCCGTTGTCCTGGAACGCGACGCGGATCTCCCCGTTGACGAACACAGTCTCTACGCGCAGCTTGCCGCCCGGCGCGATCGCCTGCACCCCATTGAGCAGCACGTTCAGGAAGACCTGGTTGATCCGCCCCGCCTGACAATAGAACAGCGGTAACGGTTGCAGGTCGAGGTCGATGCTGGCGCCCTCGGGTACCTGGCCTTCGGCCACGCTGCATACCACGCGCAGGTTGTCGGTCAGGTCGAGCTCATCGGAATCGTCCCGGTCCATGCTGGAGAAGGTCTTCAGGTCGGACACGATCTTGGTGACACGGTCGGCACCGCTCACGCTCTCGGTCAACAGTGCGTCGAAGTCCTCCAGCAAATCCTGCAGCCCCTCGCGCTGCCAATAGGCCCAGGCCTGTCCCTGATCGTTTTTGACCAGCGGCGCCAGCGCGGCGAGCTTGTGCGCGTAGCCACGCGCGGTGTTGAGGTTGCTGCGCACGAAACCCACCGGGTTGTTGATCTCGTGTGCCACGCCAGCCGCTAGCTGGCCGACGGCGGCCAGTTTCTCCGACTGGTACAACGTGCGGTGCGAATCCTCGATGCTCTTGAGCTGCTCCTGAACGCGCTGCTCGAGGCTCTCCGACAGCTCACGGTAGCGCGCTTCGGAAGCAAGCAATGCGTTGTGCTCCTCCTGCAACAGCTGATAGTCCGCGCGCACCGCCTCGAGGTGCAGGTCGGCCGCCATGCAGTAGCGCGCGCCGGACTGCAGCACCTGCTCCGCCAGCCTGGCGGCAGCCTGCAGGCGCGACAGCGGCCCCGGCCCCTCGAGAAAGCCCACAGTGTCGAGCTGCAGCGTAAGCGGCACCGCCATGCGCTCGGGATCGGCGGGAACCGCTGCCGGGCCAGCCATGACCCGATCCTGCAGATCGAGCATGCGCACTTCGCCGCCCAGCAGTCCGCTCAGCGCCCGCACCAGCTCGGCCGCAGCTTCGGGCGGCAGCAGGTCCGCGAGCGAGAGGTCGCGATCGAACTGCTGAAGTACCGGCTGTCCGTTCATGCGCCCGCGCGCGCGCTGCCCGCGGTTGCGGCGCTCGCCCCGATAGCGGCGTCGACGAAGAGCTGGCGCGTGAGGCCATGCCCGGAGGAGACGGAAAACTGGGCATCGATCCTCGGGTATACCTGCGCGAGCAGCGCGCGGAATGTCTCCAGCACCCCTGCACCGGACAACGCCGAAGCGAAAGTCAGCGGCCAGGGCGACGACGACCACTGGTCTCGCAGCTCGTCCTCGGACAGGATCTCCGGCAGGTCGCGTTTGTTGAACTGCACCACCATGGCCATCTCGCCCGGCTCCAGGTCGACCTTGCGGGCGTTGCTCTCTAGGCTGTCGAAGGATTGCGTGTTGTTGATGCCTTGATTGCGCTGCGAGTCGGCGACGAACACCACGCCATCGGCGCGCGCCAGCACGGCCGTGCGCGTGCTGTCCAGGGTCATCTGCCCGGGCACGGTGAACAGCTTGAAGCGGATCTTGAGCCCCGATGGCGCGGTGAAACCTACCGGCATGAAGTCGAAGAACAGCGTACGGTCGTTCTGTGTTTCCAACGTCATGATCTCGCCGCGAGCCTCCGGCGCCAGCAAGTCGTGAAGCTGGATCAGGTTGGTGGTCTTGCCGCTCGACGCCGGGCCGTAGTACACCAGCTTGAGCGTCAGCCTGCGTTGCTCCTTGTCGTATTCAGCCATAGTGCGTAGTCGCGTGACAGCGGACCGATGCTGGAAAACGCCTCGGCGCTCGTCAGTCGTCCTCCAGCAGCACGGAGCCGTCCGGTCCCCACTTCACCCTGGTTATCCCGGGACTCTCTGCCTCCAGCCGGCGCAATTCCAGCTCCCGGCGCGAGATGATGCCGCGAGCGAGCCGCACCTCGTCGGCCAGGCGTCGGTTCTCGAGCAACATGGCGCGATACTCGATGGCCTCGGCCAGCGCGACGCGCAGGTCGAGGTCCTCCCACGGCTTCATGATGAAGCGCTGGATGCCGGCCTGGTTGATGGCACCGATCATGCCCTGCAGATCGGCCTGCGCCGACAGGATCAGCCGCGCCGCGTCCGGCTGCAGCTGCCGCGAAGCGCTCAGGAAAGCGACCCCGTCCATCTCCGGCATGCGGTAGTCGGACAGGATCAGGTCGAAGACTTCACTGTAGAGCAACTCCAGGGCGACGGACGGAGACTCGCAGGTCTCGATCGCTTCCAGTACCAGCGGCGGTTGACCGGGAAGGCTCAGAACCCGTTTAAGAGCCCGCAGCACGTTGGGCTCGTCGTCCACCAGCAATATGCGCGCCATTGTCCTACTCCTTTTCCTTTCTGATCTTCACGTACGCAGTCAACCGCTCTCCGTCGGCTTCCTCGAACCTCTGCAGCTGGCGGATGAGCTGCGCGTCCAGCACATGGTCGCGCGCGATCAGGAGCAGGCCATCGCGCGCGTACACGTCGCGCGACAGCTCCATGCCTTCTGTAAGCTGCGACGCCGGCACCGCCGCGTCGTTGAACCGGCCGCTCACATCGCTTCCAGCCAGCATGCGAGCGAAGGTGTCCACCACCTGGGGATCGTAGCGCTTGCCCTTGCCCTCGATCAGTGTCGCCAGGGCGTCTCGCGGGCTCAACGGCTTGCCTGTCAGCGTGCCCTCGCGCAGGCCGTCGTATTCGTTGGCCACCGCCAGGACGCGCGCACCGAGCGGGATGTCCAGCCCGCTCACGCCGTCCGGGTATCCGAGTCCGTCGTAGCGCTCATGGTGCGAGCGGATCAGGCGCGCCGCGCCGCGCAGTTGCTCCAGCGGCATGAGCGCAGCCTCGCCTTTCAGCGGGTGGCGCTGCAGTTGCTCGCGCTCCTCGCTGCTCAGCGCACCGGCGGGTTTATCGAGGACGCTGTCGGGCACCCCCAGCTTGCCCAGGTCGTGCAGCAAAGCCGCCAGGAACACGTCCTGAACCGCAGCTGCTGGCACTTCCAGGCGCTGCGCCAGGCCGCGTGCGTGTTCAGCTACCCGCCGCGAATGCCCGGCCAGCCTTCCCGCACGCAGTTCCATCAGGTTGGCAAACACCTGTATCGACGTAAGAAACGCGGTCTTGAGCTTTTCGTGCGCCGTTTCCAGCGACCCCAAGACCTTGCGCAGGGCATGGGTGCGCTCCCTGACCTTGGCCTCCAGGTTGGCATTGAGGTCGCGCAATTCCTCGTTCTGCGAGGCGGTCAGCACTTCCAGGCGTTGCTTCTCGCGCTCCAGCGCCTTGCGCTCCATCGCGTGCCGCACCAGCAGCAGCACGTCGTTGTCTTCCCAGGGCTTCGCGATGTAGCGGTAGATCTCGCCGTTGTTGATGGCGTTGATAGTCGAAGTGATGTCGGAGTAGCCGGTGAGCAGGATGCGCACGATCTCGGGCCAACCCTCCCGCACCTTGGCCAGGAACTGCGCACCGTCCATGTTCGGCATGCGCATATCGGAGATCACCAGATCCACCGGCTCTCGGGCGAGCAGCTCCAGCCCCTCCTGCCCGCTGCCGGCGGTCAGCACGCGATAGCCATGCGAGCGGAACAGGCGCTTGAGTGCGCTGAGGATATTGGGCTCGTCGTCCACCAGGAGCAAGGTGGGCTGCGGTTCGGTCACGGCGGGCATCTCCCGCACCAAGGATTCGTTTTCCAGAGTCTGTCTCCCTATGCCGCAGCCGGCTCCTTCGCCTCGCCTTCCTGCCGCACCGGCAGGCACACGCGGAAGGTCGTGCCCTTGCCTAGCTCACTCTCCACTTCGATGCGTCCATGGTGCTTCTGCACGATGCTGTAGGACAGGGATAGCCCGAGCCCGGTGCCTTTGCCCACCGGCTTGGTGGTGAAGAACGGGTCGAAAATCCGCGTCAGGTGCTCCGGCGCGATGCCGGAACCGGTATCGGAAACCTCCACCCGCACCTCGCCGTCCCGCTCGGCGGTACGGATGGTGATGATCCCGTCGCTTTCGATGGCGTGGGCGGCATTGACCAGGATGTTCATGAGCACCTGATTGATCTGCGAGGACAGGCACTGGATCTCCGGAATGTCGCCGTACTCCTTCACCACCTTGGCCTTGTACTTGATCTCGTTGTTGACGATGTTGAGCGTGGTGTCCAGGCCGTCGTGCAGCAAGGCCCATTGCCAGTCCTCGTCGCCGCCCTGGTGGGAGAAGTCCTTGAGGTCCTGCACGATCTTCTTGACCCGGGTGATGCCGTCGCGCGACTCGCTCATCAACTCGACGATGTCGTTGCGCAGAAAGGCGAGGTCGATCTGGTCCTTGAGGTGGCGCACCGCCTGCACCTTGTCCGCTCCCGGCGCTCGCTCCATCGCCTCGTACGCCTCCAGCAGGGCGAATATGTCGCGCATATAGGTGCCCAGGGTGCCGAGGTTGGAGTAGACGAACCCGATCGGATTGTTGATCTCGTGCGCCACGCCCGCCGCCAGATGGCCGATCGAGGCCATCTTCTCCGATTGCAGCAGCTGGTTCTGGGCATCTTCGAGGAGCGCGTTCATCTCGAGGATCGCGGCATTCTTGTGCAGGACCTCCGCATTCATGCGCGACAGCGCCTCGATGCGGCGCTGCTGGTCGAGGTGGAGGCGGGCGTTCTCGATGACCACGGTCACCAGGTCCACCATCAGCCCGCCGTGCTCGAGGTCTTCCTCGATGAACGCCTTGTCGCCGCTCAACCGGTTCACGCACAGCACGCCGGTGACACGGTCGGTGACTCTCAGCGGCCAGCACAAGGCCGAGCCCGGGACTCGGCTTACGTCGCGCCGCGCGACGTTCTTGAAGCGGGCATCGCCGTCGATCCCGCCGGCCAGCAGCAGGGGCTGACCCTCCTGAGCCACCCAGCCCATGACACCTTCACCCAGCTTCACATGGGTTCCGATGACCCCGCCAGGTACGTCCACGCTGGCCGCTATGGTGAGCTGGTCGTGCGCTTCCTCATCGACCAGCGCGAGCGACCCGCTGTCGGCGAACAGGCCTGACACGATGTGCTGCATCACCTCCCCCAGGATCTGGTCCAGCCCGCCCTGCGACTGGGCCAACTGGCTCATGCGATACAGATCGTAGATCCAGCCCAGCCGGCCGACTTTCGCCTGGCTCATCGCATCGCCTCCGGTTGCTTCCCTGGTCGATGCAGGCATACCTTCACCCACCGGCGGCCACCAGATCGGCCCGCCGGTCCAATCGGACGGCGGCGTGCAGCGCCAGCAGGCGTGCTGCCACCTGCCGTCCCTCGCGGCGCGTCGCATTTACCATCTCGCGCAGACACGTAAGTTCCCGGGCCAAAATTGAAGGCCTACCTCGATCGACGCCAAAGTCAGTGGCCATTGCGGCCTACGAACAGATGCTGCAGCACGGTGGGGAGCTGGTCGGTGAGCTCGCCCTTGAACAGGAACGCGTCGGCTCCGGCTGCCCGAGCATCGGCGATGCACTCGGGGCCGTTCAGCAGGGACAGCAGCACAACCTTCGGTGCCTCCGGCAACCCCTTGATGGCGCGCGCCGTATCCAGCCCGTTCATGCCGGGCATCATCCAATCCAGCAGAACCACGTCGGGCCGCAGTTCTTGGGCCATCCGCAGGCCGTGACCGCCGCTGAGCGCCTGGCCTACTACCTCGACTCCAGGAAGGGTTCCGAGAAAACCCGAAACGGCCCGCAGGAATCCGGCGCTGTCATCCACGATCAGAACTCGCACCACAACTACTCCTTTGTCTTGGTTCCTATAGACCAAAAGCCGCCAGGCGGAGCCACCCCTAGCGTAGCGGACCCTACCCACCCGCGCTGATCTCATAGTCGGCACATCCAGGTAATCGGCGTATAGGGGAGTTCCTGAGTGGGGAATACGAAATATCTGAGGCCTAGACACCCATGCAGGGCAACCGGCGCGATCTGAACCCGGTGAAGGCGAGGGCGCGCCGGTGACCATAACAACGCAATGAGATCTGTAGTTGAAGGGAGATCGGTGGAAGGCACCGATTTTTGACGCCTTTAACCGAAGTACTGCGTGGGGTCTGGCCGCGGCGGAATATGGGGCGATAGGCGAAAGCCGAGCTGCGGCCCAGCGCCTCGTGTCTTCGACCGCCGGCTAGTTGTCCGACGCGACCAACCCCACCCTGACCGCGTATCGCACGAGCCCGGGCACATCGTGGATTTCCAGCCGCCCCATCAACTGGGACCGATGGGTCTCTACCGTCTTGACGCTGAGGTTGAGCAGGTGGGCGATCTGCTTGGTGGTATTCCCCTCGGCAATGAGCCGCAGGATCTGGCGTTGACGGGGGGTGAGCACATCCAGCGGGCCAGGGTCGCTGCCGCGCCGCTGGATGTAGCTGTCCACCATCTGCTTGGAGACGACCGGGCTGAGATAGGCCTCGCCGCGCATCACTGCGGCGACCGCCAGGGCCAGCTCCTGCGTGGCCGCGTCCTTCAGCATGTAGCCGGCGGCGCCCGCTTGAAGCGCCTGCGCCACGTGTTCCTCGCTGGCATGCATGGACAGGATGATCACGCGCACGTCGGGCAACTCCCGCTTGAGCTGCGCTGTCGCCTCGATCCCGTTCAGCCCCTTCATGGAAATATCCATCAGGACCAGATTGGGCTGTTGGATCCTGGCCAGCTCCACCGCCTCGCGGCCGTCCGCTGCCTCTGCCACGACCCGCACGCCGGGAAGCTCGGTCAGCAGCGCCCGGATGCCGGCACGAACCAGGGTATGGTCGTCAGCCAGAAGCACGCGCACCAGCCCGCTCACGCCTTCGCCCTGTCCGGCAGCCGATCTCGTTGCGGGCCGCTGCGCGCCCGCTCGTACTGCCGCTGCTGAGCCATAGGCCCCCGTCTCAATCTCGCCCGTGCCTGCCGCGATCACACGTGGCGACCATAGTAAGCCCACGACCCGGGGATCGGAAGGCGTGCCGGCACGATATAGGGGCGGCAGCAACGCCAACCGGCCTGGCGGGAAGGTTACAATCGCGCCTTTTCCGGCTCTTGCACCGCCGAATGCCGACCGCGTCCCCGATCCGCTACACCGTCCTGCCGAAGCATCCGGAGGCCCATCTGCTCGAGGTAAGCTGCACGGTGGACAACCCCGACCTGGACGGCCAGCGGTTCGCGCTGCCGGCCTGGATCCCGGGCAGCTATCTGATCCGCGATTTCGCCCGCCACGTCGTCACCATCGGGGCAAACAGCGGCCGGCGTGCAGTCCAGCTCGCCAAGCTGGACAAGGACACCTGGAGTGCCGAGCCCGTGCGCGGTGCGCTCACCGTCACCATGGAAATATACGCGTGGGATCTGTCGGTCCGCGGCGCGCACCTCGACACCACTCACGCGTTCTTCAACGGCGCGAGCGTGTTCCCGCGCGTCGTGGGGCAGGAAGCGCGGGCATGCGAGGTCCGGCTCTTGCCGCCTAGAGGCGCGCGCTATCGCGCCTGGCGCGTGGCGACGGCGATGAAGCGGACGGCTGCGCCGATGCACGGATTCGGGACCTACAAGGCCAGGAACTACGACGAGCTGATAGACCATCCGGTAGAAATGGGCGCGTTCACACTCGCGACCTTCAAGGCCTGTGGCGTACCCCACGACATCGTCATCACCGGACGGCACAACGCGGATCTCGACCGGTTGTGCCGTGATCTGAGGCGCGTCTGCGAGTCGCACATCCGCCTGTTCGGCGAGCCGGCACCGATGGACCGGTACACGTTCCTGATCACCGCGCTCGGCGAAGGCTACGGCGGTCTGGAGCACCGCGCCTCCACCGCTTTGCTATGCGCACGCGACGACCTGCCGCGGGCCGGCGACAAGCAGGTCGCAGAGCGCTATCGCACGTTTCTCGGCTTGTGCAGCCACGAGTATTTCCACACCTGGAACGTCAAGCGCATCAAACCCGCCGCCTTCAGTCCCTACGACCTCGCACGGGAGAGCTATACGCGCTTGCTGTGGGCATTCGAGGGCATCACCAGTTACTACGACGACCTGCTGCTGGTGCGCGCCGGGCTCATCTCGGAGGCGGACTATCTCGAGCTGCTGGGGCGCAGCGTCACCAGCCTGCTGCGCACCGCGGGGAGGATGAAGCAGACCGTCGCAGAAGCGAGCTTCGACGCCTGGATCAAATACTATCGCCAGGACGAGAACAGCCCCAACGCGCAGGTCAGCTACTATCTGAAGGGAAGCCTGGTCGCGCTGTGCCTGGATCTCATCATCCGGCAGCGCACGCGCGGCAGAAAATCGCTGGACGATGTCATGCGCGCCCTGTGGGAGCGCTATGACAGGAGCGGCCTCGGCGTTCCCGAGGACGGTGTGGAGAAGCTAGCGGCGCAGGTGGCAGGCTCGAGCCTGCGCGGCTTTTTCGATCGGGCGCTGCGCTCCACCGAGGAGCTGCCGCTGAAGGCGCTGCTGGCAACGATCGGCGTCGAGCTGGTGCTGCGGCCCGCCGAGTCGTCATCCGACCAGGGCGGCAAGCCTTCGTCCAACCCGCCGCGCAAGCTCGCCGAGCGCGTCACGCTCGGTGTACGCACGGCGGATGATCCGGCGGGTGCGAAGCTGACCCACGTGCTGGACGCGGGCGCGGCGCAAGCGGCAGGGCTCTCGGCTGGCGACGTGATCGTGGCGGTCGACGGCCTCAAGACCAGCGTCAAGAACCTGGAAAAGCAGCTCGCACGCTTTAAGCCCGGAGACAGGGTGCCGCTGCACGCCTTCCGGCGTGACGAGCTGCTGGAACTCGAGGTCGAGCTGCGCGCCAGCCCCCTCGACACCTGCGCGCTCATCGTCACAGCCTCGGAGCGCGCCGCAGCCAACCGGCGTAGGGCGTGGCTCCAGGGGCGGGATGCTTGAGCAACGAGTGTAAGCGGACCACGAGCCTTGCCGCGCGCTGTTAGAATCCACTGAACTTCGACGGCGATCCGATGCAGGGACCATCCGCAGATACCAGCCTTGCCGTGAGCTACGCGGACGTCGCGTCCGCCGCTGCACGTCTGGCCGGGCGGGCCAGCCGGACGCCGGTGATGACCTCGCGCCACGTGGACTTGCGCACCGGCGCGCAGGTGTTCTTCAAGTGCGAGAACTTCCAGCGCGCGGGCGCGTTCAAGTTCCGCGGCGCCTTCAACGCCCTGTCGCAACTCGACGAGGCGGCGCGCAGGCGCGGCGTGCTCGCTTATTCGTCAGGCAATCACGCCCAAGCGGTCGCGCTGGCCGGCCAGATGCTCGGCGTTCCCGCGCTGATCGTCATGCCGCAGGATGCGCCGCAGGTGAAGGTCGAGGCCACGCGCGGTTACGGCGCGGAGATTGTCCTCTACGATAAGCACACGACCGTGCGCGAAGAGCTTTCCGCGCAGATCGCACAGGAACGCGGACTTGCACTGATCCCGCCCTACGACCACCCCCACATCGTCGCCGGCCAGGGCACAGCGGCCAAGGAACTGATCGAAGAGATCGGCCGGCTGGATTATCTGTTCGTCTGCGTCGGCGGGGGCGGGCTGATCTCGGGTTGCGCCATCGCCGCCGATGCGCTTTCCCCCGGCTGCAAGGTGATCGGCGTGGAGCCCGAAGCCGGTGACGACGCCACCCGTTCCTTCAAGACCAGGACGCTGCAGACGTGCCTCAACCCGGACACCATCGCCGACGGTGCACGCACCCCCTACCTGGGCAAGATCACGTTTCCGCTGGTACTGCGCTACGTCCAGGACATGGTCACGGTGAGCGACCCACAGCTCGTCGCAGCGATGCTGTACCTGTGGGAGCGGATGAAGATCGTCGTGGAGCCGACCGGAGCACTCGGCGCTGCCGGCTTGTTCGAGAAGAAAGTTCAGGTACCGGCCGGATCGCGCGTGGGGGTGATCCTGTCGGGAGGGAATGTGGATGTGCGGGATGTGTGTCGGTGGCTAGGAACGCGGGGTTAGCGCTGCGCGCGTTGCGCGAACGCGGCATCGTAGGTCTGCCCCACCATCAGGTTGGGCGCATCCTTCACGGCCGGGTCGAAGCTGCGCAGCACGTTGTACAGGCTCTGCACCCCCGCCGCCGGGATCAGTCCGTCCTTCGAATAAGCCTCGCGCGACTTGTCTAGCGCCGCAAGATAGGTGCTGCGGTCGCCGGCCAGGTATTCGGGCGGAACGGTTTTCGCCACATCCTCCGCGCTCGCCTTCTGCAGCCACTTGAGCGCGCGCACGATGGCGTTGGTCAATGCCTGGACCGTGTTCGGGTTCTTGCGGATGAAGTCTTCCTTCGTATACAGGCAGCCGGCCGGCAGCACAGCGCCGAACACCGTCCGGGACCCCTTCTCGGTGATCGCTTCTGCCACCACCTTGATCGCGCCGGAGCGTTCGAGCAGGGCAATCGCCGGCTCCACGTTGGCGATGGCATCGAGCTGGCCGCCGCGCACCGCCGCGACCGCGGTAGGCCCGGTGCCTATGCCGACAATAGCTACGTCGTCGGACGATAGCCCGGCGGAGGCCAGCACCCGGTTGACGAACATGTGGGTACTGGACCCGGGCGCGGTAACGCCGATCTTCATCCCCTTCAGATCGGCGGGCGACCGGTACTGTGCCGCCTTGGCTGCGGTGACGCCCAGCGAGATGGCGGGCGTGGCAACCATCAGCACGAAAGCCTGGATCTTCTGTCCGCGCGCCTGCAGCACGATGACATGGTCGAAGCCGCCCGCAGTCACATCGGCGCTGCCGCCCAGCATGGCCTGCAGGGCTTTCGACCCACCCGCGAAATCGGAGATCTCGACCTCGAGTCCTTCCTCCTTGAAGTAGCCCAGCCGCTCGGCCAAGGTCAAAGGCAAATAGTACAGCGAGCTCTTGCCGCCGACGGCTATGGCGACCTTGGGCTTCTCCAGCGCGCCAGCGTGCGCAGGCAGGCACCACAGCAACGCTCCCAGGATCAACACCAGTCGGGCCAGGCACTGCGACATGACGCTTGCTCCTCAGTAATGTTCCGCCGCCGCACCCGGGCGCCAGCGCAGCAGGCGGCGCTCCGCGACGGTCACGATCCGGTCCAGCACAAGGGCACAGACCGTGAGCACCACCACCCCCGCCAGCACAGTGTTGACGTCGAACACACCTTCGGCCTGCAGGATCAGATATCCAACGCCGCGCGCCGAGCCGAGGTACTCGCCCACCACCGCGCCTACGAACGCCATTCCGACCGATGCGTGCAGGCTGGAGAATACCCACGCCGTGGCGCTGGGCAGATAGACATGCCGCAACAGCTGACGCTTGCCTGCACCCAGCATTCTCGCATTGCTCAGCACGACCGGGCTCACATCGCGGATGCCGTTATAGACGCTGAAGAACACGATGAAGAATACCAGCGTCACGCCCAGCACCACCTTGGACCAGATGCCCAGCCCGAACCAGACCGCGAAGATGGGAGCCAGGATCACACGCGGCATGGAGTTGACCGCGGTGATATAGGGATCGAGCAGACGCGAAGCGAACGGGCTGAGCGCCAGCCATAGCCCCACCGACAGACCCAGCAAGGTGCCAATGGCAAAGGCCAGCAGCGTCTCCAGCAGGGTAACGCCGAGATGCGGAAAGATCTTGCCGCTCGCGAACCAGTCGACGATGCGTTGCGCCACCAACAGTGGCTCTCCGAAAAAGAAGGGTGACAACACCTCGGTTTTGGTCAAGACATACCAGGCGCCCAGCACGATGGCGAGCAGCAGGAGGTGCCAGGGCCACATGCGTGCTCTGACTGGCTGGCGCACGCTGGAGTCAGGCTTTGGCTCGGGCATGGGCGGTCAGGACCTGGTCCTTCAAGGTACGCCAGATTTCCCGATGCAGATCCAGGAAGTGCGGCTGCAGGCCGATCTCGGCCACGTCGCGGGGGCGCGGAAGATCGACGGTGAACTCGGCGATGGGGCGCGACTCCGGTCCAGCCGAGAGCACCACCACGCGGTCGGCGAGCGCGATGGCTTCCTCCAGGTCGTGCGTGACGAACAGCACCGAGGCGCGGTTATCGGCCCAGATGGCCAGCAGCTCGTTTTCCATCAGCTGTCGAGTCTGCACGTCGAGCGCGCTGAACGGCTCGTCCATCAGCAGGACCCGCGGCTGCAGGATCCAGGTCTGCGCCAGCGCCACGCGTTTGCGCATGCCGCCAGACAGCTCGTGCGGATACTTGGCCGCGTGCGCCGCGAGCCCCACGCGCTCCAACCACGGCTGCGCCCGCTCCCGGGCTTCGTGCCTAGGGACACTGCGAAACTCAAGGCCGGCGGCCACATTGTCGAGCGCAGTGCGCCAGGGAAACAGCGAGTCGGGTTGAAACAAGTAGCCGGCGCGACGGTTGATCCCGTTCAGCGGCTCGCCGAATGCGCGGACCTCACCGCCCGTGGGGATGAGCAACCCAGCGCCGACGTTGAGCAGGGTAGACTTGCCGCAGCCGGTCGGCCCGACCAGCGTCACGAACTCGCCATCGCCGACTTTCAGGGTGGCGTCGCGCACCGCGGTGTAGTGCCGGCCCGGCTGACCGCGATCGGCAAAGCTGCAAGTGACCCGCGTGAACTCGAGGGCCGGAGCGGCGGTGTTTGACGTCTGCGACATCTGAGGGGCTAGGGGTCAGGGACGAGGGACGAGGCGCTACCTAGCTAGTTGAGTCATCGCTCAAGCCCTCGCCGCTAGTTCCGAG
>JBGPMS010000096.1:0-15637 GCA_041487115.1 Gammaproteobacteria bacterium
GATCGTTGCCACGGCGTCGCGCTGCTCGTCGGTGAGGATCGGGCCTTCGCCCGTGCTGCCCGCCATCCAGAAGCCGTTCGCGCCGTGCGCGATGTTGTCCAGGAGCAGTGCACGCAGGGCCTTCTCATGGACCTGCCCATCCTTGGTGATGGGCGTAGGCGGTGCCGGGAATACGCCTTTGAACTCGAGTCTCGGTGATGGATGCGGCATCGACGTGCTCCTGGACGAAAAGGCGTAACCCCAGTCGATAGGGGGTTGCGGCCGCGAGTTAACCGGACACTAGATCCGAAACTCGATGAGGAACGGCCCGCGCCGGCCGCAGGCTGCCTTGAATGCGTCGGCCAACTGCTCCAGCGTTTCCACCCGCTTCCCCTCGACGCCCATGCTGCCGGCCAGCTTGACCCATTCGATCTCGGGCCGGGCGAGGTCGAACAACTCGTTGGAGACGCGGCCAGGCTGCGCCCCCACCGCGAGCAGCTCGCCGTGCAGGATCTTGTAGATGCGGTTGGCGAAGACGACGTTGATCACGTCGAGCTTCTCGCGCGCCTGCGTCCATAGCGCCTGCGGCGCGTACATGCCGGCGCCGTCGGCTTGCAGGCAGACGACCTTGCGCCCGGGGCTGGCCAGGGCCGCGCCGGTGGCGCAGGGAAAGCCGTGTCCGATCGCGCCGCCCGTGATCTGCAACCAGTCGTGCGGGGCAGCGCCGAAGGTCGGAACGAACAGTGCGCGGCCGGAAGTGACCGAGTCTTCGACTACCACGCAGTTCTCGGGCAGCAGAGCGGCCAGCGTGTTGGCGAAGGCCTCCGGCTCGAACGGTCCGCGCGCGAGCTGCGGCTTGGTTGCGCTCTCCGGAATCGAGGGGTGCTTGGGCGCGCCCAGCTCGTCGGCGAGCCATTCGAGGGCGGCGACGGCGTCTTGCTCCGGCCGCGCGAGCATATGCGTGACCGCGTCGGGCGGCGCCAGCAGGCTCGGCTTGCCGGGATAGGCGAAGAATGCCGTGGGCGGTTTCGCGCCGACGAGAATCACGTGCCGCGTGCCGGCGAGCACCTTGAGCGCGTTGTCCACCACATAGGGGATGCGGTCCACCGGCACGCGCCCGCGGCCGCGCGCCATGCGCGCGACCTGGGTCGGCGTGCGCAGCTTGGCACCGCTGACATGCGCGATGCGATGGGCAGCGACGAGGCCTGCTTCGGACAAGACCTGCCCAGAGAGGATCAGCATCGCCGGCTCGTGGCTGCGCAGCGTCCGCGCGATCGCACGCAGCGTGTCGGGCGCGACGGCCGGGCGAGCGGGCGCCGGCAGCGGCGCGCCGACTTCGCCCCCTTCGTTCCAGGCCGTGTCGGCGGGCAGGATCAGCGTGGCGATCTGCCCGGGCGGGGTCATCGCCGCCTGCACCGCCGCTGCGCCATCTGCGCCCAGGCGCGCGGACGAGGTGCTGGTGCGCACCCAGTGCGATACCGCACGCGCGAGCCCCTCCGTGTCGGCCGTGAGCGGCGAGTCGAACGGGCGGTGGTAAGTTGCGTGGTCGCCCACGATATTGACCATCGGCGTATTCGCGCGGCGCGCGTTGTGCACGTTGGCGATTCCGTTGGCGAAGCCGGGCCCGCAGTGAAGCAGCGTCGCGGCCGGCTTCCCGGCCATGCGCGCGTAGCCGTCCGCGCATCCCGTCACCACCGTCTCCGCCATGCCGAGGATGCAGCGCATACCCCTCGAGGGAGTATTGAGAGGAATACCCTCGACCTTGTCGAGTGCGGCGACGAAGTGCATCTCCGATGTGCCGGGGTTGGCGAAGCAGGTATCGATGCCGCTGGCGAGCAGCGTGCGGACGAGGCTTTCGGCGCCGTTCATGGGGAAGCTACGCTATCTCGCTCATCCACAAGGAAGGCGGATGCGGCGTCTTTACCGCTGCAGCGCGCTCACACTACAGCGAAACGTGCACGTCCTGCAGCCCGAGCTCGACGCGCAGCTTGATCGCTACGGCCACGCCATCGGCCTCGCTCAGCAGGCCGACGATCCGCACCTGATAGATCTGCTTGCCTTGGAACAGCGCCGGCTGGATGGCTGCCGCGTAGCCCGCATCGCGCAGGCGTTCGAAGACCGCAATGGCCTCCTCTTGACGCGGGGTGCGCGAGGCGTAGACCTTCCAGCTGCCGCCTCTGCCGGCGACGCCGGCGCCCTGTTGCAGCTCGGTCTCCTGGGCGAAGCCGTTGAGCTGCGCGAGGGTGATGGTTTGAATGGCCAGTCGTGGAGCATCCCGCGGCGCGATGTAGACGGTTCTGGTTTCGGTCAAGCTGACCGGCGCTTCGCCCCTGCGGGTAGCCGTGATTTTGCCGTCGATCAGGGCGACGACCTCCTGGTCGGCGGTGGACTTGCCCCACAGGTCGGTGCCGACGACGCTGGCGGTGACCGTGGCGAGCCTCACGTCGATCTTGCGCGTGAACTGCGTCTTTTCCTCCGGCGATGTGGTGAAGCGGAAGGCGCCTTCCGGGACGCCGAGGCTTGCGCTGAACAGCCGGCGGGCGCCGTCGCGCTTTTGCATCATCTCGTTCAGCTCGAAACGCGCGTTCTCGCCCAGCTTGACCGCACTGCCCTCGGGCATCCGCAGCACCACGCGGGAGCCCGCTCCGGTGGTGATGGTGTCGCCGTTCCGGAGTTGTGCGCCGAGCGCCAGGGGCAGCCGCTTGCCGTCGCGGGTGAGCCACGCGGGCATCTGGAGCCCTTCCACTTCGGGCTCCGCCGGTGCCGCGACTGCTCTGGAGACGGGAGCCAGCGCCAGAGCGGTGCCCAGCGATGCGGTCGCGACCATGGCTGTGAGCCATCTTCCCGGTGTGTTCATGTCTTGGTCTCCTAGCGATTCCGAGTCTCTATGCCGACGGCACGCGCGGGTGTTGCACGATATACGCCGCGGCCGCGCTGGCGGATGCATCCCGGCGTTTCTTTTTAGGGCGGCGTGCGGTGAGTATAGTCTGCTTTCCTTCCGCGAGCGCAGTGCGCTGGCATATGGCCGAACCGCCTTCGGGCCAGGCCGGCCCTCGTGCGCGGCTAGTAGAACCAGCCCCAGTGCAGCGAGGAGGGCGGGGTGTACTGATAGTCCGAGCCTTGATCTTCGACGCCGGTCGCGCCGCCCTCGCCGGGGAGGGAGCCGACCGTAGGATAGTCGTAGTAAGTCGCGTCGGTGCTGGAGGCGAATACGCGCGAGTGGATCGCATGGTAGATGGGGGCCGTAGGGGGGATGGCGTAGATCTCGGGCGGGACGTAGTTGCTCACCGCCCAGGGCCCGGTCGCGGCGGTTGAGTGGAACCACACCGCGTT
Organism: Gammaproteobacteria bacterium; assembly: GCA_041487115.1. Classification (GTDB taxonomy): domain Bacteria; phylum Pseudomonadota; class Gammaproteobacteria; order Burkholderiales; family SHXO01; genus SHXO01. The sequence goes on from JBGPMS010000096.1 coordinate 3,313, forward strand.
CTGCACCGCATACCAGTTGTCGATGTCGACTTGGATGATCGGGACCGAGGCGTTTGCCACATAGTTGAGCTGAGTCCCCGTGATCGGTTGCAGCACCGGGTCGCCGCTCAGGGTGACCGCCAGCCGGGCCGACATGGGATCGGCGGCAACGATAGCGGATGCGCTGGCCGTCGTCGGCGCCTGCGTCTGAGCGATGGCGGCCTTCACGCCACGCTTGGGACTGTTGTCCGGAATGGCGGAGAAGCCGGCGGGCAGGCTCGCTAAGCGCACGTGCTCCCACGGCCCATGCAAAGAACCGGCGCGGAACCAATAGCCCGCGACGCGCACGTACTGGTTATTCGACTCGACCCGGAACAGGTGCGCGGAGGTGTTGGTCGCATACTCGAGGTCGGTTGCAGGGATGCGGGAGAAACGCGGCGCGCCGTCCAGCACGATGAGGGCTGCGGGCTGCGTGCTCACCACGATCTGAGGCAGGGGCCCGTCGGCGAGAGTCGGAGTGCGCCCGGCCGCATCCGGCTTGCCGGGCAGGAGATTGACGCGGCCGGTGGCACGCGCGGCCTGCTCCAGCCCGGCGATCCCGGGCGGCGTCGGAGCGATCTTCCACGGCCCCTGCAGTGCGGCGGCGCTTACCCAGCCGTCATAGAGGTGGAGGTACAGCGCGCCGGAGGAGTCCTTCAGCAGCAGCACGGTCGTGTTCACCACTCCCATCCACTGCGTCTGCTTGAGCGGCACGTAGCGCGGCTCGCCGTCGATATAGACGAGGACGGCCGGCTTCTCCGAGATGAGGATGCGGGGCACCGGCACGGCCACCGAGCTGGCCCGCTCGCGCGCCTGCACGATGGTCTTGCCCGCCTCGAGCCGCGCCAGCCCGACCGTCTTGATCCGCTCGGGCAACAACGGACGCAGGACCTCGTGCCATGCCGCACCTTTGTCCGGCGCGTCGGGAAAGCTGGCATCCATCACCGCCAGATCCCGAAGGGTGACCAGGCCGGTTGCGGCATCCACCTGCGTTGCGGCTTTCATCAGCACCGAACCGGGGACGGACTTCTGTTGACCGGCCGGCGCGGCGAGCACCAGCGAGCGAGCTATCAGCACGCCGTCGACCCAGGCGTCCGCGAGCGGCTCGTGGACCTCGAAGGTGACGTTCTGTGCAGTGATCGTGACCGGCCAGGCGGTGGCGCCGGCCGCCGAGGAGCCCGGCGCAGCCGCGCGCGGTTGCGTCGCTGGGGCTGGCTTCGCCGTCGCAGGCGCCGCGCTCGTCTTGGGCGGGAACAGCTCGTGCAACTGTGCACGCGGGGACGGATCCTGCTTGTTATTCCGCGACCCGCACGCAACGAGCAGTGGTACCAGCAGCACGAGCAGAACGGCCCGACGGATCATTTTTTGCATATCCGGAAGTGTCAGGAGGACGGAGGTCCGTGGAGGCCCGCACGGGCCGGCAATGATACGCGTGACCCGGCCGTCCTGTCGCCCTTCGCGGGACGATCCCCAGCGCGGCTTCGAGCGAGGGGCACGTTGCGCCTGGCGCTTCCATGGCCGGAAGGTTCGTGCTGCTGGCGCAGCCCCGGCACGCTGTACCGCCCAGGGCTCGGGTACCGCGTGACGCCGCCGCGTAAAATCGCTGGATACGGCGTAACATCCGTCTTCACCGCGCTACTGGTGCCTTACGGGCTGGCGAACGAATGCCGGCTCCGTGACGGCAGCCAGGGGCGATCGACCGAACAGCACTACGCCGAGGACTATGGACGTTTTCTACTACTGGAGAGACTACGACGCCGACCTGAAAGCGGGACGGATCGGCTGGCTGCCGTCGAGCCGCAAAAAGCTCGATGAGCTTCGGGACCGGCACCCCGATTGGATCTGGGCTTTCCGCCGTCCGAAAGAGCGGAAGGTCGGACTGCAGTTGCTCGCGCGGCTGAGATGGACCGATGCACCCGTCGCGAAGCTGCCGATCGAGAAGGGCACGTCGGCGATCTACTACGATCCGGCCGAGTCTGTTCGCTACACCAACGCAAACGACGACGCCAAGGTAGCCGAGGTGACCTCCATCATCCGCTCCAAGTTTCCGCACGCGTTTCTGGCCAACTTTCGAGGCGATGCCGGGGTCAACTCGATGGAAGCGGACCTGCTGGCGCAGCTGGTCCCCAAGCTCGCTTCCTACGCGGTAGAGCCCTTCCCACCCCTTCCCGGTCCGAACGCGACCTGACGACTCGCCCCAGCCCTCCCGGTCCCTCACGCTCGCAGTCCCTCACCCTACCCTCTCCCAGTAGGGAGAGGGACCTTATGTCTGCTCGATGTACGCCACTGCCTCGATCTCGACCTTGAGCCGCGGATCCACCAGCTTGCTGACCTCCACCAGCGTCGACGCGGGCCGATGGTCGCCGAAGTACTCGATGCGCAGCGGATTGATCAGCGGACGCTCGGCGACGTCGGTCATGAAGATGGTGACCTTGACCACGTGCCGGGCCATCGCGCCGGCGTGACGCAGGGCCGCATCGATGCTGGCCAGCGCGATGCGAAACTGCTCGACCGTCGTCTCGGGGACGGAGCCATCGTCCTTCACCCCGACGCAACCGGATACCCAGACGTGGCGGTCGGCGCGGACGACGTGGCAGTAGTGGCTGTAGGGCTTGGGCTGGCCTGGCACTAGATGGCGTTCGATCATCTGTCGCACTCCGTGGTAGTAGCCCCCTGCCGGAGGCATGGCAAGTGTTGCGGGCGGCAGCTGGACGTTCGCTGCTCTCGATCGGCCAGGAGGTACTGGCCGCGTTCGTCCTCGATCCCGCGCCGCCTCGCGTGCCCTCGATTGTTGCACAACCGGAAAACGGTGTGCCGGGCGCTTGTTCTTCTGACAGCAACGCGCACTACCGGAGATTCGGCGGCAATGCTACGCTGCTCGAAGATGCCTCGACCAGGAGCCGAAGATGGACCAGCGCAATCCATATGCACCGCCAACGGCAGCGGTCAGCGACAAAGACGACGAGGTCGGGCAGTTGGCTGGACGGGGGCAAAGATTCGGCGCGGCGCTGGTGGACGGGCTCATCGGCCTGGTTTTGGCGATCCCCGTCATGTTCCTGCTGGGGACATTCGAGTATCTCAAAGCCCGACGGCCGCTGCCCCTGTCGCTCCTGATCGCCACCTCCGGGCTGGGATTCTTGGCGTTTGCATTGGTCCATTTCTATTTCCTGAAGGCGAATGGACAGACCGTCGGCAAGAAAGTGATCGGCATCCGGATCGTCGACATGGACGATGAGGTGCCGAACGTCTGGAGAATCCTGGGACTCAGGGTCTTGCCCATATCGATCGCCGCCGCGGTGCCGGTGGTTGGTCAGCTATTGCCTCTGGTCGACGTGCTGTTCATCTTCCGCCAGGACCGCCGCTGCGTACATGACCTGATTGCCGGCACGCGCGTCGTGCGCGCCACGTGAATCGAGGCTCGTGCGCTTAGTCCTGGACACCAACGTCTGGCTCGATTGGCTGGTGTTCGGCAACCGGGATATTCTGCCGATCAAGGCGGGGGTCCACGCGGGAGAGATTGACGTCTTCATGGCGCCAGCCTGCGAGCAGGAGCTCGAGCGGGTGCTCGCCTACCCGTTGGGGAAGGCGACGCTGGAGGCTGGCGCGCAGGCCCAGTGCCTCGAAGAATGCCGGCGGGCGGTGCGGTGGCTCGACGGTGCCACAGGACGAGATGCACCTCGCCTGCCGGTCTGCCGCGATGCGGATGACCAGAAGTTCCTGGAACTGGCGCGCGACTGCGGCGCGGATTTCCTCGTGACCAGGGACCGTGCGCTGCTGGTATTCGCGCGGCGCAAGTATCAGCCTCTGCCGTTTCGCATCGTCACGCCCCAGCAATTCGGCCAGACAGTTGAGTCCGAACGGGTCTGCCCGGGGAGTCCGTAGCAGCGCAGACGTCTCGGCGCCGAGCCAACCCTACGCCGAATTTTGCGGGCGAGCCGCATGTTACGCTCTCGGCTGCTCGAAACGTTCAACGAGGAACACGAATGAAACGCACCATCGCCTTGGCCCTCGCCCTGTCGTCGATGCTGGCTCCCGCGTTTGCCGCAGCGCCCTACCAGCGGCCCGCCGGCTTCGCCGAGGACAAGGAGCCGCTGATCGTAGCCGGCTATCGCGCGCTGTTCACCTGCTCGGCGCACTTCTTCGCCGGCCGTCCGCTGGACGACATCAAGAAGGTCGAGCTGGTCGACGTGGAGGGCCTGGGGTACCCCGATCCGGTGATCGATGAGCGGCGCAGGATGGTGACGGCGGCGGATGCCTCGGGCCGGATCGTCAGCACCGCGGTCTTCCGCGACACGATGGGCTGCACGGTAATGCCGCCGCATTGGCAGATGGGCGAGGTTCCGCGACTACCGTATGTGCCATACCCGCCGCCTCCGAACGTCGGCGAGGTCCCTTTTCCGGCGGGCGATCGCGTGGAGCTGCCGGCCGACGGCCTCGACGCGCGCTATCGCGCGCTTGGCTCCGTGCTGGAGCGTGCCTTCGACGGGAAGGCTTATGGAGACGGCGAAGGCGTGGTGACCACCGCCGTCATCATCGTGAAGGGCGGCAAGATCGTCGCCGAGCGCTATCGGTCCGGATTCGGCGTTCACTCCGGCTACCGGACCTGGTCCACATCGAAGAGCATTGCCGCGGCGCTCATGGCCATCGCCGCGAAGCACGGCCTGCTGGATCTGGACGCTCCGGCGAGCATCCCGGAGTGGGCCTATCCCGGCGACCCGCGACAGGCCATCACGTACAAGCAGCTCCTGTGGATGTCCAGCGGGCTGTTCAGCGGCGGGGCGAACACCCACGCGGTCTACTTCGGCGGAGAGGACGTGGTGAGCGCCGTTACGACGACACCGCTGGAAGCGGTCCCCGGCACGCGCTGGAAATACGCGAACAACGACAGTCTGCTCCTGCTCCGCGCGCTGCGTCACCGGCTCGCGGACGACCTGAGATACCTGCGCTTCCCGTACGATGAGCTGCTGCACCCGCTCGGCATGTACCACACGCGCATGGAGACGGATCATCTGGGGAATTTCGTCGGCTCGAGCCAGACCTATACGACGGCCCGCGACCTCACGCGCTTCGGCATGCTGCTCGCGAACGACGGCGTGTGGAACGGCAACCGGCTGCTGCCGGAAGGCTGGGTGAAGTTCTCGAGCACCCCCGCGCCCACGCGACCGCCGGTGGCCGGCCAATGGGGCTACGGCGCGCAGTTCTGGCTGCTGGACCAGATGCCCGGAGTGCCACCGGGCACGTTCACGACGGCGGGCAACAAGGGCCAGTACGTCACGATCGTCCCCGGTCACGACCTGCTGATCGTGCGCACCGGAGTCGATCCGGACGGCAAGCGCTTCCAACAGGACCGGCTCGTCGCAGCCGTGGTCGAGGCGCTCGGCAAGTAGATTGGCTCTGCGCGCATCGCCAGGGGCGGGCGGCGCGTCATTGCTCGAATTCTTCTGCTGCCAGCGGATAGGCGTTCGCACTTTCATCCGCCGCCTTCTGGAGCGCCAGCGTTACGATGCTGTAGCGAGTGCCGCCGGCGATGGCCGACTCTTCCAGGGCGAAGGTGGACGAGCGCAGGAGCGTGCCGGAACCGAGCTGGTGGTAGCGGACCTCGTAGGTTCCGGCGCGGATGCGCCTCACGCTGAACTGGCCATGCGCCAGTACGAAAATGCTGCGCACCGTTTTCGGCTCGGGATCGGTGACCGAGACCAGTTTCAGGAACACGTCGAAGTTGTTGCGCGAGTTGTCGATGACGAGCTGGGAGCCCCCATTCGTGTAGAGCACCTCGTAGCGCCGGACGTAGTCCGACGTTTGGGGCCAGCGTTCGCCATTCGGAGCCGTGTCGGGACGCGGCTGCGGCTCGTCGTAGCGGACGCTCCGGCTGGGTATGGAAGCGTCCGCAGTGTGCGGCGCGCTGGACACCGGGGGCTTCGCACGCGCGTTCGGCTGGCGACCTTCCGATGAGGACCAGCTCCGGTCGGGAACTGTCCGCGGATCACCCCCGTTCGCCTGCATAGCGGCGGCGTTGGGTGATGGCGTCGATTCACCGGCGCCGGACGACGATGGGGTCGGCCAGAGTTGCCGAGCCTCCAACGCCGCGGACTGTCGTGGAGTTGTCGTCTCTTCCGGGACGACCGGCAACGGAACGATGGGATGCGGAGCATCGATCGCTCGGTACCCGGCGGAGCCTGCCAACCCCGCCAACACGACCAGCAGCGCAAGCCCGCACCAGAGTGCGTAGCGCCGCCGGTAGGACCAAGCCCGAAGCGGACCCGCGTCGTCTCCCAGGTGAATTGAAGCCGGCGCAAAGGCCGGAGCGCGCGGGAACGCATTGGGCTCGCCTGCCGGCCGGTCGTGGGACGCCGGCTCGACAGACCGAATCCATGCGTCGTGCTCTCGCCTTTTCTCCGGATCGGACAGCGCCTCATAGGCCGCGTTGAGCAGCGCCATGTGGCGCGCTGCTTGCGCATCGCCGGGGTTGCGGTCGGGATGATATTTAAGGGACAAAGCCCGGTATGCGGCGCGCACCACTTCGATCGGTGCGTCCCGGGCGATCTTCAGGCAGTCGTAGTGAGTGCGGAGCATCCCTCGAGTCGAGGCGAGTGTGCGTTCACAGGATCATTTGACCACGTACGAACCCTTCCCGCTGCCGTTCTGCAGGGTCAGCCGGACACTGCCGACGCGCCTGCCGTCGCGCATTCGTGATCCTGGTCCGGCGTGCCGCCGCCGCACCCGATCGCGCCGATTACGCGACCAGCGGCGATGATCGGTACCGCCCCGGTGGAAGGCAGCGCCTCGCCGCGCGAGACCGCCGGGACCGCCGCCCAGAACACTGGGTTCGTCTTCTGCAGCTCGACCAGCTCGCGCGTCGAGCGCTTGAAGGCCGCCGCGGCGACAGCCTTGGCGCGCGAGGTCTCGGTAGTGAAGAAGCCGGTCCCGTCGCCTCGCATGGTGAGCACGAGGCGACTCGCTTCGTCCACCACCGAGATCGTCATCGCGATGTTCAGCGCCGCTGCCTTGGCGAGCGCTGCCCGTGCCGCCCGGTCGGCGATGTCCAGCGTCATTTCGATCATGCTGCTGCCTCCTTAGTCATTTTAGTCATTCCGGTATGCTGGTCGATCAAGGCAGACACCCGGCTTTGCCGGGAAGGCGGCCTTGCGCGTACCGATCTTATCCAGGGTCGCCGGCCATGCGAACCACGACTTTGCCTTTTGCGCGTCCCTGCTCGAGATAGGCCATAGCCGCGCCGATCTGGTCGAACGGTAAGACGCGATCGAGGATGACCTTGAGCTTGCCAGCGTCGATGAGGCTCGCGAGCTCCGCGAGCTCGGAACCGCTCGGGTGCATGAACACGTAACGATAGCGGACGCCGTGGCGGTACGCCTGCAGACGCGTGCGCAGACTCAACACCCAGAACAGAGCCGCGAGTCCGGCACCGCGGCCGAGGTCCTTCAGGGCCGTTTGCGGTTCGGGCATTCCGGCGATGGACACCACCTTGCCGCCGCGCTTCACCACCTCGAACGAGCGCGCCAGCGTATCGCCCCCGATGAGATCGAATGCGCCATCCAGGTCACGGAGCGTGGTTTCGAAGCGTTCCCGCGTGTAGTCGATCACGCGATCGGCACCGAGCGAACGGACCAGCGCCTCGCCGCGCGCCGAAGCCGTCGTTGCCACCTCTGCCCCGAGCCACTTGGCGATCTGGATCGCGAATGCGCCCACCCCACCGGCGCCGCCGGAGATGAAAATGCGCTGCCCGGACTTTACCTCGAGCTCGTCGCGCAAGCACTGCAGCGCGGTGAGCCCGGCGAGCGGGACCCCGGCCGCCGATTCGAAGTCGAGCGAGGCCGGCAGCCTTGCCACGAGCGCCTGGTCGACAGAAGCGTATTCGGCGAACGCCCCCAGAGTCTCCTTGGCGACCCGGGCGAACACGCGGTCCCCCTCGACGAAGCGCGCCGCGGCCGCGCCTCGCGCCACGACGGTGCCGGCGAGCTCGTTGCCCATGACTACCGGAAGCGAGTAACTCTGGATCGGCCGCAGGCCGCCGCTGCGGGTCTTGTAATCGACCGGGTTGAGACCCGCGGCGTGGACGCGTATCAGGACCTCACGTGGCCCAGGCTCCGGCTTGGGCACGTCGCGCAGCTCTGTCGCTTCGGGCCCGCCATACCGCTTCAGCACAAATGCGCGCATCGTCACCTCTCCAAAGCGTGGACCGTTTTCCCGCTGACAGGGTACTATCGTTCACGCTCCACCGTGGAGACCCTTTCCGGATTCGACCACGTGGGGTAGTCTGGCACTGCGATCGACGCCGCAGCAGACCGCGAACCGAGAGAAAGGAGACCCCAGCGTTGGAACGGCTAGTCGGACTGACCTTTGTGCTGTGTTGGGCGTGCGCGGCGTGGCTCCCATTGGGTGCTGTGGCGCTTGCCGAGGGGGGCGACAACACGACGACAGCAGTGGCGCGTCCGGGCTCCAAGGCCGGCATACCGCGGATCGACTGCAAGGTTGCGAGCGATGAACCCGATCCGCTGTTCGGCTGGCGGATGTGGTGGGAGACATCGCTGGCTCCTTACGCCAGACTCGTGGGAGACGGGCGGGATGCGAGAGCGCAGGCCGTCCCTGCCGGAGGCGCCTCGTCCGCAACAGCGTCGGTCCGCACAGTAGCGCCAGCGGTCGAGCGAGTCCTGATCTCGAACGTGCCCGGATTGGCACAAACCCTTCCCGAGCCCGTGGAGCTTCCGGACGCAACACCTGCAGGCTCACGCGCACTCGGCATGGCCTATCCGGCCTGGAAGCTCCCGGATCAACCGTCCGCTCTGCAGCGCCGTCTCCTGCGGCTGCGCTCCTCGGCCGCCGTAGTCGTCGACCAGGAGGCGGGGCGCCTGCTCTATGCGAAGAACCCGGAAGCGGTGATGTCGATCGCGTCCATCACCAAGCTGATGACGGCCATGGTCGTCCTCGATTCGGGCGCGCCGCTGGACCAGCTTCTCACCGTAGAATCTGCCGACGTGGACCTGTTGAAAGGGTCGAGCTCCCGCCTCATGCTGGGCACCGAGCTCACCCGCCGCGAGATGTTGAAGCTCATGCTGATGTCTTCGGAGAACCGCGCCGCGGCTGCGCTGGCCCGATCCCATGCGCAGGGCAAGCAGGCGTTCGTCGATGCCATGAACGCGAAGGCCGCAACGCTGGGCATGGATGACACCCGCTTCTTCGATCCGACCGGGCTGACGCCGAAGAACCGGTCCACCGCCTATGACCTGGCGTTGATGGTCAACGCCGGGTACCAATATCCGCTGATCCGTGAGTTCACCACCAGCAGCGAACACAGCATCGAGCTCACCAGCGGCCGCTACCGCCAGGAGCTGGCGTTCCATAACACCAACGGCCTGGTGGGAAGCGAGCGATGGGATATCGGGCTGTCGAAAACAGGTTACATCAGCGAGGCGGGCCGCTGCCTCGTGCTGCAGGCGACGATCGCCGCCAAGCCGGTCATCATCGTGCTGCTGGATTCTTGGGGCAGGCTATCGCGCATCGCCGACGCGAACCGGATCAAGCGCTGGATCGAGGGGCTTGGAACCGCGTCGGCGAGCCAGCGTCGCATGTAGATCCGGGGACGCGGGGCGAGCGTCCCCATCGGGCCGTATTACGTCAGCCTGAGGCCGCGGACGCCCTGCCACACGCACAGTGCGGCGGCGACAGCCAGGATCAGGAACGTCAGCGCCGCACCGTAGAATCGGCCGAACCTGAAGTGCTGGGTAAAGCTCAGCGCGAAACCGTGCAGCAGCCGCGCCACCAGCAGCCCGATGCCCAGCGCGTGCAGCACATAAGTCGACGTGTGACCGAGCTCCAGCAGCGCCATCATCAACAGGATCAGCGGCACGTACTCGGCGAAGTTCCCGTGCCCGCGGATCAAGCGCAGCATGCGCGAGTCGCCCCCGTCGCCGAGGACAATGCCGGCCTGGCGCCGCTGGACGACTTTGACGCTCAAGACCAGAAACCAGAATGCCAGCAAGCCGGCGTAGAAAGGCGTGACGATCATGATCCGCTCCCGCAAAACTCGAATCCTAGACCGAAGCGGACTGGCCTACCAGACGACCCGTCGAGCCGACACGGTGCTAGACTAGTTGTAACCGGACAGGAGGGTCATGTGAAGGCGAATGCGCAACGTGGTGTGGACTTACCGGCACTCGCCGTCGTCGCTGCCGGTCTGTGGGGAGCGTGCGGCATGGCTCTGGCCTGCGGCGAGGAGTTCAGGGGCGACGCCGTCACCATCGAGCGCGTCGTCGGAACCACGGCGGCCGGCAAGGAAGCCACGATGCACGTCCTGGGCGCTGGCTGGATCCACGCCGTCGAGATCGTGAAGCAGGGCGGCAGCAGCGACAACACCTACGTCACCCTCGAGCTCGACGGCCAGGAGATGATCGCCGTATCCTTCGCGCGGCTCAAGGACCCGTGGATGCAACTCGCGACGCCGTACATCGTGGCCAACGTGACCACGATCGGGGATACGAGCACGATGACCATCTGGTATATGTCGGAGCTGAAGTTCAAGGCGCTCCTGGCGTTGCGGATCGACGTGGAGGAGGAGGGCGTCGAAGGTTTTCACTTGCGCGCCATGATAAATAAGCCGGCCCCGCACGAGCACATCGGACAGCAGGCAACTGCGCTGGCCCTGCCGGCGTTCAAGTAAATCCCGTTCGCGCTGAGCGTCGCAGCGAAAGCTGCAGAGTCGAAGCGTGCAGGGCTGATCTGCGACCCCTGCATGTTTCGACCCGGAACCGGGCCTATTCCTTATAGGGTTCCACTTGGCTCGCGCGCAGCGAATAGCTCACATCGATGTCGGACGAGCCGTCTATCAGGTACAGCGATTTCTTGGCGGAGCTCGTGGCCAACTGACCTGTTACCCAGACCGGCGTGAACAGGCCGCCGAACTCGAACGGTTTGTCGGCCTTCACGTGCACGATCTGATTCGGCGGCGGGGGCGGGGTATGGATGCAGGCTCCGACCCAGGGTACCAGTAGAAATTCGGTGACCAGCTTGCCGGAGAATTCAAGGGGCAGCAGATAACCGGGCATGCGTACGACCTGTCCGTCGAGCGCCGAGTTGACTACCTTCCCCCGCGCACGCCGCTGCTCCGCCAGCTCCTTGCGCTTGGCCAGCAGGCCGTCCACGTCGATCCCCGCCTGTGCGAGCTTGCGCGAGACGGCTTGCTCGTTCTCCAGCTCCAACGGGGACAGGCTCTTGTCGCCCTGCGCTTTGCGCTCGCGCGCTGTCGCCACATCGCTCAGCTGCTGGAGCTGGTCCCGCGTGAGCTTCGCGAACGGATTTTCCGAGGCCAGCTGCTTGGGGGCCAGATCTTCCCACATCAGTTGGCGTGGCGCGTCGGCGTAGGCGATTGCCGCCAGCAGTGCACCGAGCAGGAGCAGGGAGCTACGCACATAGTTGGTCGTAGTCATGGCGATCTCGTCAGATGCGTACGGTCATGCCGTCAGCCAGAGAATAGCGGTAAATGCGATACGCCGGGAGCAATCCGATGAGGACGCCAGCCGTTCCCACCAGCAGCATCAGTCCGGCTTCGTGGGCAGAAGGCCAGCTCACGCCGATGAGCAGTCCGAGGCGCGATTCCAGCCACGGCCGGCCGGCGAGCAGTCCCAGGTAGAGGGCCGTGATGCCCAGTGCAATACCGGACAGGGTCAGAAACGCCGCTTCCCCGAGGATCAGGGCGAACACGTGCACCGGCCGCGCGCCCACCGAGCGCAGGATGGCCATTTCCCGGCGGCGCTCGCTCAAGCTGGTGAGTAGCGCCACGAGCATGCCCGCGAGGCCCACCACGACTACCAGCGCCGACACCGCGAGCAGCGTCTTCTCGGCGGCGCCCACGATCTCCCAGACTTCCTGCAGCGTCGCACCCGGCAGGATGGCGGTAAGCGGCTCCCCGGGATACTCGTTCACCTGCCGCTGCACCGACAGGGCCGCGCTGCGCGATTTCAGGCCGACCAGGAACGCGGTGATCGCACGCTTCGGCTTCGCACCGGCGCTTTCCGTCCCGTGCCGGGCGGCATGAGCGTCGCGCAGCGCGGCCGCGAGCGGGTCGTCCGCATCGGCGTCGCGCTCGGCGTGGACGGCATCCATGCCCTCGAGGGTCACGTGCACCGCGCGGTCCACCGGTGTGCCGGTTCGCGCGAGGACGCCAACGACACGGAACGGGTGATCCGGGTGGAGATGAAAGCTCACATCGCCTGCGCCGTGCGCGATCACGATCGATTGGCCGAGCCGGTAGCCCAACGCCTCCGCGACGTCCGCTCCCAGCACCGCGTCGTGC
>JBGPMS010000097.1:0-15544 GCA_041487115.1 Gammaproteobacteria bacterium
CGGTCCTCGTGATCACCGCCCAGCCTGGACACAAGCTGCGCGCGCTGCAAGCCGGCGCAAAGGATTTCATCAGCAAGCCGTTCGACCTGGTCGAAGTCAAGACGCGCATCCACAACATGCTGGAAGTGCGGCTGCTGTACAAGAAACTCGAGAACTACAACCAGGTGCTGGAACAGACAGTGCAGGAACGCACCGCAGAGCTGCGCGAAAGCGAAGCCCGCTACCGCAGCCTGACCGAACTGGCCTCCGACTGGTACTGGGAGCAGGACGAGAACGGCAACTTCACCAAAGTGACCGGCCCGGTCCTGGAGATGCTCGGAATCAGGGTGGAAGCCCTGGCGGTGGATGCAAGCGATGGTCGGGTGGCAGGGTGGAATGAGGCGGAGCGGGAGCTCTTGCAGTCAACCATTGCCGCCAGGCAACCCTTCCTGGATTTCGTCTTCAGCCGCGTCAATGCCGACGGCACGCAGCAAAAGTTTCAGGTGAGCGGGGAGCCGATGTTCAACCAGTCCTGCCGCTTCGTCGGTTACCGCGGAATCGGCGTGGAGCTCATCGTAAAGAAATAGAACGCAAGAGTGCGGCGCTAGGCGATGTCATCAGCCCATAATCCGAATCAGAACCATCTGCTCGCTGCCCTGCCAGCGGCCGAGTTCGAGCGCCTGTCTCCCCATCTCGAACTGGTCCCGCTGCCGCTCGGTGAAATCCTCTACGAACCCGGCGGACAATTGCAGCACGCCTATTTTCCCACCACCGCCATCGTGTCGCTGCACTATGTCATGGAGTCCGGTGCATCGTCCGAATCCGCGGGGGTGGGCAATGAGGGCGTGGTCGGTATAGCGCTGTTCATGGGAGGGGATTCCACGCCAAGCTCGGCCGTGGTGCAGACCGCGGGCCACGCATACCGGCTGGCTGGCAGCTTGCTGAAGCAGGAATTCAATCGCGCCGGCTTGATGCAGAGTCTGTTGCTGCGCTACACCCAGGCGCTGATTACACAGATGAGCCAGACCGCGGCCTGCAATCGGCACCATTCGGTGGAGCAGCAGCTGTGCCGCTGGTTATTGTTGACCCTCGATCGAGTCCCTCAGCGCGAGTTGATCATGACGCAAGAATTGGTCGCGCGCATGCTAGGCGTGCGCCGCGAAGGCATTACGGTGGCCGCCGGGAATTTGCAGGCCGCCGGCTTCATTCGCTACCGCCGCGGCCACATTGCAGTGCTCGAGCGGTCCGGACTAGAGACGCGCGCGTGCGAGTGCTACGCCGTGGTCAAGAAGGAACTGAGCCGCCTGCTGTCGGATGTGCGGTACCGCCAAGGGTTCAGTCAACCCGACACCCAGGTTAAGTACCACACACTGACTCCAGGATGAGACTGGCACCACCCGCCTTGAGCCGCCCCGGGACGCGTGCTATGGTTGGATCACATTCGTCCAAGGCCAGAAACGCATACTAAGAGCGAGGACCGCAGGGGGCCAAGTCGATGTCGGGCCGCAATTTCGACGTAGTGATCGTCGGCGCCGGGTTCGCCGGGCTGTACATGCTCCATCGAGTCCGGGGGATGGGGTTCTCGGCGCGCGTCTTCGAGGCCGGCAGCGGGGTTGGGGGCACGTGGTACTGGAACCGCTATCCGGGCGCGCGCTGCGACGTCGAGAGCATGCAGTACTCCTATCAGTTTTCCGAAGAGCTGCAGCAAGAGTGGGATTGGTCGGAGCGGTATGCCACAGGACCGGAGATTCTGCGGTACGCAAACCACGTCGCGGACCGCTTCGACCTCCGCCGGGATATCCAATTCGACACGCGCGTAGAGGCAGCGACCTTCGACGAGGCGGCGGCGCAGTGGATCGTCGACACCAGCGATGGCAAGCGGGTGACGGCGCCGTTCTGCATTATGGCGACCGGATGCCTGTCCGCCTCGAACAGACCGAAATTCAAGGGCCTCGATGCATTCGCGGGGGATTGCTACCACACCGGCCACTGGCCGCATGCGGATGTCGACTTCACGGCCAAGCGCGTGGGCGTCATCGGTACCGGCTCCTCCGCCATCCAGGCCATACCGCTGATTGCCCAGCAGGCGGCGCATCTCTTCGTCTTCCAGCGCACGCCGAACTACACGGTGCCGGCGCGCAACGCGCCGCTGGATGCGGACGTTCGGAAGGAGATCAAGGCGGACTACGCGGGCATGCGGAACAGGGCCAAACGGATGCCCAATGGCCTGGATTTCAAGTTCAACGACGTACCTGCCCTGGCGGCGACGCCCGAAGAGCGGGAACGCGAATACCAGGCTCGCTGGGTGGAGGGCGGCGTGACGTTCATGGGGTCGTTCGCGGACCTGTTGTTCAATCAAGCAGCCAACGACACGGCCGCGGCGTTCGTGCGCGGCAAGATTCGCGAAACCGTGCGCGATCCGAAGGTCGCGCAGGCCCTTTCTCCACGCAACATCATCGGCTGCAAGCGGCTGTGCGTCGACACGGGCTATTGGGACACGTTCAATCGGCCGAACGTCACGTTGGTCGACGTGAGCGGTGCGCCGATAGAGGAGATTACGCGCGGCGGCGTCAAGGTCGCGGGCGAAGACTACCGGCTCGACACGATCGTGTTCGCCACCGGGTTCGATGCCATGACGGGGGCGTTGCTCAAGATCGATATCCGCAACGGAGCTGGCAAGAGCCTCGAGGAGAAGTGGAGCGAGGGCCCGCGAACCTATCTCGGCCTGGCGATGGCAGGCTTTCCCAACCTCTTCACGATCACCGGCCCGGGCAGCCCCTCGGTTCTGACCAATATGCTGCCGTCGATCGAGCAGCACGTCGACTGGATCGCCCAGTGCCTCGGCTCTATACGCGAGCACGGCCACCGGCGGGTCGAGCCAACCTTCGAGGCAGAGAACGCCTGGGTCTCGCACGTCGGCGCAGTGGCCGGCACTTCGCTCCGCTCCATGTGC
Source organism: Gammaproteobacteria bacterium (assembly GCA_041487115.1). Lineage (GTDB taxonomy): Bacteria > Pseudomonadota > Gammaproteobacteria > Burkholderiales > SHXO01 > SHXO01. The sequence goes on from JBGPMS010000097.1 coordinate 2,933, forward strand.
AGCTCGTGGTACGTCGGTGCGAACGTCGCTGGCAAGCCGCGCGTGTTCATGCCATACATCGGAGGATTCCCGGCTTACGTGCAGAAATGCGACGAAGTCGCGGCCAACGGGTACCAGGGCTTTGTCCTGACCTAGTAGGCGAGGGCCTTGACCTGCTTGCCCTCTCGGGGGGCGCTCGCGGCCGGGAACTGGGCCGCGCGGAGTGCTATCCTCGCGACGGGGCCCCCGGCCGTACGACGCGCCGGCACGGTGATCCGCTCCAGGGCGCTCAGACGTGAGGTCTCCAGGTAGAAGATCCGGCTGTCCGAGGAGCACCTGTGACCGGGATTGCGGAGTGGCTGCAGGAACTTGGCCTCGAGAGGTATGCGGCGGTCTTCGCCGAGCATGAGATAACGCTCGACATTCTGCCGGACCTCACCGAAGTGGACGTCGACCGGCTCGGTCTTCCGACCGGGCCGCGGCGCCGGCTGATGGTCGCCATCCAGGCGCTTGCGGCCGCGACTCGCGCCAAGCCATCCGGTAGGCCCCCTGAGGCCCCCCTCGAAGCTCCGCACATCTCTCGGGACGCCGAACGCCGTCAGCTCACCGTGATGTTCTGCGATCTGGTGGGCTCCACCGCGCTGGCTGAGCGCCTCGATCCGGAGGAGTTGCGTGACCTGATCCAGGCCTACCGCAAGACTTGCAGCGAGGTGGTGGCGCGCTACGAGGGGCATGTGGCCCAGTATCTGGGCGATGGGCTGATGATCTACTTCGGCTGGCCGCGGGCGCACGAGGACGATGCGGAGCGCGGGGTACGCTCGGCCCTGGAGATGGTACGGGCGGTGAAGCGGGTGAAGGCGGTGCAGCCGCTGGCCGTTCGCATCGGCGTGGCCACCGGATCGGTGGTGGTGGGCGAGCGCTCGGGGGAGGACAACGGTCACGCCAAGCTGGCGGTGGGCGAGACGCCCAACCTGGCCGCACGCTTGCAGGGGCTGGCCGGACCCGATGAGATCATCATCGCAGCCGCCACACGGCGTCTGGTGGGCGATTCCTTCGAGCTGAACGATCTGGGCGCGCGCCCGCTGAAGGGGATCGAGGAGCCCGCGCAGGCTTGGCGCGTGGAGGCCGTGCGCCGGACCGGAGGGCGCTTCGAGGCGGCCCACGGCGGGGTTGCGCTGACGCCTCTGGTGGGGCGGGAGGAAGAGGTGGGGCTGCTGCTGCGCCGCTGGCAACAGGCGCGCTACGGCGAAGGACAAGTCGTGTTGATCAGCGGCGAGCCGGGCATCGGCAAATCGCGGCTGACCCAGGTGCTGCGCGAGCAGATCGAAGGCGAGTTGTACACGGCTCTGCGCTACCAGTGTTCGCCCTATCACCTCAACTCCGCGCTGTACCCCATCATCGAGCAGTTCGAGTTCGCGGCCGGCTTTGCTCGCGACGACACTCCCGAGCAGAAGCTGGACAAGATGGAAGCCGTGCTGGTGGGTACCCCGGAACAGATCACCGAGTCCGCGGCGCTTCTGGCGGCCCCGCTCTCGCTACCCACCGAGCGCTATCCGCCGCTGAAGCTCTCGCCGCAGAAGCACAAAGAGAAGATGCTGGAGACGCTCGCCGACCAGCTCGAAGCGCTGTCTCAGCGTCAGCCGGTGCTGATCGTGTTCGAGGACGTGCACTGGATCGACCCCACCAGCCAGGATCTGCTCGATGTGCTGATCCCGCGGCTGCATGCAGTGCCGGTTCTCCTGGTGATGACGTACCGGCCCGAGCACATGCCGCCGTGGGTGGGACAGCCCAACGTGACCAGCCTCACCCTGAACCGCCTGGGCCGGCGCCAGGGGGCGGAGCTGGTGGCCAAGATGACCGGCAGCAAGGCTTTGCCGCAGGAGGTGCTGCAGCAGATCCTGGCGCACACCGACGGCGTGCCGCTGTTTGTCGAGGAGCTGACCAAGTCGGTGCTGGAGTCGGGACTTCTGCGCGAGACAGGCGATCAATACACGCTGCGGGCTCCGCTGCCGCTGTTGGCGATCCCGACATCGCTGCGCGACTCGCTGCTGGCGCGTCTGGACCGGCTGGCCCCGGTCAAGGAGATCGCCCAGATCGGAGCTTGCATCGGCCGGGAGTTCTCCTACGAGCTGCTCGCCTGCATCTCGACGCTCACCAACGAGCAGCTGGAGGAAGCTCTCAAGAAGCTGGTCGATGCCGGCCTCGTGTATCGCCGCGGGACGCTGCCGGAAGCCACTTACATCTTCAAGCATGCTCTGGTGCAGGATGCCGCCTACGATTCGCTGCTGAGGAGCAGGCGACAGCAGCTCCATGCGCAGCTCGGCAACGTGCTGGAGACGGAATTCTCCGACATCGTCGCCAGCGAGCCCGAATTGTTAGCCCATCACTATACCCAGGCCGGCAACCTTGCCGCGGCCATCCCCTGGTGGCGCAAGGCGGGCGAGCTGGCCTTGGCGCGAGTCGCGCTGCAGGAAGCGGTGGGCCACTTCGAAAAGGGCTTGGCCGTGATGGAACAACTGCCCGTCTCGTCGGAGCGCGATGGGCTCGAGCTGTCGGTCCGGGAACCGCTTACCGGCGCCTGGGTTGGATTGCGCGGCTGGCCCGCATCCGAGGTGGGCGTGAACGCCGCGGCGATCCTCCACCTGGCCAGGCGACAGGGCAATCCACACAGTCTGCTGATGGGGCTGTGGGGGATGTGGGTCAACACCCTTTGCCAAGGCCGCCTCGCGGAGTCGCTCGACTGGGCTCAGCGCTTGCTCGCCGAAGGTAACCAGGCCGGGGACATCGACCTGCAGATCTTCGGGCATCGTGCCGCCATGGAGTCGCAGTTCTGGCTGGGGAATCCGCTCGAAGCGCGCGAGCAGGGCAATCGGGTCCTCGCACTGGACGACCCGCAGCGTGCCGGCCGCTGGATGCAGCTCACCGGTCAGGATCTGAGAAGCACGGTAGGCAGCTACTCGTCTCATTGGACCTGGATGCTGGGCTACCCGGATCAGGCAGTGCGCCTGAGCGACGAGACCGATGCCCGCGCACGCCGACTGGGGCATGCATTCAACCTGGGCTTTACCCTGATCCTCGGCGCAGATACCTTCGACTACCGGCGCGAGCCCGAGCGGCTCGTGGAGCGCGCCAGGGAGGCTGACCGCCTGGCCCGGGAGCAGAGCATCCCCATCATCTACCAGGCGATGGTGCCCCGGGTCGAGGGGTTCGTGCAGTTGCGGCGCGGGCGGCTGTCCGAAGCGATCTCGTTCTTGCGCCGAGGCATGGAGAGCTGGATCAAGCTCGGCGGTCAGCTCCGCATTCCCTATACCAAGTCTGCTCTGGCTGAAGCTCTGGCGCTGCAAGGGGACCTGGACGCCGCCCTGCGCTTGATCGACGAGTGCCTGGAGCAGATCGAACGGCCGGGCTGGCAGGAGCGCTCGCATCTGGCCGAGGTGCTGCGCTTGAAAGGCTGGATGCTGATGCGCCAGGGCGAAAATGACGAGGCCGAGGTGCAACTGCGCGCATCGATCGAGTGGGCACGCGAGCAGCAGGCCAAATCCTGGGAGCTGCGCAGCGCGACGACGCTTGCCGAACTGCTAGCCGGGCGCGGCCAGCGCGACGCCGCGCGCGAGTTGCTCGCGCCCATCTACGGCTGGTTCACCGAAGGCTTCGACACGCACGATCTCAAGGCGGCCCATCGGCTTCTGGAGTCCCTGGGCTGACTACGGCGAGGAGATCGCCTCTCGGCTGTTGAAAGCCCACCAAGGTCGGGTATTCGCTCTTGTTGTCGCCGCTCGTCGGGTTCGGTTGCGCGGCATTGCTGTTGCTGGCGCTGCGCGCGCTGGTGAAAAACCGGGCGCTGTAAGAGTCGAAACACGACCTCGGCCCGCTTCGGCTCAGGGAGCGCGGGAGGCCGTGTAGGCAGCGATAGACACCAGATCCTCGTCGCTCAAGCGGGCGACTACCGCCTTCATCAGCTCGGTCCACGGTCCGCTGCGAACGCCGTGCTGGATGTCGTAGAGCTGGCGGACGATATAGCTGGGTGAGCGGCCCGCAAGCGCCGGCACGGGGCCGAGGCCTTTCAAGTCGGCACCGTGGCAGATCCCGCACTCGATGGTCTTGCCGGCCCCGGTGGTGATCAGCGCCTCTCCTTTCCGGATGCTCCCGACCGGCACGTACGCGATGAAGCCGGACTTCGCGTCCCGCAGCTCGGTCCGTTCCAGATTCTCCGGCATCTCGATGATGCGCTGGCCGATCGGCTCCATGCCGGCGGGCTCCGATGCGATCAGCATCCATCCTCCGACACGGGTCTTCGGCACGGTGTCGGTTTCGACCACTCTGATCCACGGTATTGGCTTCAGCGCGGCAAAGTATTCAGCGGCCGCTTTCACATCGTCGTCGGTAGCGGCCTTCGCGACCGCGACCATGAAGTTCGCGGGCAAGCTCGCTGGCTCCGAGCTCTTCCTGGCGCCGCTCTTGAAATCGGCGACCTGCTGCGCGATATACGCGGCGGGAAGACCCGCGAGGCTGGAGTTTTCCGGGCGACCGAGCCCGTTCGGCAGATGGCAGTAGGCGCACGCGAAGGGCATCGGCTTGCGCCCGTGGGCCACCGGTTCGGGCATCGGAGGGTGATCGTCGGGATGCCAGTCTGGCACGTTGAACAGATCGCGGATCTGGGTCAGCGAAAACGCCACGGTGCTGTCTGGAACGTGCCGTAGGATACTGTCGTCGGGGACAGGCTGGGTGCCCGGTGGATTGACGGGGTACGCCCAGGGCGGCGGCGGATCGGCCGCAACTGCAAGAGCGGTTGCCGCAATCACGGTCACGGAAGCGAGCGCCAGGGCGCCGACAGCAGTTCTCATCAGAATCCCCCCCTGTTTTCGTTGTACGAAGGAAAGTAGATTCGACCGTAGCACACTTCACGCGGGGGCGGAAAGGCGGGCTGCCGCCCTCACGCCAGCGCGTCGTCGAGCAGTTCCACCCAATGGCGAACCGGTCGTTGCGTGCCAGTCTGGATATGCGCGAGACAACCGATATTGGCAGTGGCGAGAACCGAGGGTGAACCGGACTCGAGTGCAGCGATTTTGTTGGCGAGCAGCCGCTTCGACAGCGCGGATTGCAGGATCGAGTAGGTGCCCGCCGAGCCGCAACACAGATGGGCGTCGGGCACGGGAGTGAGTCGCCAGCCCGCCGCGCCCAGCAGGTCCTCCACCACGCCGTGAATCTGCTGGCCGTGCTGCAGGGTGCAGGGCGAATGAAATGCCACAGTCCCCAGCGGTGCGCTACGAGGTGTGAGGCGCGCGAGGAGGGCTTCGCGCTGGTCGGCAATGACTTCGCTCGCGTCCTTCGTGAGCTGCGAGATCCTGCGCGCCTTCTCGGCGTAACGCGAGTCGCGCTCGAGCAGATGGCCGTATTCGTCGACCATCACCCCGCAGCCGCTTGCGGTCATGACGATGGCTTCGACGCCTTGCTCGACGTATGGCCACCAGGCGTCGATGTTCTTGCGCATGGTATCGAGCGCCTCGTCCTGCGCGTTGAGATGATAGGCCACCGCCCCGCAGCAACCCGCAGCGGGGGCTGCGATCAACGAAATGCCGATGCGATCGAGCACGCGCGCCATGGCCGGATTGATCGTAGGGGCGATGGCCGGCTGCACGCAGCCTTGCAGCACCAGCATGCGACGCGCGTGACGGGCGGCTGGCCACGGCGTCGGAGCGACGCGCGGCGGTACCTTGTTCGCCAGCGCAGCGGGCAGCAGCGGGCGAGTGAGCTGGCCCAGGCGCAGCAGCGGGTCGAATAGCACCGGGTTGGTGATCACCGTCTTCAGCGCCGAGCGCAGCAGACCGGCTCCGAAGCTGCGTCCCACCTCTTTCTCGACGACGTTGCGGCCGATGTCCACCAGCCGCCCGTACTGCACGCCGGACGGGCAGGTGGTCTCGCAGGAGCGGCAGGTCAGGCAGCGGTCCAGGTGGAGCTGGGTCTTCTCCGACACCCGGCCGCCCTCGAACAACTCCTTCATGAGGTAGATGCGTCCGCGCGGCCCGTCGAGCTCGTCGCCCAGCAGTTGATAGGTGGGGCAGGTGGCGGTGCAGAACCCGCAGTGCACGCAGGCGCGCAGGATGGCGTTCGCCTCCTTGCCTTCCGGCGTGTCGCGGATGAAGTCAGCCAGGTTCGTTTTCATCGAGTGCTGTCGTGAGGCGCCAAGGCGCCAAAGAATACCGCTGCGAGGAGCAAGGCCCGACTTAGAAATCGGGGTGCAGGCGGTGGCGGCCGAAGATGCCGTTGGGATCGAGCGCCGCTTTGAGCCGCTGGTGCAATCCGAGCACGCCCGCGTCCAGGCGCATGATCGGGGCGCCGTTGCCGCCACGGAAGCGCGTGGCGTGCCCCCCGGCCTTGCGCGCGGCCTGGAACACCTGCTCTGCCGGTGCGTCGGTGCCGATCCAGCGCAGGCTGCCGTTCCATTCGATCACCTGCGTTCCGGGGAAGCCCAGAGGCGGCGTCGTTGGCTTTACCGACAGACGCCAGAGCGGTCCGCGCAATCCATCCAGGGTCTGCTCGCGCACTGCGCGCCAGAACGCCGGCCCGTCCAGCACCGTTTCGCCGCCCAGCCTGGCCCGCGCTGCATCGACCCCCAGCTGGCTGCCGGACAAGCGGACGCTGAGCGCACCGTCGGCATGGCACGTGGCGGAGACAGGCAGGGGCTGACCCGCCCAACGGTTCATGGTCTCGATCGCTTTCGCTTCGTCCACCTGGAAGCGCAGCGTTACTTCCTCCTCGGGTGCCGGCAACACCTTGAGGGAGACCTCGAGGATCACGCCGAGCGTGCCGAAGGAGCCCGCCATGAGCCGCGACACGTCGAAGCCGGCGACGTTCTTCATCACCTGGCCGCCGAAGCGCAGCTCTTCACCCTCACCGTTGAGCACGCGCGTCCCGAGCACGAAGTCGCGCACGGAGCCCGCAAATGGCCGGCGCGGGCCGGACAGGCCGGCCGCAACGCATCCCCCCAGCGTCGCCGAGGGGCCGAAGTGCGGCGGCTCGCAGGCCAGCATCTGGCCGCCCTTGGCCAGCGTCTCCTCGATCTCGGCGAGCGGTGTGCCGGCGCGTGCGGTCAGCACCAACTCGCTCGGCTCGTAGTCCACCACGCCGCGATAGCCGGCGACATCCAGCGGCTCGCCCTCCAGCTTGTAGGCGCAGAAGTCCTTGTTGCCGCCGCCGCGGATGCGCAGCGCGCGCTTCTCGGTCGCCGCTTTGCGGACGCGTTCAGCCAACTCGGAGACGATCGGATCTATCAAGAGATGGACGTCAGAACCGCGGCAGATCGGGAAACTTTTCCTTTCCGCGTTGCACGTGCATGGCGCCGAACTCGGCGCAGCGGCGAAGAGTAGGCACGGCCTTGCCGGGGTTGAGCAGCCCATGCTCGTCCAGCGCGCGCTTGATCGCCAGAAAAGCGGCGAGCTCGTTGGGGCGGAACTGCACGCACATCTGGTTGATCTTCTCGATGCCCACGCCGTGCTCGCCGGTGATGGTGCCGCCCACGTCAATGCACAGCTCCAGGATACGAGCACCGAAAGCTTCTGCCCGCTGCGCCTGGTCGCCCTCATTGGCGTCGAACATGATCAGCGGATGGAGATTGCCGTCACCGGCGTGAAACACGTTCGGACAGGACAGGCCGAACTCCTTCGACAGGGCCGCGATCCCGGCCAGCACCTCGCCCAGCCGCTTCTTGGGAATGGTGCCGTCCATGCAGTAGTAGTCCGGCAGGATGCGGCCGACGGCAGGGAAGGCGGCCTTGCGCCCGGACCAGAACTTGAGCCGCTCGGCATCGTCGCGCGAGAGGCGGATCTCGGTGGCCCCGCTGGCGCGCATGACCTCCGATACGCGCTGGATCTCGGCGACGACCTCTTCGTCGGTCCCATCGCATTCGCACAGCAGCATTGCTTCGGCGTCGAGCGGGTAGCCGGCGTGCACGAATTGCTCCACCGCCTGGATGGCGAGCTTGTCCATCATCTCCAGGCCGGCCGGGATGCAGCCTGCCGCGATGATGTTCGCCACCGCCTCGCCGGCCTTCACCACCGAATCGAAGGCGGCCAGCGCCACTTGCGCCCGGACCGGCTTGGGCAGCAGCTTGACGGTGACCTCGGTCACCACCGCCAATAGCCCTTCCGAGCCGGTGATCAGGGCCATCAGGTCGTAGCCCGGCGCATCCAGGCCCTCGGAGCCGATCTCCAGCACCTCACCCTCGATCGTCACCACCCGCAGCTTGAGCAGGTTGTGGACCGTGAGCCCGTACTTCAGGCAGTGGACGCCACCCGAGTTCTCCGCGACGTTGCCGCCGATGCTGCAGGCGATCTGGCTGGAGGGGTCGGGCGCGTAGTAGAGCCCATGGATCGCGACCGCCTCGGAGATCGCCAGGTTGCGCACGCCAGGCTGGACGCGCGCGGTGCGGGCGACGGGGTCGACTTCGAGGATGCGCTGCAGCTTGGACAATGCCAGCGTCACACCCTGGCCGTGCGGCATGGCGCCGCCGGACAGTCCCGTGCCGGCACCGCGCGCCACCACGGGCACGCGCGCCTCGAAGCAGATGCGCAGCACCCGGCGCACCTGCTCTTCGTCCTCGGGCAGCGCCACCGCCAGCGGCACCTGGCAGTGTGCGGAGAGGCCGTCGCACTCGTACGGTGTGAGATCCTCGTGCTCGTGCAGCAGGCACTCGCGCGGCAGGACGGCGGAAAGCCGCCGCACCAGCTCGGCCTTGTCGACCAGTGCCGCGGGCGGTGCATCCAGGAGTTCGACTTTGCCCATGGCTACTGGTCGGGGCTCACGAGGATGGCGCGGAAGTCGTTCACGTTGGTGAGCGTGGGGCCGGTGATGACAAGGTCACCCAGCCCGGCGAAGAAGCTGTAGCCGTCATTATCGGCAAGGTGCGCTTTGGCGTCCAGGCCGCTTGCCGCAGCGCGCTGGAGTGTGTCCGGAGTCACCAAAGCGCCGGCATTGTCTTCGGTGCCGTCCACACCATCGGTGTCGCCGGCCAGAGCGTAGACGCCGGCTTCGCCGTCGAGCGCCACCGCCAGCGCCAGCAGAAACTCGACGTTGCGTCCGCCGCGTCCCTTGCCTCGCACCGTGACCGTAGTTTCGCCGCCGGATAGCAGGACGCACGGCGCAGGGGCCGGCTGCCCATGCCGCAGGACCTGGCGCGCAATGCCGGCATGCACTACGGCCACTTCACGTGACTCGCCTTCCAGGCTGTCGCCCAGGATCAGCGGCGTGATGCCCGCCTGGCGCGCGACGTTGGCTGCGGCCTCGAGGGATTGTTGAGGCGCGGCGACGACGTGCGTCTGGATGCCGGCCAGGCGCGGATCGTCGGGCTTGGGCGTTTCCTCGCGCGCGGCGCGCAGGTGCTGCACGACCGTCGTCGGCTCGGTGATGCGATATTTTTCCAGGATCGCCAGCGCATCGGCGAAGGTGGTGCGGTCCGCCACCGTCGGCCCGGAAGCGATCACCGCCGGATCGTCTCCCGGCACGTCGGAGATGGTGAGCGTGACCACTTTGGCCGGGTGGCAGGCGGCGGCGAGCCGCCCGCCTTTGATCGCCGACAGATGCTTGCGCACGCAGTTCATCTCGCCGATGTTGGCCCCGCTCTTGAGCAGCGCACGGTTGATGGCTTGCTTGTCTTGCAGCGTGAGCCCCGGCGCCGGCATGGTCAGCAGGGCCGAACCGCCGCCCGAGATGAGACACAGCACGAGGTCATCCGGGCCGAGTCCCTGGACCATCTTCAAGATCCGCTCCGCCGCTTCGCGCCCGGCGAGGTCGGGCACAGGGTGGGCTGCTTCCACCACCTCGATGCGTTTGGTCGGTGCGCGATGTCCGTAGCGCGTGACCACCAGCCCGGACAATTCTCCCTGCCAGTGATCCTCGACCGACTTGGCCATGGTGGCTGCCGCCTTGCCCGCACCAACCACGATGGTGCGCCCCTTGGTAGGGTTGGGCAGGAACGGCGGCAGGCACTTGTCCGGCATGGCGCGCGCGACGGCGGCGTCGAACATGCGGCGGAGCAGGAATGTCGGGTCGATCGTCATGTTCAAGCCATCAGCCGCAGTGGGCTCGTGCGGCTGCGCGGGTTGATCGGGCTTACTTGGCTACTTGAAAGTCGGCCAGGGCCTCCAGCGCTTTCACCATCGCCGAGTGATCCCACTTGCCGCCGCCGCGCGCCTGGCACGCGTTGAACAGCTCCTGCGCGATTGCGGTGTTGGGCAGGCTGACCCCGATCTTGCGCGCAGTCGCGAGGGCCAGGTTCAGGTCCTTCTGGTGCAGCTCGATGCGGAAGCCCGGATCGAACGTGCGCTTGATCATGCGCTCGCCATGCACCTCCAGCACGCGCGACGAAGCGAAGCCTCCCATGAGCGCCTGACGCACCTTGGCCGGATCGGCTCCGGCCTTCGACGCGAACAACAGCGCTTCGGACACCGCCTCGATGTTGAGCGCCACGATGATCTGGTTGGCGACCTTGCACGTCTGGCCCGCGCCGTTGCCGCCGACCAGCGTGATGTTCTTCCCCATCAGCTCGAACAGCGGCTTCACCTTCTCGAACGTGCTGTCGGTGGCCCCCACCATGATGGTGAGTGCGGCGTTCTTCGCGCCGACCTCGCCGCCCGAGACCGGCGCATCCACGTATTCGCAGCCGAGCTTGTTGATGCGCTCCGCGAAGGCCTTCGTGTCGAAGGGGGAGATCGAGCTCATGTCGATCACGACCTTGCCGGCGGACAAGCCCTCGGCCACGCCGTTCGCACCGAACAGCGCCTTCTCCACGTCCGGCGTGTCGGGCACCATGGTGATGACGATATCGGCCTTCTGCGCCACTTCCTTGGCCGAGCCGCACGCGGTACCGCCGGCAGCGGTCAGCTCGGGCGTCACGCCGCTGCGGCTGCACAGGTACAGCGTGTGTCCGCCTTTTATCAGGTTGGCCGCCATGGGCTTGCCCATGATGCCCAGTCCTACGAAGCCTACTTTGCTCATTTCACCCCCCCAAAAGCAATTCGGCCACGGAGAGCAGGGAAAACGCAGAGAAGACCAGCACCATCAATACCCTCTCCCCTTGGGGGAGAGGGTTAGGGTGAGGGTGAGGGGTGACATGACCACCGTGACTTCACCCTCACCCTAGCCCTCTCCCATCAAGGGAGAGGGGAGAATCTCGAAGGTTCGTGGGTCTCCGTGCTCTCAGTGCCTCCGTGGCTCAACTTGATTTACAAATAAGGTTTCAACCAGCCCAACCCCGCCTCGGTGTTGCCTGCCGGCCGATACTCGCAACCGATCCAGCCCTGGTAGCCGATCTTGTCGATGTGCTCGAACAGGAACGTGTAGTTGATCTCGCCCGTGCCCGGCTCGTGACGCCCGGGCGTGTCGGCGAGCTGCATGTGGCCGATCTTCGCCAGGTTTTTTGCGATGGTGGGGGCGAGGTCGCCCTCCACGATCTGCATGTGGTAGATGTCGTACTGGAAGCTCAAGTTGGGCACAGCCGCGTAGTGCATGATGTCGAAGGCCTGGCGCGAGTAATTCAAATAGAAGCCCGGGATGTCGCGCGGGTTGATCGCCTCGATCAGCACCTTCAGTCCGTGCTTGGCCAGCTCCTTCCCGGCGAACCGAAGATTGGCGATGTAGGCCGCGCGCATCTGCTCCTCGTTCACCCCGCGCGGCTTCAGCCCCGCCATGCAATGGATTTGCTTGCAGTCGAGCGCCAGGGCGTAGTCGACGGCCTTGCCCACGTTGTCCTGGAATTCGCCGGCCCGAGCCGGATCGCAGGCCAACCCGCGGTCGCCGGCATTCCAATCTCCCGGCGGCATGTTGAACAGGATCACCTGCTGTTTGTTCTTGCGCACGAGCTCGGCCAGCTGGTTCTTATCGTAGGTGTAGGGAAACAGGAACTCCACGCCCTTGAACCCGGCCTTGGCGGCGGCGGCGAAGCGCTCCAGAAAGTCCACCTCGTTGAACATCATGGACAGGTTGGCATTGAACTTGGGCATCCATCCTCCGCAGCGGGTGCAGTGAACGTGGAATTGTACTTGCTCCCGTGCCGCGGCGCCGGGCGCCCCGGCTATAATCCTCGAACTGCCTTCCTGGACGCCCCGCACCATGGCCCGCTTCACTGGAACCGATGCCTATATCGCCACCGAGGACCTGATGATGGCGGTCAACGCCGCCATCACCTTAGAGCGACCCTTGCTGATCAAGGGCGAGCCGGGTACCGGCAAGACCATGCTCGCCATCGAGGTGGCGAAGGCGCTGGGGCGGCCGCTGATCCAGTGGCACATCAAGTCCACCGGCAAGGCGCAGCAGGGGCTCTACGAGTACGACGCGGTGTCGCGCCTGCGTGACTCGCAGCTGGGCGACGACCGGGTGGGAGAGATCGCCAACTACATCAAGCGCGGCCCGCTATGGGAGGCGTTCGAATCCGACGTGCCGGCGGTGGTTCTGATCGACGAGATCGACAAGGCGGACATCGAGTTCCCCAACGATCTGCTGCGGGAGCTGGACCGCATGGAGTTCTACGTCTACGAGACCCAGCAGTTGATCGGCGCCAGGCACCGCCCCACCATCATCATCACCAGCAACAACGAGAAGGAGCTGCCCGACGCCTTCCTGCGCCGCTGTTTCTTCCAC
>JBGPMS010000098.1:0-15537 GCA_041487115.1 Gammaproteobacteria bacterium
CAGCAGCAGCACCATGGAGGCAAACAACACCCCCGCCGCCAGCACCGCGAAGGTCGACAGTCGGTAGACCCACAGCGAGCCGTGCTTGAACAGATGAAAGGCTAAGCGCAGAGGCATCTAGTGTCCTGTCCCACTGATTCGTGGGACAACTCCCGCAGTCGACAGTGCTGGACGGGGCGCCATTGCTAGCAGACCATAACCGGTTGGAAAACCCGCGAAATCGGCGTCAGGCAAGGCGCGAACCGCAGCCAGGTGCGCCCGCGCACGGCGGAGCAGGGGCCCCGCTTGCGGGGATGCGACCCGGGAGCGGGATGCCGGCGCACCCGGTCCAGCGCGTTCTTGTACACACCTACACGGTCGCATCCCCAAAGGGGCCCCTGCTCCGCGCTTCGGTGCGCACACCTGGCGAGGATTCGCAACACAGCATGGCGCCGATTCTCGTCGGGTTTTCGGCCGCGAATTAGTGGGACAGGACACTCTAGTTTGTGCGATTTGCCAGGAACCGCAGAAGGTCAATAGAATCATCAGCTGCAATCGCGTCCTGGTCGAGCACATAGCGTGCCGCGGCCGTTGGCGCCAAAAACACCGGGAAGCCGACGCGCCGGGCTTTCCCGCGCCGGATCGACAGGAAATGGGGGGCAGAAAATCACCTCCCCGCCGTGGACCCCGTGCCGCTCTCGACGAAGGGTGAGATCCGCTCGCTATTTTATCGCCTCTGACTCCAGTGCATCCAACCGAACCGGAACAGCCGCTCGCGGCGGCGGCCAGCCCCGACGCCATCCAACCCCCGGCATGGCTCGAACATGCCGGCCTGCTCAGCCATTTCGTCCGCCGCCTGCTGGCACGGACGCCCGAGCTGTTCGATCCAGCCATGCTGGCGACGCCCTGTGATCGTGGACGCATCCGGTCGCTGCTGCAGCACGCACCCGTAGCCGACGAGGAGGCACTCCAACGGCGACTGCGCCAGGTGCGCCAGGCGGCAATGCTGCAAATCATCTGCCGCGATCTGAACGGCCTCGCCCGCCTGGACGAGGTGATGGCCGGCGTAACCGCCCTGGCCGAGGAGAGCTTGTGCTTTGCCCTGCGTCACCTGCAGCCGTGGATGCAAGAAACCCACGGCATGCCCCGCGGGCAGCGCAGCGGCGCAGGCCAGGACCTCGTGGTGGTCGGCATGGGCAAGCTCGGCGGAGAGGAGCTCAACGTCTCCTCCGACATCGACCTCGTGTTCCTCTATGCGGAAGACGGGGAGACCAGCGGCCCGCGGACGATGACCAACCAGGAGTACTTCGCTCGCCTTTCGCGCCGGCTCATCAGTGCCATGTCCGAGTACACCTCGGAGGGCCAGGTGTTTCGCGTGGACATGCGCCTGCGGCCCTACGGCGAAAGCGGCCCGCTTGCCATGAGCTACGACATGCTCGAGGAGTACCTGCAGACCCAGGGGCGCGAGTGGGAACGCTACGCGTGGGTGAAGGCGCGGGTGGTGAGTGCCGCGCCGCAGCCGGACCTCGACGCGATCGTGACGCCTTTCGTCTACCGGCGCTATCTCGACTTCGGTGCCATCGCATCGCTGCGCAAATTGCATGCGCAGATCCGCGCGGAGGTGGCGCGCAGCGAGTTGCACGATAACATCAAGCTCGGGCCCGGCGGGATTCGCGAGATCGAGTTCATCACCCAGGTGTTCCAGCTCGTGCGAGGCGGCAAGGACCCGTCCCTGCGCCTGCGCCCGACGCAGACCGCCTTGCGGGCCCTGGCGCAACAGCGCCTGCTCCCGGCGGACGCAGCCGCCCAGTTGCAGGCAGCCTACGTGTTCCTACGCAACCTCGAGCACCGTCTGCAATATCTCGATGATCAACAGACTCAGAGCCTGCCGACGAACGAAGAGGACCAGGCCATCGTGGCACGCGCCATGGCGTTGCGCGACTATGCCTCGCTGCTGGCCCGGCTCGACGCGCAGCGCGACGCGGTCACGCGTCAGTTCGAGGCCGTGTTCGCGGGCAGCGGCACGCCCGACCGTGAGCACGCTCTCGAGAGCGTCTGGCGCGGGAGCGCAAGCGAGGAGGAAGGCATCGAAGCCCTGCGGCGGCTGGGATACGCGAACCCGCAGGCGGTGCTCGGCCGCCTGCGGCAGCTGCGCGCCAGCCAGCTCTATCGGCGCATGGCTGCATCAACCCAGGCACGCGTGGACCAATTGGCACCGCGCGTCGTCGAGACGGCCGCGGCCTTCAACGATCCGGACCAGACGCTCGAGCGGCTGGCGCGCGTGGTAGAGAGCATCGGACGGCGCGAATCCTACTTCGCCCTGCTGCTGGAGTACCCCGCGGCACTCAAGCATCTCGCTGCGCTGGCAGCGGCAAGCCCCTGGGCCGCAGACTACCTCGCGCGCCACCCGATGCTGCTGGACGAGCTGATTTCGCCGCAGGCGTTCGACGCGCCCGACTGGAAGCAGCTGCGCGGGCAGCTGGCCGCCGAGTTGGACCAGCACAGCGGAAATACCGAGCGCCAGATGGATGCGCTGCGCCATTTCAAGCAAGTGCAGACCATCCGCCTGCTGGCGCAGGATCTCGCCGGCACACTGCCGCTCGAAACCCTGTCCGACCACCTCAGCGATCTGGCCTGCGTGATTCTCGGGCAGGTGCTGCGCCTCGCCTGGGCCGGGCTGCGCACGCGGCATCGGGACGAGCCGCGCTTTGCGGTCGTCGGCTACGGCAAGCTGGGCGGCAAGGAGCTGGGCTACGCCTCCGACCTCGACATCATCTTTCTGTACGACGACGACCACCCGGAGGCGCAGGAGAGCTACGCGCGGCTGGCGCAGCGCATGAACACCTGGCTCACCAGCTTCACTCCGGCGGGCGTGCTGTACGAGACCGACCTGCGGCTGCGGCCGGACGGCGCCAGCGGGCTGCTGGTCAGCCACTTTCACGCCTTCTCGGAGTATCAGCGGTCCAAGGCGTGGACTTTCGAGCATCAGGCGCTGACCCGTGCCCGCTTCGTGGCTGGAGATGCGGAAATCGGAGCGCGCTTCGAGCAAATGCGCATCGACGTGCTGCGCCTGCCGCGCGACCTGGCCCGGCTGCGGGACGAAGTCCTGCAGATGCGCGGCAAGATGCTGGACGGACACCCCAACCGCAGCGGGTTGTTCGATATCAAGCACGATCGCGGTGGGATCGTGGACGTCGAGTTCGCGGTGCAGTACCTGGTGCTGGGTTACGCCAAGGACTACCAGGAGCTCACCGGTAACATCGGCAACCTGGCCCTGCTCAAGCTCGCGGGCCGGCTTGGATTGATCGGAGAAGGCGTAGCCGCCGGCGCGCATCACAGCTACCGGGAGTTCCGCCGGCTGCAGCATCAGTTGAGACTGCAGGGTGAGCCCTATGCCCGCGTGCCGCGCGAGCGGGTCGAAGCACTGCTGGGGCCGGTGTTGAAGCTGTGGGAGGAGGTGTTGGCTAGGTCCTGCCCATCATCTGGTAGATCGTCATCTGGCCCTTCCCCTTGAAGGTCAGGTCCTGAGGCGAGGAGAACTGATAGCGCGTCCCCAGACGGCGGTAAGTGGTCTTGTCCACCAGAATCTCGTTGGAGCGCGATTCCGCGGTGATGCGGCTGGCGACGTTGACCGTGTCGCCCCACAGGTCGTAGATGAAGCGCCTGGCGCCGATCACCCCGGCGATGACGGGCCCGGTGGCAATGCCGATGTGGAAGGTGACGTTGTAGCGCTGCATGGCCTCGTCCGTGCGCGTGAGCCCCATCATCTCCAGCGCCATCTCCGCCACCGCGTCCACGTACTGGGTACCGTCCCCGGACAGGCCGCCCGCCACCATATAGGCATCGCCGATGGTCTTGATCTTGTCCACACCGTGCCGCTCGGCCAGCTCGTCGAAGCGCGTGAACACGCCGTCGAGAAAGCTCACCACCTCCTTGGGCGTCAGCTCCTCGGCCAGCACTGTGAAGTTCACGATGTCGGCGAACATGACCGTCACGTCGGCGAAACCATCGGCTATCGTGGCCTGGTCGCGCTTCAGCCGCTGTGCGATGTGCGAGGGCAGAATGGTGGTCAGCAACTGCTCGGACTTCTGCTGCTCCTGTTGCACCAGGACGTGCTGGCGCTCGAGCTCGTCCCGGAAACCGTCCTTCTGCATCACGAAATAACGCAACAGCAGATACATGATGCTGGACAGAATGGTGAAGTTGAGCACGAAGAACACGGCCACGGTGCGCATGGGGACGCCGGACATCTCGCCGCTCGCCAGAAAGTAGTCGAACACCCCCGACACCACGGTGAGGACGACGTAGGCCACGAACCAGGGAATCGATTCGCGCGCCCCATACACCACCATCGCGCCCACCGGTGCAAGCAACGCCAGCAGCACGATGCCGCTGGAGTTGACGAAGCTGCCGATGCTCCACTGGATCACGAAGGGCGCGAACAAAAACAGCGAGAGCTGGGCAAAACGGAAGAAGTCGAAGTTCCTGGTCTTGAGGAACACCGCCAGGATGACGGCGGACAGAACCTGGTACAGCAGCGGAATGGTGGTGGGCAGCCTGAGGCCCATGCTCCAGTAGATGGCGAGCCACACGATGGCCGCCATGTTCATCAGCCCGCTCGCGAATATCAGGAGGGTCTTGCGGAGCCGCAACTCCTCGCTGTCGCTCTCGTCGATCGCCGAGCGCCCGATGCGCTCCAGCAGGGACAGCCCGTGCGGCGGGGAAACCGGAGGCGCGGCGACCGCCAGGGAGGCGGCGCCGTTGTCCGCGCCGGGATTGTTAGCCATGGCCGGTGCACTGGGGGCGACTCGGGTCGCCGTGGCCAGTGCCTGCGCTTCTGCCATCGGGAGTTTCTTTCGGTCGAGGAAGGGGACAGGGAGCGTAAAGCATGAGTTATGCCTAGGCAAGTAAACATCCCGGCCTGCAAGTGCCGTCCGGGCGGCGTGAAACTTTAGCGCAACATTCGAGGAAGAATTTCGCCGCGCTGGATTGGGAAAAGCGTCTCTAGGCGGTGCGCGGACCGGCGTCGCGACGCCGATCAGCCCTGCTCCGCTGGTTCACGCACCGCCTGGGACTCGGACAAGGCACGCAACAATACCTCGGGCTCCTGTGCACCGGACACAGCGATCCGCTGATCGAAGATGAAGAACGGCACGCCGCTCACGCCGAGCGAGCGCGACTGCGCGTCCGCCGCTTGCACAGCCTGCCGCTGGGCGTCATCTTCCAGGCACACTCCCGCTTCCGCGCGGTCCAACCCCGCTCGCTCGGCCAGCGTCAACAGGTTGGCGGTCTGCGTGAGATCCACGCCGTCCATGAAATACGCGCGGAACAGAGTTTCGACCATCCGGTCCTGCGCGCCCCGGACCTGCGCCAGAGCGATGAGCTGGTGCGCCGGCACCGTATTGGGCTGCCGCACGATGCGATCGAAGCCGAACTCGATCCCCACGCTGCGGCCTGCCGCAGTGACACGGCCGTAGATGTCCTGCGCGCGCGACCCGAACTTCTGCGCCAAGTACTCGCTGCGCGCCATGCCCTCGAGCGGTAGGTGGGGATTGAGCTGGAACGGATGCCACACCACCTCGACCTGCGGCGCCTGCTGGGAGCCCTGGCGCAACAGTTCCAGCGCACGCTCCAGCCGCCGTTTGCCGATCAGGCACCAAGGGCAGACCACGTCGGAAATCACGTCGATTCGAACTGTCATGCAACGCTCCGGCAGTACAGACGCGGGCAACAGGGTACCGCAACGCCGCGCCGTACGCTGAATGAACGCTGAATAGCGCCAGCCAGCTACTATAGAATAAGCGTTTTTGCTACGGAGAAGAACATCATGTCGATGTCAGACCGCGATGGCCAGATCTGGTACGACGGCAAGCTCGTGCCCTGGCGGGACGCCACCACCCATGTGCTGACGCATTCCCTGCACTACGGGTTGGCTGTATTCGAAGGCCTGCGCGCCTACAAGACCGCGAATGGCACCGCGATCTTCCGGCTCAAGGAGCACACCGACCGGCTGTTCAACTCGGCGCACATCTTCATGATGAAGATGCCGTATGACAAGCAGACTTTGATCGAGGCGCAGAAGGAGGTGGTGCGCGTCAATCAGCTGGAGTCCTGTTACGTCCGGCCGATCGCCTTCTACGGCTCCGAGAAGATGGGGGTCTCGCCGCGCGGCGCCCAGGTCCATGTGGCCATCGCCGCCTGGCCCTGGGGCGCGTATCTGGGCGCCGACGGCATCGAGAAGGGCATACGGGTGAAGACCTCGTCCTATGCGCGTCATCACATCAATGTGACCATGTGCCGGGCCAAGTTCTCCGGCACCTACGCCAACTCCATCCTGGCCAACCAGGAGGCACTGGATCACGGCTACGACGAAGCGTTGCTGCTGGACGTGGACGGCTACGTGGCGGAAGGCTCGGGTGAGAATCTGTTCATCGTCAAGAACGGCAAGCTGTACGAGCCGGAACTCACCTCGGCGCTGATCGGCATCACCCGCGACGCGGTGATCAACATGGCGCGCGACATCGGGGTGGAGGTGCATACCAAGCGCATCACCCGCGACGACGTCTACATCGCGGACGAAGCCTTCTTCACCGGCACCGCCGCCGAGGTGACGCCGATTCGCGAGCTGGACAGCCGCGCCATCGGCTCCGGCCAGCGCGGGCCGATCACCGCCAAGCTGCAGTCCATGTTCTTCGACGTGGTCAACGGCCGCGCGGA
The DNA here is from genome assembly GCA_041487115.1 of Gammaproteobacteria bacterium. Classification (GTDB taxonomy): domain Bacteria; phylum Pseudomonadota; class Gammaproteobacteria; order Burkholderiales; family SHXO01; genus SHXO01. The sequence continues at coordinate 6,697 of JBGPMS010000098.1, forward strand.
GAAGTATCGTGATTGGTTGAACTACGTCTGACTCGAGATCATGGAAGAAGGCAAGACCGTCAACCGGCAGCGCCACATCGAGGTCAGCGCAGCCGACCTCCCGCTGCACTGCCCGACACCGTCCCAGATGCTGTGGAATGCCCACCCGCGGGTATTCCTTCCGATCGAGAAGACCGGCGAGGCGCTGTGCCCGTACTGCGGTACCCTCTACACGCTCAAGGGCGGCGCGCGGTCCGGGCACCGCTGACATCGTCTAGCCACACAGTGCACGGAGCACACGGAGAACTTCGGCAGCGCGCCCCGGACATCTTGAGTGGTCTGCCCGTCCTCTGTGTCGATCGACCCTGGTGTTCAAGGTCCTGGTAATCGGGCCGTCGTGGGTCGGGGACACGGTGCTGGCGCAACCGCTGTTCCGGCGCCTGCACGAGCGGCATACGCAGCTCGCGCTCGATGTGCTGGCGCCAGCCTGGACCCTGCCCCTGCTCCGCCGCATGCCGGAGGTGGCGGACACGATCGCGAGCCCGTTCGGACACGGCGAGCTCAAGCTCGCGTCGCGCTGGCGCCTGGCACGCGAGCTCGCGCTGCGCGGGTACGATCAGGCCGTGGTGCTGCCGAACTCCTTCAAGTCCGCTCTGGTGCCGCGCCTCGCGGGAATTCCGCTGCGCAGCGGCTACGTGGGCGAGCTTCGGCTTGCGCTGTTGAACGACGCACGCCGGCTCGACCAGCAGTCGCTCCCGCTACTGGCAGAACGCTACGCGGCGCTGGCCGATCCGGCCGGAACCCCGCTCGCACGACCGCTGCCTGCGCTGCGCTTGACGGTGTCCGATGCCGCGCGCGCGCAACTGCTGGACAGGCTCGGCCTGACAGCCGAGGGACCAGTGGCCGTCCTGTGCCCCGGCGCGGAGTACGGCCCGGCCAAGCGCTGGCCTCCCGCTTATTTCTCCGCTCTCGGCAGCCGGCTTGCGCGCGACGGTTACCAGGTCTGGGTCGCGGGCTCGTCCAGGGACCGCGACATCGGTGAGGAGATCGCGCGGCTCAGCGCAGGGCTCTGCGTGAACCTGTGCGGGCGCACCAGCCTCGAGGAGGTGGTAGACCTGCTGTCATTTGCCCAGCTCGTAGTATCCAACGACTCCGGACTGATGCACGTGGCCGCCGCACTGGGTGTGCCGCTCCTCGCGCTGTACGGCTCCAGCAGTCCGTCGTTCACGCCGCCACTGTCGCAGCGGGCGACGGTGTTGAAACTCGATCTGCCCTGCAGCCCATGCTATAAGAGGGAGTGCCCGTTGCAGCACTTCAACTGCATGGTTCAGCTCACGCCGGAGCGCGTGCACGCGGCCCTCGGTGCGCGCGGCCCGGCAGCGCCAGCCGCAGCGGGCCGGTCGATGGATATTCGCCGCAGTCCTGGTTGACGCCCAATGCACACCTTCACCTTCGCAATGAACCGTGCGCGTCAGCACGTCGCGCGAATTCCGCGCAGCGCTATCGGATCGGACTGCCACCCATGAACCTGTTCACGCCGGAGCAGGCCGAGACCGCGTTCTATCGCGCCTTCGAGCGCGCCGACCTGGCCGCGATGATGGCGGTGTGGGCGGAGGATGAGGAGATCGTGTGCGTGCATCCCGGCGGCGAGCGCCTGGTCGGGTTCGACGCGGTGCGGGATTCCTGGCGCCAGCTGTTCTCCCAGGGCCCGCGCCTGCGCTTCCAGCTGCTGGATCGCCGGGTACACGCGGTCCGGCCGATGTCGATCCATACCCTGTATGAGAGCATCACGCTGGGTGGCGAGGTCGGCCCTGCGCACCTGGCGCTCACCACCAACATCTACCTGCTCACGCCCGCCGGCTGGCGGCTGCTGGCCCATCACGCCTCCCCGCTCCCGCCCGGCGCCACGGCGCGGGAAACGCGGGCGGGAACGATTCACTGACCGCCGCGGCCGATGGATACCGCCGACCGGAGCCATGACGCGCGCCTGCAGCCACTCGGGCGCTACCGCGCACCGCGTTGGCTGCCGGGCGGTCACGCACAGACGCTGTACGCCGCGGTTCTGGCGCCGCGGCCACAGGTCCGCTATCGACGCTCCGAATGGGAAACCCCGGACGGCGACTTCATCGACCTGGACTGGGTCGACGGCCCGGCCGGAGCGCCGCTGGTCGTGCTGTTCCACGGGCTCGAGGGCAGCTCGCGCAGCCACTACGCTCTGAGCCTCATGCATGAGGCGCAGACGCGCGGTTGGCGTGGCGTGGTGCCCCATTTCCGCGGTTGCAGCGGACGCCCTAACCGCCTGGCGCGCGCCTATCACTCCGGCGACTTCCCCGAGATACATTGGATCCTCGAGCGCATCGCCGCGCAGACCGGCGATGCGCCACGCTTCGCGGTAGGCGTCTCGCTGGGCGGGAACGCACTGCTCAAGTGGCTGATCAACCAGGGCTCCGCGGCGACACCTACGCTGCAAGCCGCCGCCGCGGTATCGGCGCCGATGGATCTGCAGGTGGCCGGGCACGGGCTGGGGCGGGGATTCAACCGGCTCTATACCTGGCACTTTCTGAGCACGCTCAAGCCCAAGAGCCTGGAAAAGCTGTCCCGCCATCCGGGCATCTATGACGCCGGCAACGTCGCCCGCGCCCGCGATCTATACCAGTTCGACAACCTGGTCACCGCCCCGCTGCACGGATTCGACAGCGCCGACGACTACTGGACCCGCGCCAGCAGCAAGCCCGAGCTGTATCGCATTCAGCTGCCGACCTTGCTGGTCCACGCACGCAATGACCCGTTCCTGCCGGGCCGCTTCCTGCCTGCCGTGGCGGAGGTTTCGCCGTACCTGACGCTCGACTACCCCGATACGGGGGGGCATGCCGGATTCGTGACCGGACCGTTTCCGGGCCGGCTCGAGTGGTTGCCGAGGCGCTTGCTCGAATTCTTCGAGAAAGCGAGAGGGCGTGACTCAACCGCATGAACGGAGCGCGATGGGCTGCGCCGATCGCGCTCGACAGATCGAATGCGTGCCACGGGCACCGGGGGAACATGGGATACTTGCACTCGTAAAATGACGAGCGTTCCATGCCCAGCGTCCCGCCCGAGATCTTCAAGGCCTACGACATCCGCGGCATTGTAGGCGAGACCCTCACCTCGGGAGTCTGCGAGTTGATCGGCCAGGCAATCGGCTCTCAGGCGCGGGCGCTCAACCAACCGCGCATCGCGATCGGCCGCGACGGCCGGCTATCGGGACCCGAGCTCGCACGAGCTCTGGCCCGCGGCCTGCAATGCAGCGGCATCGATGTGATCGACGTGGGCCAGGTGGCCACCCCGATGCTCTACTTCGCCACCTATCACCTCGAGACCGGCTCCGGCGTGATGATCACCGGCAGCCACAACCCGCCCGACTACAACGGCCTGAAGATGATGCTCGCGGGCGATACGCTCTCCGGCGAGGCGATTCAGCAGATCAAGCGCCGCATCGAGTCCGCGGATTTCGTCGCCGGTGCGGGAGGGTACAGTCAGGTCGACGTAACCGAGGCGTACTTCACGCGCATCACGTCGGACGTGAAGCTCGCGCGGCCGATCAAAGTCATCGTCGACTGCGGCAACGGCGTGCCGGGCGCGTTCGCGCCCGAGCTGTACAGGCGCCTTGGCTGCACTGTGCGCGAGCTGTTCTGCGAGGTGGACGGCACCTTTCCCAACCACCATCCCGACCCCTCGCAGCCGGAGAACCTGCAAGACCTCATTGCGGCGCTCGCGGCCGGCGACGAGGAGTTGGGGCTCGCCTTCGACGGCGACGGCGACCGCCTGGGTGTGGTCACCAAGGCCGGCAAGATCATCTATCCGGACCGCCAGCTCATGCTGTTCGCGGCCGACGTCCTGCGGCGCAACCCTGGCGCGATGGTGATCTTCGACGTGAAGTCGACGCGCAACCTGTTCGCCTGGGTGCGCGACCACGGCGGCGAGCCGCTGCTGTGGAAGACCGGGCATTCGCTGATCAAGGCCAAGATGAAGGAGACAGGCGCGCTGCTGGCCGGCGAGATGAGCGGCCACCTGTTCTTCAAGGAGCGCTGGTACGGCTTCGACGACGGCATCTATGCCGGTGCACGCCTGCTGGAGTATCTGAGTGCTGCGCCCGACCTCGACGCCGAGTTCGCCAAGCTGCCCGATTCGGTCAACACCCCCGAGCTGCAGATCAAGCTCAAGGAAGGCGAGAACTACGCGCTGATCGAGAAGCTGCAGCAGACGGCCCGCTTCGAGGGCGCGCGTGAGGTGATCACGCTCGACGGCCTGCGCGTGGAATATCCCGACGGTTTCGGACTGGCGCGTGCGTCCAACACGACTCCGGTGGTGGTGCTGCGTTTCGAGGCCGATGATCCGGCCGCGCTGCAGAGCATCCAGGACGACTTCCGCCGTGTGCTTGGCGCCGCGCTGCCGGGCGCGACGCTGCCCTTCTAGCCCTCGCACCATGCACGACGCTCCGACCCAGGAGCTGTTCCTCGGGCGCCAACCGATCCTCGACCGCAAGCAGAATCTCGCGGCCTTCGAGCTGCTGTTCCGCTCGGGGCACTTCAACGGCGCCACCATCGAAGACGATGTCTTCGCCAGCGCCACCGTCATCAACCATGCCTTCACTGAACTCGGCGTCGAGGCGGTGCTGGGCAAGCACCCCGGGTTCATCAACCTCAGCGCCGCGCTGCTGATGAGCGACGTGATCGAGTTGCTCCCGCGGGGCAAGGTCGTGCTGGAGATCCTCGAGACGGTCAAGGTGACCAGCGGCCTGATCGGCCGCTGCGTGGAGCTGAAGGAGAGGGGATTCACCCTCGCTCTGGACGACTTCGTCGGGCATGAACGCGAGTTCACCCCGCTGCTCGACGTGGTGGACATCGTGAAGGTCGATGTCAACCGGCTGACGCCCGCGGCCCTCGAGAGCGTCACCAGGCGGCTCCAGGAGCTGGATCGCAAGCTGCTGGCGGAAAAGGTCGACAGCCGGGCACAGGCCGACCGCTGCATGGAACTGGGGTACGAATTGTTTCAGGGCTACTATTTCGCGCGGCCTTCGGTCCTCACCGGACGCCGCCGGTCGCGCGCCGAGAGCGCGTTGATGCGCTTGTTGCGGCTGCTGCTGGGCGGCGGAAAGGACGGCGTGGACGCGGTATTGGCGGAGCATCCGGAGCTCACCGAAAGCCTGTCACGCCTGGCGCAGCTGGTGACCGCCGGTGATGCTCTCGCCGCGCCCACCGTCAGGCGGCCGCAGCGCTGGCTGCCCTTGCTGGTATACATGGTGAGCGCCGCCCCGGGCGCCGAGGTGCCCAGCCCGCTTCTGATCCTGGCCGCCACGCGCGGAAAGCTCATGGAACTGTTGGCCCGCGCCCTGCGGCCGTCGAATCGCGAGTTCCAGGAGCGCGCCTTCCTCACCGGCACCCTGTCCCTGATCAACGCCCTGCTCGCGGCACCGCTAACGGAAATCCTGGGAACGCTGCCGGTGGCAGAAGACGTGCGCTCCGCGTTGCTGGCGCGCGACAACGAGCTGGGTGCGCTGCTCGGGCTGGTCGAGGCGCTGGAGGTTTCCGACCTGGGCGTGATCGAGCGCGCGCTCGATCGCGTGCAGGGTCTGGATCACGGCCGCGTCATCGGACTGCAGGTGGAGGCCATGCGCTGGGCCGACTCGATCGGCGAACCGATTTAATCGCGCGCCCCGGTGTCGTTCGGGGTCGATTGGGCGGGGAGCTGCGGGAGTCTTAAGCGGTCAGCGCGTCCAGCGCACGTCGATGCCCTCGCTGCTGCCGAGCGCACGGCGCAACAGCATGATCAGCGCATCGTCGGCACCGCTCTCCTCCAGCAGGTCGATGGTCTCCAGATCTAGAAAATAGTCCTGGTCCTGGCTGTCCTCTTCCTCCAGCTGGTCGACGAGAAACTCGAGCTGGTCGTCCGAGATTTCGCCGATGACGGTGCCGGTCTCGGCGTTGATCAGCTTGGCCATGAGTGCTCCGCTGTGGGTGATCCGGCGCGCGCAGGCTAGGGCTGAGCTTCCAGGATCTTCTTGAGATTGGCGAGCCCGGCCTTGTAGGCGTTGTTGAGGAACTCGAGGGCCGTCTTGTCGTCTTGACCGGGAGGCGGGTCATCGGTCCAGTAGGCCAGCCGCTTGAACGTCCCGCGCCACTCCACAATCGAGGTGCCATCCCCGGCATCCTTCACGGTCAGCACCGAGTAGTAGTCGCTGGCTCCCACCACGCCGTCAACGTAGGTGTAGGCCATGCGGCGATTGAGCGGGTCGTAGTCCAGCAGCCTCTCGGTAACCTGCGTGCCGTTGCTGCGCCGGCGCAGCAGGCGGATGGCGCCGGTCTCGTTGCGCTCACGCAGGACCAGGCGGCTCGACTCCGTACCGGGCGACCAGCGCTGGATGCCGCCGAAATCGCCGGCCAGCGCCCACACTGCGTCGGGCGACGCCTTGATCGCCACTGTGTGGACGATATTCAGTTCCGTCGCCTCGCCCAATACGCAGCTCGCATAGACCAGCGCGAGCGCAGCCGCCCCCCCGATCAAACCTGTCTTCATGCCCGTATCCTCCCGCCTCTGACCAGAGCCGGCCCCAGCGCCGACCGGCGCAGGACCTTCAATGCGCATCGCGTCCACCGAGCGCTTGGTTTGCCTGTGCCACTTCCCTGCATTTACGCCACCCGCTGCCTTACCCACTCGGCCACGCTCTCGAGCGCCTGCGGCAACTTGGCCGGCTCGGTCCCGCCGGCCTGAGCCATGTCCGGCCGGCCGCCCCCCTTGCCGCCCACTTGCTGGGCTACGAAGTTGACCAGCTCACCCGCCTTCAGTTTGGCCGTGAGGTCGCTGGTCACGCCCGCGATGAGCGTCACTTTACCCGCGTCGACAGACCCCAGCACGATCGCAGCGCTGCCGAGCTTGTCTTTGAGCTTGTCCATGGTCTCGCGCAAGCTCTTGACGTCCGCTCCATCCAACGCCACTGCCAGCACTTTGGCGCTGCCCACCGTCACCGCTCGATCGGCCAGGTCATCTCCCTGGCTGGCTGCGAGCTTCGACTTGAGCCGTGCCAGCTCCTTCTCCAGCGCGCGAACGTTGTCCATGATCTGATGCAGGCGGGCACCGACTTCGGTTGGCTGCACCTTGAGCATGTCCGCCACGCCTTCGACCTGCGCATTCTGTTGCTGGACCCACTCCAGCGCACCCTCCGCGGTCACCGCTTCGACCCGACGGATGCCGGCAGCGACTCCCGACTGGGATACGATCTTGAAGAAGCCGATGTCTCCGGTCCGCCGCACGTGCGTGCCACCGCACAACTCGGTGGAGAACTCACCCATGCCGATCACGCGCACGTCATCGCCGTACTTCTCGCCGAACAACGCCATCGCGCCGGCCTTGAGCGCTTCGTCGTACTTCATCAGCCGCGCCTCCACCGCCACGTTGCGCCGGATCTCCTCGTTCACCAGCCGGTCGATTTCGCGGATCTCCTCGGGCGACAGCGGCGCGTTGTGAGAAAAGTCGAAGCGGGTCTTCCAGGGATCGACCAGCGAGCCCTTCTGCTGCACGTGGTGGCCCAGCACCTGGCGCAGCGCGGCGTGCATCAAATGCGTGGCGGAGTGGTTGTAGGCGGCGCGCGAACGCAACTCGCCATCGACCTGCGCGGTGACCAGGTCCCCGACCGCCAGCCGACCTGCCTTGAGCACGCCTTTGTGGCCGAACACCTCGGCCTGCACCTTTTGCGTATCCTGGACCTCGAAGGTGCCATGGCCCGACGTGAGCATGCCCGCGTCGCCCACTTGTCCGCCGGATTCGGCATAGAAGGGGGTGCGATCGAGGACCACCACCGCCTCCCCGCCCGCCTCGATCTGGGGAACCGACGTCCCCTCTTTGTAGATGGCAAGCACGCGGCCCTCGAGCTTGAGCGTCTCGTAGCCGTGAAACTCGGTGGGCTGGCCCTTGTACTCCACGCTGGCCTGCATGTGGAACTTGGAAGCCGCGCGCGCGCGCGCGCGCTGCTGCTGCATCTCGGCCTCGAAGCCGGCGAAATCCACCTGCAGGCCGCGCTCCCGCGCGATGTCGGCGGTCAGGTCGACTGGAAATCCGAAGGTGTCGTACAGCTTGAACACAGTCTCGCCGTCGAGCATGCGATCTTCGCGGTGTAGTGCCGCCTCCAGCACCGCCATGCCGTGTTCCAGCGTTTCGGCGAAGCGCTCCTCTTCCTGCTTCAATACCGCGGCGACCCGGCCCTTGCTGGCCAGCAGTTCGGGATAGGCTTCTCCCATCACGCGGCACAGGTCGTCCACCAGCAGATAGAAGAAGGGCTGCTTCTGCCCCAGCTTGTAGCCGTGCCGGATGGCGCGGCGGATGATCCGGCGCAGCACATAGCCGCGGCCTTCGTTGCCGGGGATCACACCGTCGGCGATGAGAAAGCTGCAAGCGCGGATGTGATCGGCAATGACTTTCAGCGAGTTGCTACCCAGGTCCTTGGCGCTGGTCACCCGCGCCGCTGCCTTGATCAGTTCCTGGAACAGGTCGATCTCGTAGTTGCTGTGCACGCCCTGCAGCACCGCGGCGATGCGCTCCAGCCCCATACCCGTGTCCACCGACGGCTTGGGCAACGGATGCAGCGTGCCGGACTCGTCGCGATTGAACTGCATGAACACCAGGTTCCAGATCTCTATGTAGCGGTCGCCGTCCGCATCGGGCGAGCCGGGCGGCCCGCCTTCGATGCCTGGCCCGTGGTCCCAGAACACCTCGGTGCAGGGCCCGCACGGCCCGGCCTCGCCCATCTGCCAGAAGTTGTCGCTCTGGAATTTGGGTCCCCCCGGCTTGTCGCCGATGCGCGCGACCCGCTCGCGCGGAACCTTGATCTCC
>JBGPMS010000099.1:0-15492 GCA_041487115.1 Gammaproteobacteria bacterium
GCTGTCGAGTTGATCGGTGTAGTCGCACTTGTACACTGGCGGCACGGCATTCGGACAGTCCGGACCCACCAGAGCCACCTCGTAGTAGTTGCTGTTTCGCATGGCTGCCATGCAGTGGCGATGGGCCGGGCCGCAAGCGTGGACCTCGGCATCCAGGCCGAAGGATTCGGCCAGGTGCGCGATCTTCATCGCGCCGGTGACCCCCATGTCGTACTCCGGGTCCACGCGCACGAAGTCGGTGCCGCCGGCGATGATGAAGTCCGCCTTGGGTTCGACGCCGCGGATGTGCTCCGTCTGCAGCAGCGGCGTCTTGATCATCTCGCGCAGCTTCTTGTGTGCGAACGCGGAGGTGCCGGCATCGCGGAACGGGTCCTCGTACCAGAAGTAATTCGCTTCGTCGCAGGCCCGTCCCACGTACAGCGCGTCGGCGAAGGTCCGCAGCTCGCAGGCGGGATCGATCATCAGCTCCATGCGATCGCCGATTTTCTGGCGCACGAACAGAAGGTTCTCGGCCTCTATGCGCTTGTTGCCCTCGTGCCAGCCGTGGATCTTGAAGGCGCGGTAGCCGATCTCGTAGCACTGTTGAGCGAAAGCTGCGAAAGCCTCCTTGCTGTGCAGGCCGCCGTTGTGATCGCCGTGGTAGGTGCTGGCGTAGGCCGGCAGGCGCTTGCGATAGCCGCCCAGCAGCTCGCACACTGAAGCGTTCAACTTCTTGCCGGCCAGGTCCCACAACGCGATGTCGATGGGGCCGTGCCCCATGTGATCGAACTGCCGCGCCTCGCGCTTGAGGTCGTCGTAGATCCCTTCGCGCTCCTCCGCCTCGCGCCCGATCAGGCATGGCGCCAGCATCAGTGTCTGCCCCAGCGCCGCGGCGGAGCCGACCCAGTGCGTGACGTACTCGCCGCGCAACCCGTTGTCGGTCATGATCGCCACGGCGTACTTGGTCAAGCGCGTCTTCGCTCCGCGCGAAAAACTCAGCGCGCCCACGCCGCCTCCGCCAGCGGCTATTCCCAGGTTCGCGGCGTCGAACTGGAAGACATGTATCTCCACCCGCGTGATTCGGCTCATGGGGGTCTCCTCGTGTAGTTGTGAGCGGGCCGATGGTAGCGCGATGCCGCCGCTTCTGCAGGCTGGCTGCGCCGCTGTGCTATAAGGACGCGATGGCTCCGCGCTCGGCTGCGCCCTATCTGGTCCTCGCCTGCGGCGTGGCGGTGGTTTCCACCGCTTCGATCCTGATCCGTTTCGCCCAAGGCGAAGGTGTCCCCTCGCTGACCATCGCCGCGGTGCGGCTCGGCGTCGCCGCACTGGTCCTCACGCCGATCGTGTGGGCGCGCTCGTCGCGCGAGCTGCTGGGGCTGCGCGCAAGCGAGCTGTTGCTCGCGCTGCTGTCGGGCGGCTTTCTCGCCGTGCACTTCTGGTCCTGGATCGCCTCGCTGGCCTACACCTCGGTGGCGAGCAGCACGGCCCTGGTCACGACCAATCCCCTGTGGGTCGGGCTGGCGTCGGTGTTGATCCTCGGCGAGCGACTCGGCCGTGCGACCATTGCGGGCATCGCGTTGACGCTGGCCGGGAGTGCGCTCATCTTCGTCAGCGATAGCTCGTCGCAGAATGCCGGGGTCCAGCCCAATCCGCTGCTCGGGAACCTCCTCGCGTTGTTGGGTGCGGTCGCGGCGTCCGGGTATCTTCTGGTCGGGCGCGCCCTGCGCGCGCGCGTGGGACTGCTGGCTTATATCTGGCTGGCCTACGGGACTGCAGCGGTGTTGCTGCTGCTCGGCGTCGGCGCGACAAGCTCGACTTTGTCCGGGTACTCCGCGCTCGCTTATGCCGCGATGCTCGGGCTCGCGCTGGGGCCGCAGCTGCTCGGCCACACTGCGTTCAATTGGGCGCTGCGGCACCTGTCCGCGACCTTCGTCGCCTTGTCGATCCTCGGCGAGCCGGTCGGTTCTGCGCTGCTGGCGATGGCTATCTTCGGCGAGCGCCTCGCCCCGGTTCAACTCGCCGGCTTCCTGCTGCTGCTGGTGGGAATCTACTTCGCGGCGCGGGGCGAGCGAAGCGGTAACATAGGCCGCTTGCCGACCGAAGGGAGGGCACGGTGACCGAGCACAAATCAACTACTCGCACCATCCGCCAGCGCGTCTCCATTCCCGCATCCCCGCAGGACGTGTACGAGGCACTCGTGAATGCGAAGAAGCACGCAGCATTCACGCAAGCCCAAGCCACCGGTACGGCGCGGGTCGGTGCGCGCTTCACTGCCTGGGATGGCTACATCAGCGGCAAGCACCTGGTGCTGGAGAAGGGGCGCCGGATCGTGCAGGAATGGGTTACCACCGAGTGGCCCAAGGGCGTGGCTGCGTCGCGGCTCGAGATCCTGCTGGAACGGAAGGGAAAGGGCACGTTGCTGACGATGCTCCATTCCGAGGTCCCGGCAGCGCAAGCGGCGAGTTACCGCGACGGCTGGAAGGAATACTACTGGGAGCCGCTGAAGGCCTGGTTCCGTAACCGCTGAGCGTTGGTCGGGTTGGCTACGCGCTGCGCAGGCCCGCAGCCAGGTCCTCGTAGGATATCCACGGGCGGTTCACGTCTTCCGCCAGTCCTCGATGAGTGACCTGCCCCGCGTAGACCTGCAAGCCGGCACGCAGGCCCGCATCGCGTGTCAGCGCCGTGTCCAGCCCCTGATCCGCGAGCGCCAGGACGTACGGCAGGGTGGCGTGGATGAGCGCGAGAGTCGCGGTTCGTGCCACCGCCGACGGCATATTTGACACGCAGTAGTGCACCACGCCTTCTTCCACGTAGGTTGGATGCGAATGCGACGTCGGGCGCGAAGTCTCGGCAATGCCGCCCTGATCGATTGCGATGTCGACCAGCACCGATCCCCGCCGCATCGCTCTCAAGAGATCGCGCGATATCAGCCGTGGTGCGAGCTTGCCGGGTGTGAGCGTGGCGCCGATCACGAGGTCTGCGCCGGTTACGTGCTCCGCCAGCGTGAGCGGTTCCGAGTAGCAGGTCTTCACCCGGCCGTGGTACAGGTCCTCGAGGTTCGCCAGTACCGCCGTGTTGAGATCGAAGACCGTCACGTCCGCGCCAACGCCTGCTGCCACGCGGACTGCGTTCGCGCCCGCGGCGCCCGCACCGATGACAACCACGCGGCCGGGCGCGACCCCGGGCACTCCGCCGAGCAGCACTCCGCTTCCGCCATTGGTCATCTGCAGCGCCCAGGCACCGAATTGGATCGACAGCTTGCCGGCGATGCGAGACATCGGCGCGAGCAGCGGCAGGCCGCCGTTCGCGTCCGTGACGGTTTCATAGGCGATGCCGCTGACGCCCGAGCGCACCAGCGCGTCCAGCAGGACAGGCTCGGGAGCGAGGTGCAGGTAGGCGAACAGAATCTGGCCACGGTGCATGAGACCGAGCTCCGCCTCCTGCAACTCCTTGACCTTCACTACCATTTCGGCGGACCACACGTCGGCGGCGTCGCGCGCGACCCGCGCGCCGACTGCTAGATAAGCGTCATCGGGGAACCCGACCTGCGCGCCGGCCCCGGTCTGCACCAGGACTTCGTGGCCGTGCTGCACCAAGGTGTAAGCGCCCGCCGGCGTAAGGCCGACGCGGTACTCGTGGTCCTTGATCTCCTTGGGGATGCCGATCAGCATGGCTCGCAGCAAGGCCGCGTCAAGCGGTTTGCGAGCGGGCGCTCGGAGGAGCCGAGGCGCTGGCCCTGCGCGCCGAATAGACCAGACGTGCCAGAAGCAGCACGCCGAGCAAGGTTCCGAAGACGATCGGCTCGGTGATGTCTTTTTTCACCAGCCACCAGAAGTGCAGCACGCCAAGCGTTGCAATGAGGTAGACCAGGCGATGCAGCAACTGCCAGCGGCGGCCGCCCAGACGTTTGACCATCGCGTTGGTCGAGGTCGCAGCCAGCGGGATCAGCAGCAGGAAGGCGCTGAAGCCAACCGTGATGAAAGGCCGCTTGACGATGTCTTTCACCATGCCGGGGACGTCGAAGAACTGGTCGAGCCAGATATAGGTGGTGAAATGCAGGCAGACGTAGAAGAACGCGAACAGCCCCAGCATCCGCCGCAGCCGGAGCAGCCAGTTCCAGCCGGTGATCCGGCGCAGTGGCGTGACGGTCAGCGTGATCAGCAGAAGGGTGAGGGTCCAGAAGCCGGTCGAGCGGGTGATGTACTCGATCGGATTGGCGCCCAGGCCGCGATGGGTGGCGAGCCAGACGAGGCGCGCGAACGGGATCAGGCACAGGGCGAACGCTGTGGCCTTGATCCACTTGACCTGGTCGGGTTCGAGTTGACTGAAGACCATAACCAGGATCTCTGTGGCTCGCTTTAAAAGTTCTTCCGCAAGTCCATCCCCGCGTAGAGCGAAGCAACCTGGTCGCCGTAGCCGTTGTACATGAGCGTGGAGCGCTTGCCGAACTCGCCGATGCGCCGCTCTTTAGCCTGGCTCCAACGCGGATGGTCCACTTGCGGGTTCACAGTGGAATAGAAGCCATACTCTCGAGGGTTGGCGAGCATCCAGGTGGTCTTGGGCTGCTCCTCGACGAAGCGGATCTTGACGACGGACTTGCCGTTCTTGAAACCGTACTTCCACGGGATCACCACGCGCACCGGGGCGCCGTTCTGATTCGGCAGCGTCTCGCCGTAGAGCCCCAGGCAAAGGATGGTCAGCGGATGCATCGCCTCGTCCATCCGCAGGCCTTCCATGTAGGGCCAGTCCAGGATCGGCAGCTTGACCCCGGGCATCTGCTGCTCGTCTGCGAGCGACACGAACTCCACGTACTTGGCCTTGGACGTAGGCTCGGCGCGCTTCACGAGCTCCGAGAAGGAATAGCCCACCCAGGGGATGACCATGGACCATCCCTCCACGCAGCGCATCCGATAGACGCGCTCTTCCAGCGGCGAGAGCTTGAGCAGATCGTCGATGCTCAGCACCTTCGGTTTCTTCACCTCGCCCTCGATCGACACGGACCAGGGGCTCGGGTGCAGCTTGTGCGCCGTCTCGCTCGGGTCCTCCTTGCCGGTGCCGAACTCGTAGTAGTTGTTGTAGGTCGTCACGTCTTTCAGCGGCGTAAGGTCCTCGCCGGTGGTGGACAGTGCGCTCTTGCGCACATTCTGCAGCTTGACGCCGGCGTATGCGGCGCTGGGGAAAGCGATCCCCGCGGCCGCCAGCCCGGCGGCGCCTCCGATCCCCGCGGCGGCCATGATGAACTCACGCCGGTTGAGGTAGAGGCCCTTCGAGGTGATCTCGGATGGGCGGATATCGGCGGGCTTTTTGATCAGCATGGGTACTCCGGAGCTTCGGCTCGTTGGCAGGGTTGGTCGCAGCGATGGCGATTAAATTACACCCTTTTTACGGGCGTAGCAGGCGGTTGAATGGGTAGCGAGCGATTTGACTGCGTGGTGGCGCCGCGGTTCGATCGAGCGCGGACCCGCTGGTCTGCGCATCCGCGCGGACGAAGGCGGCTACATCGGCGCGAACCGGCGCGATCCCCTTGAACGGTGACGACAGCGCCAGGAGGATTCCGGAGTGGCCTATGCCCTTGTAGATCGTTTCCGACACGCTGCCGCCGAGCTGGCGCATGCGCGCAGACAGGCGATCGGAGTTGCCCGGCCGCACCGTGGTGTCGTCGGCCCCGTGCAGCAGTAGCGCTGGCGGCGAGCGGGTCGAGACGAAGGTGATCGGCTGTGTGTCCGGGATGCCGTCGGCGCCGCCGAAAATATCGACCAGCGCGGCGCTCTTGAGGGGCAGGAAGTCATACGGCCCGGCCAACCCGATGAAGCCGCGCAGGTCTTCGGGCGAAAGTCCCTGGGCAGCCAGGTGGCGCGGATCGAGCGCCAGCATGGCGGCTATGTGTGCGCCCGCGGAATGGCCCATCAGGAACACCCTTCGGGGGTCGCCGCCGAACTCCAGGATGTGGTCGTGCACCCAGCGCACCGCTGCGGCGCCGTCCTCGACGAAGGTGGGAAATTTCACCTCGGGATAGACACGGTAGTCGGGCACCACGGCGATGAACCCTTGCGCCGCCAGAGCTTCCCCGACAAAGCGATATTGGCCGCGCTCGCCGGTCTGCCAGGAACCGCCGTAAAAGAAGATAACCACCGGGCACAGCGCCGCCTCCCCCGACTTCGGACTGTAGATGTCGAGTTGCTGGCGCGGGAGCATCCCATAGCGGCGGTCGGTAGAGGCCGTGACGCCGTCGTCGTTGCTGACCGCACTCACCAGCGCCAGCGGGCTGCAACCCGACGTGAGAACGTACAGGAGCGCCAGGGAGATGCCCCGCCAGCGCGGCAGGGGCTCGATCAGCCAACGTCGACGCATGAGCAAGAGCCTGGTCAAGGAGTGAGAGGCCTGTCAAATCCTACTGGATACGTCGTGCAACGCGCGGTGGATGCGCTGCGGGACACTAGTGCAGCAGAAAAAGGGTTGCCAGGCCCAGGAAAATGAAAAACCCCCCGCTGTCCGTGATGGCCGTGATCAGCACGCTCGAGCCGACGGCGGGATCGCGGCCGAACTTCATCATCATGATCGGGACGAGCACTCCGAACAGCGCGGCCACCAGCAGATTGAGCGTCATCGCCGCCGTCATCACCAGACCGAGAGCGACGCTGTTGTAGAGAAGCATGGCAAACCCGCCGATGATGCCGCCCCACACCAGCCCGTTGAGCAGGCTGATGGCGATCTCCTTGACCAGCATCTTCTTGGCGTTGGCCGGGTTGACCTGGCCCAGGGCGAGGGCACGTACCAGCATGGTGATGGTCTGATTGCCCGAGTTGCCGCCGATACCGGCGACGATGGGCATGAGGGTGGCGAGCGCCACCAGCTTCTCGATCGTGCCCTCGAAGACGCTGATGACGCGCGAAGCCACGAAGGCGGTAACCAGGTTGATGGCGAGCCACGTCCAGCGGTTGCGGGCGCTGGACCAGACCGACGAGAAGATATCTTCTCCCTCGCGCAGGCCGCCCAGGTTGAGCCGCTCGGCTTCGGCCCGCTCGCGGATGAAGTCGAGCACCGCGTCCACCGTCACGCGCCCGACCAGCCGGCCGTTGGCGTCGGTGACCGGTGCCGTCACCAGGTCGTAGCGCTCGAAGGCCTGCGCCGCCTCCTGCGCCTCGTCGTTGTCGTGCAGGACCAGCATGTCGGTCTTTATCGCCTGACGGACCAGCCATTCCGGGTCGGTCACCAGTAGCTTGTTGATCGGCAGCGCGCCCATGAGCGCCTCGTTCCGATCCACCACGAACAGCTGGTCGGTGTGGTCGGGCAGTTCGTCCAGGCGCCGCAGGTAGCGCAGTACGACTTCCAGCGTAACGTCGTCGCGGACGGTAACCAGGTCGAAGTCCATGAGCGCGCCGACCGCGTCCTCGCGGTAGGACATGGCGGCGCGCAACTGCTCGCGCTCCTCCACCGGCAACGCCTTGAAGACGTCGTCCATGACGTCTTCGGGCAGGTCCGGCGCCAGGTCCGCCAGCTCGTCGGTGTCGAGCGTTTCGGCCGCGGCGACCAGCTCCTCCGGCTCCATGTGCGCGATGAGGGTCTCGCGCACCGGCTCCGAGACCTCCAGCAGGATCTCACCGTCGCGGTCGGCCTTGACCAGGTCCCATACGCGCAGGCGCTGGGGCGGGGGGAGGGCCTCCAGGATGTACGCGATGTCGGCCGGGTGCAGGGAGTCGAGCCTCTTCTGCATCTCCGCGACGTGCTGCTTGTGCACCAGCGACTCGACCAGATCGTGGCGTGGCCCTTCCTGCCTATGGACGAGCTCCTCCACGAGCTGCTGCTTCTCGAGCAGCTCGATGATCTGGCGGAGCGTGTCCTGCACGCTCTCCAGGGGTATGGACTCCTCGATTTCCGGCATCGGGACTTAAAAGCGCTCGAAACCTCGGGCAGGGACGCGCAGACATGAAAGCGAGGATCACGCCAGTGCCTGGAGGGATAGCGCATTCTACGGGCTCGCGCTCGGCCCGGAAATGCAAAAGGCGCGAGGGGACTGCAACGCCCCCCGCGCCTTCGAGACTGCCGGCCGCGGCGCTACTGCTTGGGCGGCACCCGCGTGGCATTCCAGGATATGAACTGCACCCCGGCAGCGCGCTTCGCCCATATGCTGTGGAAGCGCAATTCCACCGAGATGTCCTGGCCTTTGACCGTGACATCGAAGTTGCCCAGCGCCGTAATAATCGCCAGGCAGCCATAGGTTCGTACTTTCACGTCGCTGCGCTTCATGGAGCGATACTTCACGGTTCCAGATCGCTGGGACTCGATATAGGTCGCCTTGTTGTCGACTATGGCGCTGGAGTGGATGTAGACCAGGTCCTCGCCGATCATCCGTTCCAGAGCGGCGAAGTCGCCGCCGGTCTGCGCCGCATAGCGCGCGTCCTCGGCACGCAACGCCTCGTCGGCAGCGATGGTGCCACTGCAATCCTCGGCAAAGGCCGCGCTACCCGATACGACACCCAGAATCGCGTAACCACACAGGGCGCGAAACAACAGCTTCAGCATCTTGGTCTCCTCCGTTCGTTTGTCAGTCTTCGATGGTACTCGGGGCAATATGCCCAAGCGCGCGCCGCTCGTCAAAGCGTCGAACTCTCCGACTACCCCTCCCGTCGCCACGCCGACTCGCGCTGCACGGTGCACACTTGGATCTGGTAGAGGGACAGGGTTTGTTCCTATCCCGCCGGTGTCAGCACTGCAAACGGCTTGCCCTCGCAGGCATAGCGATCTTTCTTCACATTCTTGACATTGAACAGCTGGAGTTGCCCGCCGGCCCAGGCGAAGCCCAACCGATTCTGGCCCTGGGGTTCGCGCTCCCGGTGGCTCTGCAGCATTTCGCAGTCGGCCGAGCGGGGATCCAGAGATACCTCGTAGACGAACCTGCGCTCTGGCAGGATCGCGTCGCCGTCTTCGGTGAACTCGTAACCACGGCCCTGCGCATCCGTGTACTTGCCGGCGATTGCCAGCCGGTTTACCACCGTATCCAGGGAATCGGGCAGGCGCACGAAGGGGTGGAACTTGCGCTTGGCGAAGTGCGGATCGGCGATCGACAGCGTGTCGAACTTGCCATCCGCGTTGCGCACACCGCTGAAGTAGATGTAAGTCACGTCGCTGGCGTTGACCACCCCGTCCTCCTGGGCCGCGACCATGCGATAGAAGTTGGGCTTCACGTCGGGCTCCACCTCGATCAGGAACTGGAGCGTCGCGTCCTGGAAATTGGTGACGAGGATCGGGAAGCTCCGATCCTGTTTGTCGACCTTGATCACCAGCGCCGGTGTGCGTCGGGCTGTGGCGTGCGGGGAACGCGCCGCCGTCAACCGGTCCAGGTAGGCCTTCGAGATCCACGTGCCCTGCAGGTCCCACACGAACACGCGGCCCTTGCGCAACGGGCGTGGCTGGGGCTTTGTACCCTCCTGCGGGTTGTCGGCTGAGGGGTGGTCCTGCGCGTACGCGGGCGCGAGTGGAGAGAGCGCGAACGAAACGAGGAGCGCGAAAAAGACGCGCCGAAAACGATGCTGGTCTGCCATGACTCTCTCTTATTCGTGGGTTAGCCGGCCGCGGTTGCCGGTCGCATCTGCCAGAAGCCGGTCTGCTGCTCGAAGGCGTGGGCGAGCTGCAGCACGCCGAAGTCGTCCTGATGCCGTCCCACGATCTGCAGCCCCACGGGCAGGCCTTCCGCGCTGAAGCCGCAGGGCACCGAGATCGCCGGCAGCCCGGTCACGGTGATGAAGTAGCAGGACTTCATCCAGTCCACGTAGGTCTCCATGCGTTGCCCGTCGATCTCGGTGACCCAGGGTTGATTCACGTCGAAGGGGAGCACCTGCACGACCGGTGCCGCGAGGAACGCATATTGTTCCATAAACCCGCGTACCCGATGATACAGCTCGGTGCGCTTGAGCTCGGCGCGCCCGACCTGCGGCCCGGTGAGCTTCGCGCCCTGCTCGATGTTCCATACCACGGTGTCCTTCATCTGTTCGCGTTTGGTTTGCAGCAGGGCGCCGTAGGACAACTCGAAGTGGTAGGCGCGCAGGACCTTGAACACCTCGTCCGCGTCCGTGAAGTCGGGTTGCGCGTCTTCAACGATCATGCCCAGCGCCTCGAACACATGGCGCTGAGCCTGCAATGCGGCAGTCACGCGCGGATCGACGGGAATCCCGCCCAGGTCGCGGCTCCAGGCCAGACGTATGCCCTTGAAGTCGCGCGCGAGGGGCCGCCCGAAAACGGAGCCGGGTTCGGCGATGGAGATCGGCGCACGGGAATCGGGCCCTGCGATCGCGCTGAGTTGCAGCGCAAGGTCGCGTACGGTACGCGCCATGGGGCCGACCACGGACAGCGGATTCCAGGCGTTGAACACGGGCCAGGCCGGCACGCGGCCAGCCGAGGGACGGAAACCGGCCACGTTGCAGAAACTGGCCGGGTTGCGCAGGCTGCCACCCAGATCGGAGCCGTCGGCGATCGGCACCATGCCACACGCGAGCGCTACCGCGGCACCCCCGCTGCTGCCGCCGCAGGTCTTGGTCGGGTCGTAGGGGTTGAGCGTGGCACCGAACACCGGGTTGAAGGTTTGCGAGCCGGCGCCCAACTCCGGGGTGTTGGTCTTGCCCAGCGTGATTGCGCCGGCGGCCTTGAGGCGCTCGACGATGAGGGCATCCACTGCCGGGACGAAGTCCCGGTATACCGGCGATCCGAAGGTCGTGCGGATTCCCTTGGTGACCGCCAGGTCCTTGTGCGCGACCGGAAGGCCATAGAGCGGCGCTGCCTCAGGGCCGGGCGCCGCGCCACGCGCCAGCGCTCCGTCCGCGGACCGCGCAGCATCGAGAGCTTGCTCCGGCAGGAAGGTGACGATGGCGTTGACCTTCGGATTGACGCGCTCGATCTGGTCGATGTGGGCGCGCATCACTTCCTCGCAGGACGCCTCGCGGCGGCGGATGCGGCCGGCCAGCTCGGTTGCCGTCAGAAAGCACAGTTCGGATGCTGTCATCGCGCAACTCCGGAAGATGTCAGGAACACGTTGGACAGCGACAGCAGAACGACGGACTGAAGCGCAGCACGCATGATCGCCTTGTTCTCGAGTTGGAATAAGCGGCCGGGCGACGAGCCCGGAGGATCAAGGCTGCAGCCCGATCCCCCGCGCCATCAGCACGCCCATGAGTGGAATGAAGCTGAGCAAAACCAGCTCGAGGCCGATGTACCGGCGTGCGGTCACGATGTCCTTGTCGCGCAGGATGCGCTCCTCACGTGCCTTCAGCGCCCGGTTCCAGCGGATGAACTGCAGGGTCGGCAGGATGGACACCAGCCCGACCGCCACGAACAAGGCCAGCTTGATGTAGAACACCGGGTTCTGCAAATAGAAGCCGGCGCCTTTGCCCACGACGAAAACCCGCAGCAATCCCGTGATCAGCACCACAATCGCGGCGATCATGTAATACAGATCCACGAGCGCAAGCGTCCTCACGTGCGGAGGCTGAAGATCACGAGTACAGAGAAAGAGCTCCGTGACCAGGAAGGCAGCCACCGACAGGATGGAGACGAAGTGCAGATAGGCGATCGCCGGTTCCATGGGTCAACAGGTGTCAGTTGGAGCCGGACGGCGGCGTGGCGGCGCGTTCGGGTGCGGTGCCGATCTCGCCGACGCCGTGCGTCTCCGACATGATGGCATCCCGATCGGCGCGCTGCGCAGCGTCATCCAGCAGCACCACGTTGCCCCCGCCGGTAACGCGCAGCCCCAGTACGTCGTAGGCCGCGGCGATGTCGGGAAAGTTGTCCGAGCCGACGTGCTGCTGGTACAACTCGGAGAATACGGTCGTGCCGGTCAGCTCGTCCAGCTTGCCGAACAGGTCGCGCCCGCGCCAGCCGACCTCGCCCGACAGGCAACAGCGCTGGAGCTGATCCAGCGCGGTGTCCAGCGACTGGCGTCCCTGGGTGCGTGCACGCAGTCGCTGGTCGGCGAGCAGCATGATCGCGGCCCCCTCCCAGTAAACGCGCATGAACGCCCCGTTGCGATACATGCGTTCGGTCGCGTCTGCCAGGGTTACACCCGCCACGCGTTCCATCCCGCGCTTGAACCCGCCGTGCATGCGCTTCCAGGCCTCGTTTGCGCCGATCATGCCGGCGCGGGCGCGCAGCACGTTCTGATAATAGCTGGCGGTGCCTTCCGAAAGCCACGCATCCTCGGACTGCACGTATGGCAGCAGCAGGTGCGACAGTTCGTGGACCACGCTCCAGTCGAGGTCGAACTCCTCCATCGGCCGGCGCTGGTTGATGAAGATATGGGCCGAAGGCCCTCCGCCGCGCAGCACGTAAGCCCAGGGCACAGGCTCGTTGCCGCGCGCGCCCGGGATCACCAGGACCTGCGCAGTCGGCACCGGGAAGCGGCCGTACAACGTGGTCACCGCGGAAGCCGCGCGTTGCAGCCAGGCTGCGATCTGCGCCTCGTCCACCTTGGGGCGGCCGTCGAGAACGGCGACGCGCAGGCGCACGCCGGGGGCTTCGACGATGCGCTCCGTGAAGTGCCCGAAAGCCACTGCCGCCGGCCAGTCGAAGGGGCCGTGGCCCACACGGTAAGTCTGGCCGCCGTCAGGCGCGTCGATCAGCTGCCAGGGCGCCGACGCCGAGAGACCGGGAGGCAGATCGAATACGACTTCGATGTCTTCGTCTGGCTTCAGCGTATCGGGACGCCAGAACCACATGCCGAGGTCGGTGATGAGGTCGCCGCCGACATGGCGCGTGGGACTGCCGCCGTGCTCGTGCCTGCCATTGAATAGCGTGAGATTCACCGTATACGCAACGCAGGAATCGTCGGGTAGCGAGCCCAGCCTGAGCTCGGCGCCGTTCGGTTCGAAGCGCTTCTTGCCACCCTGGACCACAGCACTTTCAAGGGCGGCAGCCGCGTCCAGGGACTCGGCCATAAGCTGGCGTGGCGCCTTTCCCGCAAAGCAGGCACGCACCTGGATAGCGGACAGCTCCTCGTCGACGGCGACGGTGTACCGGTGGACCCGTGTCGGTTCGGCACTGGCGGGGTCGGCAAGAGCCATAGCCAGCATGGCGACGAGGACGGCGACGCCGTTGCCGCAGGCGCGGGTGGAGGATCGTACGGACTTGCTCATGTCTGCAAACTGTGACGCCCGGGATCGGAGTTGGTTGCAGCCGACTCGGGGGGTCAAGCCGAAGGATAGCAGCTTGCCCGGCGCCCCCGCCACCGGCGGCTGCAGGTCACACCGCTACCGGCGGCATCGAGGCCGAGCGGGTGCCCGGGAGCGGCCGGTTGCCCGCCGCGTGGTAAGTGAATACCAGAGAAAGCTTGACCTCATCGGTCCGGTTGCTTCCGGCCGCATGGAACGTACGGCAGTGAAAGAACACCGCGTCGCCGGGTTCGAGGATCGGCGTCACCTGTCTCGAGATCAGCTCCTGATTCTGCGGCAGGTCCTCACGCAGGAACAGCCCATCGTCCAGCCGCTCGCGCTCGATCTCCATCGCATGCGTGCCCGGGAGGAAAGACAGGCAACCGTTGTCGGGGAACTCGCGTCCGAGCGCCAGCCACACCGATACCAGGAGCGGCTGCTGGAAAGACCAGTAGCGGATGTCCTGGTGCCAGCCGGTCAAGCTGCTATAGCGCGGCTGCTTCGTCATGACGCAGTTGTGATGCGCCTGGGACACCATGACGTCGGGGCCGAGGACCTGGCGCAATCGGTCAACGACCTGCGCACACGAGGCCCACGCCTGGAATGCGGGATGGCGGGCATAAGCCTGCAGCAGCCGGCGTGTGGTGGTGCCGCCGGGCGCCTCGCGCGAAGCGGGAGCCCCGGGATAATGCAGGTCGGCTTCGTACTCGGCCGGGCCGATGTTCGCGGCGAGATGCGCGAGCGCGACCTCGCGCAGCTCCGACACGCGGGCAGGCGTCACGATCCGCGGAACGACGAGCAGACCCGTGGCACCGAACTGCTGGAGCTGGTCGGCGGTAAAGCGGTACTGGCTCATCGGCGTCGTCGAACGGCGGTGTCACGCCGCCACCGGGACCACGGGGCTTTCCTCCGCTTCGTACGCCAGCACCGGCGCCAGCCATTTCTCCATCACGTCCAGCCTCGAGCCCTTGCGACGCGCGTAGTCCTGTACCTGATCGCGGTCGATCTTGCCCACTGCGAAGTACTGTGACTGCGGGTGTGAGAAGTAGAAGCCGCTGACTGCAGCGGTGGGCAGCATGGCGAAGCTCTCGGTGAGCGTCATGCCGGCGTTCTCCGGCACGTGGAGCAGGTCGAACAGCGGTTCCTTCTCGGTATGATCGGGGCAAGCCGGGTAGCCCGGCGCCGGCCGGATTCCGCGATACTTCTCATCGATCATCTCTTCCACGCTCAAGGGCTCGTCCGGCGCGTAGCCCCAGAGCTCCCGGCGCACGCGCAGATGCATCAGTTCGGCGAAGGCTTCGGCCAGCCGGTCGGCCAGCGCCTTGAGCATGATCGCGTTGTAGTCGTCGTGCTTCTTCTCGAAGGCCTCGACCCGCGGATCGATGCCGATGCCCGCGGTTACCGCAAAGCCGCCGATGTAGTCCTTGACCCCGGACTCCCTGGGCGCCACGAGATCCGCCAGGCAATGATTGAAACGATCTGCGGGCTTCACCGTTTGCTGGCGCAGGAAGCGGAACGTGGTCAGCACTTGGGTGCGTGACTCGTCGGTGTACAACTCCACGTCGTCGCTGTTCACGCTGTTGGCGGGGAACAGGCCGATCACGGCGTTGGCGGTGAGCCACTTCTCCTCGATGATGCGGTCGAGCATCGCCTGCGCGTCCGCGAATAGATTGCGCGCCGCTTCGCCGACGATGGGGTCCTGCAGGATCTTCGGATAGCGGCCGCTCAACTCCCAGGTCTGGAAGAAGGGCGTCCAGTCGATGAACCGGGCGATCTCCGCCAGCGGATACTCGCTCAACGCTTTGACGCCGAGGAAGGCCGGGGCCGGTGGCACATAGCTTTGCCAGTCCGTCTTGAGGCCGTGCTTGCGCGCCTCGGCGAGGCTGTGATGCGGGCCCTGGCCTTTCTTCCCCTTGTGCTGCTGGCGCGTGCGGTCGTTCTCCTCTTTCGCTTTGCGCACGAAGTCGGGCTTGAGCTCGTCGCTCATGAGGCTGGTGCAAACGCCTACGCTGCGCGAGGCGTCCGGCACCCAGATCGTCGGGCCCGAATAGTTGGGCTCGATCTTGACCGCGGTGTGCACGCGCGAGGTGGTCGCTCCGCCGATCAGCAGCGGAACCTTGAAGCCCTGCCGCTCCATCTCCTTGGCGACGTGCGCCATTTCCTCGAGCGACGGCGTGATGAGCCCCGACAGGCCGATGATGTCGGCTTTCTCGTCGCGTGCCGTCTGCAGGATACGCTCCGCGGGCACCATCACGCCGAGGTTGACCACGTCGAAGTTGTTGCACTGAAGCACGACCGAAACGATGTTCTTCCCGATGTCGTGCACGTCGCCCTTGACCGTGGCGATGACGATCTTGCCCTTCGGCTTCTGCACCCC
>JBGPMS010000100.1:0-15448 GCA_041487115.1 Gammaproteobacteria bacterium
GACCGAGCTCCAGATCTCGACCATTGCGGATACGTGGGTTCACCTCTCGTATCTGGTGCGCGGCGGCGAACGCAACCGGGCGCTTACGATCGTCAAATCGCGCGGGACGCGACACTCGAACCAGGTGCGCGAGCTCGTCCTGAGCGACACCGGGCCGATGCTCACGGATGTCTATGCCGATGCTCTTGCCCGGATCACAGCCTTGGAGATCGATCTCCAGAGGAAGCGAGCGGAACTGGCGTTGTACTCGAAAGACGATGAAGCGCGTAGTCTGTCCTCGACCGATCGGGACAGCGACTTGCGTAGACTGCGTGGCGCGGACCCGGCAGCGCGCGTGGCAACGAAAGCGGCGGCTTCGTCCGGGAACGGGAGAGCCGCACCCGGTAACGGGAAATCCACAAGAAAGAGGGCGCAGAGGGAGGCACGACATGCGCCGTAAGCGGGCGACAGGCAAAGCCGCGAGCCCCGCTGTCGCGACAGTGGTTGTGATGCGGCTGTACATTTCGGGCAACGCGCCCAATTCGGTTCGCGCTATCGCCAATCTGGAGGCGATTTGCGAGGAGTACTTGAAAGACGGCTACAAGCTGGAAATTGTCGATGTCTTCGAACAGCCGATCCGCGCTCTGACCGATGGGGTTCTCGTCACACCCAGTCTCGCCAAGGTGTCGCCGGCGCCGGTCGCGAACGTCGTAGGCAACCTCAGCGACAGGAGCAATGTGCTGCTCGCGCTCGGAATAGAAAGAAGAGCCAGATGAACCCCGAGCTTGACGCGCCCAAGCAGTACTCCTCTGCCTTGCAGGTAACGCCCGGGTTCGAGGATTTGATCCGGCGGCTGATCAAGGGTCACCCCGAGCGTCAGGCTATCGAATCGGGGCAGGTCGATGCCATTATCGACCCCGCGACCGGCAGAAGCATCCTCCTGCCCGCGGCGCAGGAGGCGCTACGCGAGGACCAGGCACGCGACCGCAGCCTGGTGCGGCTGTCCTCCGATTGGCAGTGGGAGAAGGACAAGGACTACCGCTTCGTCTCGTGCAAAGGTGCCACGAGCGGAAGTTCAGAGTTCGAGGGCAAGACAGTAATCGGCAAGAGGCTCTGGGATCTGCCCTTCGACAACATGAGCAAGGTCGATTGGCAAGGGCACCGCAGCGAGTTGGAGCGCCACGCCCCCTACCGTGATCTCGAGCTGCGAGCCCGCGATCGCGCCGGCAGGGTGCGCTACTTCAGCGTCAGCGGCGAGCCCATCTTCGACCGGCAGGGCCAGTTCACGGGCTACCGCGGGACCGCGCGCGATATCTCCAACCTCAAGCTGGCATACGCCTCGCCGCAGGAGTCGACCGGGATCGCCCACGCCACGCTCGATGCGCTCGCCGCCCAGATCTGCGTCCTCGACTCGGCCGGAACCGTCATCCTCGCGAACAGGGCGTGGCGTGCGTTCGCCGGCGCCAAGGGATGCGTCGGCATCGGCGTCCCTGAGGGCGCCAACTATCTTGCGGTGTGCGACAACGCCGGCGAAGGCGAACGTGTCGACGGTATCGCGATTGCCGCCGGGATCCGCCAGGTAATCGCCGGGGAGCGCGAGCTGTTTCGCCACCATGGCTACGATGGGCCGAGCGGTCGGCCCCGGTTCATGCTCACCGCCACGGGCGTCTCCGGAGACGGAGCGGGGCGCGTGGCCATTTCACACGAGAAGGCGAGCGGGCGCGAGGACGGGGAGCCGTTGCCGGGCCTCGGCTACACGGTTGCGAGGCGCGCAGCTATTGCAAGCCACGCAGCGATTGCAAAACGCGCCGCCGTTGCAAACACTCTGCTCGCTGCCATGCCGCTCGAGGAGTATCAGCGTTTGGAAGCCGGCCTCGAGCCGGTCTCGCTGACCTTCGGGGATGTGCTCTACGAGCCGGGGGACTCGATCCAGCACATCTACTTCCCCCGCGACTGCCTCATTTCCTTGCTGACCCAGGTAGAGGACCACATGGCGTTGGAGGTCGGGCTGGTCGGCAGTGAAGGCATGGTCGGTATTCCCCTGGCGCTGGGGATCGGCACCTCCACCGTTCGCGCGCTGGTACAGGGAACCGGCGCGGCGATGCGGATGGAAGCGGGACGCTTTCAGCTTGCACTCCAGCAGAGCCCGACGTTGCAACGGGAGCTGCACCGCTATGCGCATCTACTGATGGCTCAATTTACGCAAACCGCTGCGTGCAACCGCTTTCACGTAGTGGAAGCGCGCCTCGCGCGTTGGCTGTTGATGACCCGCGACCGCGTACGGTCGGATCAATTTCAGCTCACGCAGGAATTTCTGGCGGATATGCTGGGTGTGCGACGCGTCGGCGTCACCAACGCCGCCAGTGCCCTGCGGAGGAGGAAGCTGATCGAGTACAGCCGCGGAAACATCAGAATCCTCGATCGAAAAGGCCTGAGCGCAGCTTCTTGCGGGTGCTATCGGATCGTCAAAGACCTGTTCGACGCCGCACAGGGTTAGCAGCCCGATCCGAAACCCGGTTCGCGCTGAGCGCAGGCAGGCCCGCTAAAAGAAAGTCCAGACGGGAGGGAGGGCGCCCGTCTGGACTAAGAGACAAGGCGAGGTCAACAGCAACCCAGCCTTGGTGACGAAACACATTTGAGCCACTCGGAAGGGCGAGCCCGAAGCGCTAGACACCCCCAACGTCGCATTTTCGGTAGCCCGTTTGGCAGCGCACCGTACCAGGCGCTCCATCCTTCCTACGCACATAGGAATATGCGCCGAGTGTCGCGTGAGATCTGTGCGATAGCGCACATACAGAAAATATTTTGCGGTGGATGGTTGCGGGGCCGGACACGTGATGTGCGGTGTGATACATAAAGCATAAGGAAGGTCTACACTTCAACCTGTTGGGCGCTGTATGCGCCGAGCCATGCTGGTGCAGCCGTAGACCGTTGATTCTAGATTGGAGGCTTGGTCATGCCTGGACTTCACTCCCCGCGCCAGAACCATCTTTTAGCCGCCCTGCCGGCCAGCGAGTCCACGCGCATGTATCCCCGCCTGGAACTGGTCCCGATGCCGCTCGGTGAAGTGTTGTACGAGTCCGGCGATCAGCTGCAGCACGTCTATTTCCCCACTGGCTCCATCGTATCGCTGCTCTACGTCATGGCCGACGGCGCGGCAGCCGAGATCGCCGTCGTCGGCAATGAGGGCATCATCGGTATCGCCCTGTTCATGGGCGGCGAGACCATGCCCAATCGGGCCGTGGTGCAGAGCGCGGGCCACGCCTATCGGCTGCCGGGGCACTTGCTGAAGGAGGAATTCTATCGCGCCGGGGAGTTGCAGCACTTGTTGCTGCGTTACACCCAGGCCTTGCTGACGCAGATGTCGCAGACGGCGGTGTGCAACCGGCATCATTCGGTGGACCAGCAACTGTGCCGCTGGCTGCTGTTGAGCCTGGACCGCTTGCCCTCCAACGAGCTGACCATGACGCAGGAGCTGATTGCCAACATGCT
This sequence comes from Gammaproteobacteria bacterium, assembly GCA_041487115.1. Classification (GTDB taxonomy): domain Bacteria; phylum Pseudomonadota; class Gammaproteobacteria; order Burkholderiales; family SHXO01; genus SHXO01. The sequence goes on from JBGPMS010000100.1 coordinate 3,472, forward strand.
CGGGGTGCGGCGCGAGGGGGTCACGGAAGCGGCCGGCAAGCTGCAAAGCGCCGGGTTGATCCACTACAGCCGGGGCAAGATCACCGTGATCGACCGGCCTGGGCTGGAAGCGCGGGCCTGCGAGTGCTACCAGGTCGTGAAGACCGAATTCGATCGCCTCCTGCCCTACTAGGTCGCACCCCCGACTGACGCGTCAGTCGGCTCTGTGCGCTAGCGCCCAGACGGCCGCACGCGTTTCCTGTAGCCTGAAGCCGATCTAAACTATGGAAAGCTCTGCTCCCATCTAGTCCGCATCCGACATCGGGATTGCCTCTTAAACTCTCCTTGTGCCGCCGGTTGGGTTCCCCACCACTCCAGGAGAGTGCAGGTGCAGCGCACGAAGCCCGGTGCCACGGCGAACAGTCTCCTCGCCGCCCTGCCGGACAAGAGCCTCGAGCATCTGCTCGCGAACTGCGAGCCTGTCGACTTGGTCTTCGCGGATATTCTCTGCCTGCCAGGCGATCGTATTCGGCACGTGTACTTCCCCACCGATAGCTTCATCTCTCTGGTAGCCCAGATCGATGGCTACGCCGGTCTGGAAGTAGGCATGGTCGGCAGCGAAGGCATGTTCGGAGTTGGCCTGTTGCTTGGCGTCGATGTCTGGCCGATGCACGCATTGGTCCAGGGCGCGGGACCCGCGTTGAGAATGAACGCCGACCGATTTCGGCGCGAGCTTGAAGATACCCCGGCACTGCAGCCGATACTGAACCGCTACCTCTACGTGTTGATAGGCCAGCTTGCGCAAACGGCCGCTTGCACTCGCTTCCATGTCGTAGAAGCGCGCCTCGCCCGTTGGCTGTTGATGACCCGTGACCGCGCCCGCTCGGACGAATTCTATCTGACGCAGGAGTTCCTCTCGCATATGCTCGGGGTGCGTCGCGTTGGCGTGACCCAGGCCGCGGGCTCGTTGCAGAAGCGCAAGCTGATCAGCTACAACCGCGGGGCCATCACCATTCTCGACGGTAACGGTCTGGAGGCCGCGGCTTGCGGGTGTTACCTGGCCGACAACCAGAGCTACGATCGTATCCTGGGCTAGAGGGACCTTATCTCCGCCTGGCCCCCGGTCAGCTTCCTTTCTTGAGGTCGTCCTTGAGATCGCCAAAAGTCGCCTCGGCTTTGCCGACAATCTTTTCGGCTTTTCCTTTCTTCTCCAGCGTCTTGTTACCGATCAGGCTGCCGGTGACTTGCTTGATATTTCCCTTGACTTGCTCGACCCGCCCCTTCACTTGATCCTTGTTCATGCCAATCTCCTCGGTGTGCCTTCCAGAAGTGGGCCACGCGCGGCCCTTTCCGATCTCCAGCGCGCTCCCCACCAAGAATGTGGGAGAAACGACGTATCGTCTGTGCGCTGTCGCACGGACTAGGCCTCGTCTTTCGGACATTCTTGTGCGGGCTGGCCGCCAGAGACGACTAAAGCGGCGCGCTGGACCATTCAGGTAGTGCATCAGGGGGAGTGGCATGGCCAAAGCGCATGCGAAGGGACGGGTCGAACCCGTGCAGGGTCCTGTCAGGAAGGATCGGTGAAGACACTGCTTTCCAGTCGTTCGAGCGGGGTGCGATGGAACGATATCCTGAAGGAGAATCTCAAGCGTCTTGCTCCCACGGTCCGGCGGGCGATCGCGGAGGCTCGCCCTCCGATTACGCACCCGGCAGCCGAAGAAAACCTGCGTGAGAGCCAGCAGCGAGACGGCGAGCTACTCCAAACCAACCCGCATCCCATGTGGGTGTACGACACCGAGACGCTGCGCTTTCTTTCGGTCAACGACGTGGCACTGTCTCGGTACGGATACAGCCGCGAGGAGTTTCTGGCCATGACCATCCAGCGCATTCGCGTCGATGCGGATGTGCCGGAGGCATTGGAGCTCGTAACGACGCCAACGCCAACGGTCAATGATCCAAGAGGCTGGCGCCATCAAACCAAGAGTGGCAAGTTGATCGACGTAGAGATCTGTTCCCACGACCTCGTATTCGAAGGCAGGCCGGGCCGGGTGGTGGTCGCCTATGACATTACCGAGCGCAAGCGCGCGGCCGAGGAATTGCGCGAGAGCAACCGTCGCTTCAGCGATCTGCTGGCCAACGTTGAGCTGGTGTCCTTGATGCTCGATCGCGCCGGGCGGATCACGTACTGCAACGACTATCTGTTGCGGATCACGGGCTGGCAGCGCGAGGCCGTCCTCGGTCGCGACTGGTTCGAGCTCTTTGTGCCGTCCGAGATTGTCGACGACATGAAGCACCTCTACTCGACCCTGCTCGACAACTCGCCGGCGGCATGGCATCACGAGAGCGAGATCCTCACTCGATCCGGCGTCCGGCGCCTCATCCGATGGAACAATTCCCTGCTGCGCTCGGGTTCGGGAGAGGTGACCGGCACGGCGAGCATCGGCGAAGACATCACGCAGCGCAAGCAGCATGAGGCCAAGATCGCCCGGCTGAGCCGGATCCACGCTGTCTTGAGCGGGATCAACTCGGCCATCGTGCGCATCCGGGATCCCAAAGAGCTGTATCAGGAGGCCTGCCGCATCGCCGTAGAGGACGGCGGACTGCGGATGGCGTGGATCGGTCTGGTCGACAAGAGCGCCCTCACGGTCGTACCGGAGGCGTGGGCAGGGCACGAAGCCGGATTCCTGAGCAGCGTGGCGAGGCTATCTCTGGACGAAAGCACGGTTGAAGGCCACGGTGTGGCAGGGCGCGCGATACGGAGCAAGTCGCCGGTGGTGACCGATGACTTTGCATCCGATCCGCAGATCGGCTTCAAACAGGAGACCCTGGCGCGCGGGTATCGGGCCGGGGTCGTGCTGCCATTGATGGTCGGCGAAGAGGTGGTGGGGTTGCTCTCGCTCTACGCTTCTGAAATGGGCTTCTTCGACGACGAGGAAGTCAAGCTCTTGACCGAGCTCGCGGCCGATATCTCCTTCTCCATGGAGCACATCCAGCAGGAGGAGCGGCTCAACTATCTTGCCTACTACGACGCGCTGACCGGACTTGCCAATCGCAGTTTGCTGCAAGATCGCCTGCTTCAGGCGATGCACTTTGCGGAGCGCTTCCGGCTCAACGTAACGGTCCTGGTGATCAATCTGGACCGCTTCAAGTTCGTCAACGATACGCTCGGTCATGCCGCCGGAGATGATCTGCTCAAGGTTGCCGGCGGCCGTATCGTGGCCTGCGTGCGGGACATCGATACAGTGGCACGGTTCGGCAGCGACGAGTTCGCCGTGGTGCTGGCCGGCACGGAGCAAGACGGCGACAGCGCGGCGCAGATCGCGCAGCGCATCCTCGAGGCGTTCGCCGAGCCAGTGGTGTTCGCAGGCCAGGAGCTGTTCGTCACCTGCAGCATCGGCGGCGCAACCTACCCGCGCGATGCGGAGCGCGAGGATGCTCTGCTCGAGAACGCGGCCGCCGCCATGAACCGCGCCAAGGAGCATGGGCGCAACAACGTCCAGTTCTATACGCCCGAGACCACCGCGCGAGCCGAAGAGCGCCTGTCGCTGGAGTCAGCGCTACGGCGAGCCCTGGAGCGCGACGAGTTTCGCCTCCACTATCAGCCTCAGGTCGATCTGCGCACGGGCCAGGTGATCGGGCTCGAGGCCCTGATCCGGTGGGACCGCGGGGAGCTGGGAATGGTACCGCGAGCGCGTTTCATCCCGATTGCGGAGGAGATGGGCCTGATCCTGCCGATCGGCGAGTGGGTTCTGCACACGGCAGCCCGGCAGAACAAGGCCTGGCAGGACGAAGGGCTCGCGCCGGTACGCATCGCGGTCAATCTCTCGGCCCAGCAGTTTCGGCAGAAGGACCTCCCTCAGAGGATCCAGAGGATCCTGGCGGATACCGGATTGGAACCGAGGTACCTGGAGGTCGAGTTGACCGAAAGCATGCTGATGCAAGAGGTCGAGTCGGCCGTGGAGATGATGTCCGAGCTGCGGCGGGTCGGTGTGCAGATCTCGCTGGACGACTTCGGTACCGGCTATTCCAGCCTGAGCTACCTCAGACGCTTCCCTATCGATGCGCTCAAGATCGACAAGTCGTTCGTGCGCGAGGTCACCTCGGACCCTGACAGCGCGGCCATCGCCGATGCCATCATCGCCATGGCGCACAGCCTGCGCCTGACCGTCCTCGCTGAGGGCGTGGAGACGGACGGCCAGCTCGCGTTCCTCCGCGCGCACTACTGCGACCACATGCAAGGGTTCCTGTTTTCCAAACCGGTACCGACGGACGAGCTCGCGCAGTTGTTGCGAGAACGGCGCAGTCTGCCGGCAGTGGCATCCTCGACTGCACGATCCGCCTGGATTGCGTATCAGATTTCTCGGAGAGCTCCGCCGGCGCCTTATCGCCCTTGAGCGCCACCAGCCCCGCCGTCGCCTGGGTATGGTGACGGCGTGGTCTGATCACCAGTCCTGAATCAGGCACCAGCGTTTCGCCGGAGGTTCTATGTCAAAGACAGCCATCGTTATTGCAATCTTATTCCCGAGCGCCGCATTCGCCGCGCTGCACGGGCTGGCTCCCGGCACGCAGGCTTCGCCGCCGGAACAGAGCCAGGGTGCGAATGTTATTGGCACTTACGGAGCACGAGTATCCGATCAGTTGAGCATGGGGCCGGACCCGGGGGGCAAGACCGGCGCCACCGTCACGCCGACCACAACCAAGACAGGTCAGCCGAGCGCCGACGGAACGGGAGCCTCCAATCAGTCCGGCGCAACCAGCACCCCCGCTCCGGGGACTGCAAATGACAGGACCGATTCGAGCACCGGCCCCACCAGCGGTTCCGAGACGCGCAAGCAACGGCGTGACAGCGGCGGCCAGCAGCCCGTGGGTACGACAGGCACGGGACCGACATCGTCTTCGACTTCCGGCCCAACCCGGTAGCGAGTTTAGGGAATCCGCGGTTTCGCCGTGAATGCGCCAGGGCGCTCGGCACACAAAAACATCGCGGACGCCGTTGGCGCCCGCGATTCCCCTCGAAGCACCTCTGCCGTAGAGGATCAGTTGCGTCCGAAGTGTTGCTTGGCAGTGTTGATACAACGATCCTTGTCAGCAGGGCTGGCCGATTCGCATTCCTTTACCGAGTATGTCTGCCAGCGCACAGAAGGCGCGCGGATTGACGTGTACCTTCATCGGCCTGCCATTTGGTCTTCAATGAAACAGCGCCGGGGTCCAATGTCCTCGGCTTTGCCGCGATCCTAACCAAGCAGGAGCGAACGATGAAAAATCCGTTTAGAGGATGTTGGGTGCTTATGGGTGTCTTGATCCTGGGCTTGGCGGGCTGCGCCAATACGGGAGCAAAGACAGGAGCGTACGTCGATGACTCGTGGATCACATCCAAGGTGAAGTCGGAGATGGTTGCCAGCAAGCAGGTCAGTGCTCGCAACATCAATGTCAATACCGCCCAGGGCGTAGTAACGTTGACTGGCACGGCCGCGACCCCGTACGAGTCGTACAAAGCCGCCGAGATTGCGCACGGTGTAGCAGGTGTGAAGGGAGTCGAGAACGATATTCACATCGAGTAAAGCCGTACGCTGAGGTGGTGATCCTCCATCTCTTTGTGCACTGGGCCGCCCTCGCCTCTAGTAGTCGGAGCTGCCTGGTCGAGCACCCGTACCGCGATTTCGGTCGCCTGCAGTGCCCTTGACAACTACGGACCCGACCTTACGATAGCACGCCGTGGACACCGTCCCCATTCCAACTGCAGCGCAGATGAACCCGCAAGCCCGCGGCGGCGCAGAGCTTCCAGCGGCTGACTCTCCGGCTACTCGAGAGAAGGTTACCTCGGACGCTTCTCAGCTCACGGTTCATCTGCCGGTGGACGCCCGAGGCGTGGCGCTTGGCATCCTGGCTGCGCTCGCTCTTGTGTTCGCCCTGCAATGGGCAAAGAGCTTTGCCATATCCCTGTTGGTAGGGATCTTCCTTGCATATACCCTGAATCCCCTGGTCGTGCGCCTGGAACAGATCAAGATTCCCAGGATCGTGGGGGCCAGCATTGTGATGCTGGCCGTTGTGTGCGCGCTTGGGCTGGGAACCTACTCGCTGCGTGGGCAGATGCAGACGATGGTCGAGCAGTTACCCGCAGCAGCAAGCAAGTTGTCCGCGCGGCTCGCCAGCTTGCAGGTGGGCCAGCTCATCAACATGCAGAAAGTCCAGACTGCTGCGCGCGAGATCGAAAAAGCGACTGGCCAGACGGAGGCCGGTCCGGCCGCCAGGCAGGCCGCCACCCATGTCGTCGTCGATCAACCCGGGTTCAAGCTCCGCAATGTGCTCTGGGTGGGTTCCATGGGGGCCTTGGGATTCATCGGTGAAGCGGCCATGGTCGGTTTCCTGGTCTTCTTTCTCCTCCTCTCTGGCGACACCTTCAAGAGAAAGCTCGTACGGCTGACGGGACCGTCTCTGTCGCAAAAGAAGATCACCGTGCACATCCTCGATGACATCAACGAGTCCATCCAGCGCTATATGTTCATGCTGTTCATGACCAGCCTGCTCGTGACGCTGCTCAGCTGGATCGCGTTCGGTTGGATCGGCTTGGAAAACGCGGGCGCGTGGGCGGTCGCCGCCGGCCTGTTGCATGTCATCCCTTACTTCGGTCCGGTGGTCACCGCAGGTGCCACCGGATTGGCAGCCTTCATGCAATTCGACTCGCTGTGGATGGCCCTACTGGTTTCCGGGGCGTCGGTGGCGATTGCCACGGTGGTAGGGATCTTTGTCACCACCTGGATGACGGGGAAGATCGCCAGCATGAATGCAGCGGCGGTATTCATCGCGCTGCTGTTCTGGTCCTGGCTATGGGGCGTGTGGGGCATGTTGCTGGGTATTCCGATCATCTTCATCATAAAGGTCATATCGCAACACGTTGAGCAGTTGCACCCCATCGCGGAGCTGCTAGGCGAATAGGGTGCGGCTGCGTGACTCCACCTGCGTGGCACCGAGACGCCGAGCAATACGGCGAGCCTGCTCGGGGTGCTTTACCGACTGCACCAGAGCTTTGCTCCCGGCGCGCTCGCCACCCTGTTTCAACTTCTTGCCGCCTGCGGCGCTGAAGCCGCACCAACCAACTATTCTCGAGGAGCTCTTTTGATCAGGGTCATGATGCTCGGTTTGTTTTTTGTCGCCACGTCGGCTTCCGCTCAGTCCGATATCTTTCTTCAAGGCGGCGCTCTGCGTGGTCCAATCAATACAACCTGGGCGTATGAAGGCGGTTTCATCTCCAAGCGCTCGGAGCACTTTGCTATCGGCTTTGCCTACAACAACGAGGGCCATCTCTCCGATAACCATCGTGACGGCCTGACCGCACAGGGGTGGTTTATCCAATCACTCGGGGACAGGTTCGAGTTCCAACTCGGCACCGGTCCTTACGCGACCATGAACAACACGACCGTGGATGGAGTGCGGGAAAACAAGTTCAAGGTCGGTCTGCTCACATCCGCCGCACTGAAGTGGCACCCCACGAAAACGACGTGGTATCTAAGGGCACAGTACAACAACGCCTGGGTGCCGGGATCGTTCAATTCCAACGCACTGCTCCTGGGCGTCGGCAAGGATTTCAAACACGAGGAAGACGAAAGCAACGACGGCAAGCTCAAAACCGACTTCAGCTTTTGGAGTGGAACATCGAGAACAACCCAGATAGGACCTCAGAGCACCGCGATTGCGTACGAGCTCGAAGCGAAGTTCCGTGTCAAAGCGTTTGAAAATCTCGCTTACTCGGTTGGCCTGCTGTCCGAAGGGGATACGGGCCTGAGCAACCGCCGGGGCGTTCCCGTTCAACTCTGGTATGACCAGCCCATTACAAAACGACTCCTAGTGGAATCACGACCAGGAAACCCGAGCTCATCGGGATAGGCAGCCTCAGAGTCACCTTTCGGCTGATCGATCGGTATGAGGTTGGGCTCATGTATCACCGCGTCGCGTCCTTCGCCAATAGAGATCAGGATATCGCGATGATTGGCCTGATCGCACGTCTATAGTCGAGTAAGGCACCGGCACAGGTGACCATATCAGAATCAGAGGGGTACGTCCCGTTCGCAGGTTGAGAGCCCCTCGCGTTTGATCTAAATCTAAAGATTGGCCGGACAAGGTGCAGTTTGCATACACCTTTGCCAAACAATTGTGGATAATCTCCAAACCGGTCTTCTGGCAGGATCTCGTCCGCAATCGAGCGGCGCTGGGCAAGATCCTGTTCCCGCAAACCCGGGGCTCGGCCCAGCCCAGATCATGAAGAGCCGAGCGTCGATTCAGTCTTGTCAGTGCAAGCAAGAGCTTCGCCTTCCCCATACCGCACGTTGAAAGGAACAACAATGAATTACACGACCCGGATTGCGCTCCTCGCGGCAGCATTACTGGTTGCCGGCTGCGATGCGCAGCCCGATTCGAAGCACGCTGTCCAAGCGGCAGGCGGTTCAGCCGACCCGTACGACGTTTCCAAGATGGACTTCAAACCGGGTCCTGCACAGGTGACGAGCGAGCGCCACACCGGCCCATTCTCCGCGGGGAGTGCCTTGAGCCTGGATGCCACCGTGAAGCCGCTGGTCCCCGACCCGGTAAAGGAGATCCGCCTGGACACGACCCACAAGGTGATCGAGCTAGCACCCGGCGTAAAGTTCAGTGCCTGGACCTTCGGCGATCAGGTGCCCGGACCCATCGTGCGGGCACGGGTGGGCGACCGCATCAAGTTCTCGATGACCAACCGTTCGGACGAAGTCGTTCCCGGCGTACAGGTATCGTCAGCGCCGATGATGCACTCGATGGACTTTCATTCGGCGATGGTATCCCCACAGGACAAGTACCGCTCCATTGCCCCGGGACAGACGATCAGCTTCGAGTTCACGCCGAACTATCCCGGGGTTTACATGTACCACTGTGGGACTCCGATGGTGCTCGAGCACATCGCCTCCGGAATGTACGGAATGATGATCGTAGAGCCGCGTGGAGGTTACCCAACGAAAGTGGACCGCGAGTACGCTGTCATCCAGAGCGAGTTCTACACGATGCTCGACCCGCAAAAGAGAACGATCGACGGGCAGCCGTTGTACGTGCTCGACGGCGTGCGGGTCCGGTCGAAGGCCCCCACCTATACGGTGTTCAACGGACGCTACAACGGGTTCATCGACAACCCGTTGCCGGCAAAGCCTGGCGAGAGAGTCCGGTTGTTCGTGATGAATGTGGGGCCCTCGAACACGTCGAGTTTCCATGTGGTCGGTACGATCTTCGACCGCGTATGGATCGACGGCAACCCGGACAACCAGTTCCGTGGGATGCAGACCGTCTTGCTGGGCTCCTCCAACGGCGCCATCGTGGAGTTCATGATTCCAGAAGCCGGAAAATACGTGATGGTCGACCATCACTTCGCCAACGCTTCGCAGGGTGCCATCGGCCTCATCGCGGCGACCGACAAGCCAGCGGACCAGTCAGCCGAGGCATCCGACAGCGAGCATCACAACATTCCTGCCACGGCCGCGCCCAGCGACCCGGTCGCGGTGAAGGGCAAGCTCGCCTTCGAATCCAAGTGCCTCGCGTGCCACTCGATTGCCGGCGGCGACAAGCTGGGACCGGATCTGTACGGCGTCACGAAGCGCCGCGACAAGGCTTGGATCGCGAAATGGCTCAAGAGCCCCGAGCAGATGCTGCAGTCGGATGCGACCGCGAAGGAAATGCTCGCCAGGTACAAGGTGCCGATGCCGAACCAGAATTTGACGGATGACGAGGTCCGGCAATACGTCGCGTACTTCAAATGGGTCGATGCGAACCTTCGGCCGCAAGGCAAGTCGCAGCCTCAGCCCGCCGCCGCGGGAACTGTGCGCAACCCATCGGACACCGCGTCGGCGACGCCAATGCCGGGTGGCGCGGCCGCAATGCCCAAGAAGTGAGGACGACTACATGAGATCTTTCATCGCACTAGGGGTTCTGACGCTGAGCGCGACGCTTCCTGCGTCGAGTCTTGCCTGTGGCGTCTGTGTAGAAGACAAAGTCGCCGCTACTTATGACCATGCCGTCGTGATGAAGGCTGAGGCCCGGCACCACCTCGTCGTCTTCGGCGAGATCGACGGCGCGGTCAGCATCGAGACCGTGACGGCCAGCATCCTCGCCGCTGCTAGGCGCGTGCAAGGCATCGACCGGGGAACAGTCCGCACCTCCGCGTCTCCTCCTGCATTCTCGTTCGCTCTCGACCCAGCGGCTCGAACTCCGGATTCAGCGGTAGCGGAACTGCAGAAGCGACTGCGAACCCAGGGCGTAAAGCTGAGCCTGTTGCGCGTCATGAGCAGCGATACAAAGGCCGTGCGGAACTAATTTGGAACGGAGGAAGAACTGGCTCCCCTTGTCCATTTTGCTAAGGTCTCTGCAGGCGCTGTACCGAGCGGCTTCGCCTTATGGCGGCTCGGCTTTCGCCCCTTTTTTCTCTTGGCGAGCATCTTTGCGGCGCTCTCCATCGCCTTGTGGACCGCTCAGTACGAGGGATGGCTGACATCGAGCTACCTTCCCGGTCCGGTGTGGCATGCGCACGAGATGCTCTATGGCTTCACGCTAGCCGTGATCACCGGGTTCATGTTCACCGCGGTTCGCAACTGGACAGAGCGCTCCACACCAACCGGCGGATGGCTGATGGCGATCGCGGCGCTGTGGGTCGCCGGCCGGATTCTGATCTTGACGCCCTTCGCCTGGCTGTCGGCGCTGGCGAATGCGGCGTTTCCGCTCGCGGTTGCGATCGGAATCGCCATCCCGCTTTTCAGGAGCCGTAACCGGCGCAACTATGTCTTCGTCGCCATCCTCGCTGTCATTGCGCTGAGTGAGCTGTATGTCCACCTTTCGCAACTTCTCACCTGGCGAGCTCCAGCCTGGGTAGGCATCCAAGTCGCTCTCGACCTCGTCCTCGTGGTCATGACGATCATGGCTGGCCGGGTCATCCCGATGTTCACGACGAACGCGATACCCGAGGCAAAGTCGCGTCGCTATCCCGGAGTCGAGCGCACGGCGCTTGGTGCTGTGCTGGCCCTCGCTCTACTAGATGGGGTTCAAGTCAAAGGAGCGATGCTTCTCGCCGTTCTTATGCTTGCAGCCTCGAGCCACGTTGTGCGGTGGTGGCTCTGGGCACCGCACAGGACTTTCCGCACTCCGCTGGTCTGGGTGTTGCACGCGGCCTATGTTTGGATACCGATCCATTTCGCGCTGAGGGCCGGAGCCGAGCTGCAGCTCATCGCCCCGCCGCTGGCGGTGCACGCGTTGACAGTCGGTGCGATTGGAGGCCTGACCATCGGGATGATGACCAGGACCGCTAAAGGACACACGGGAAGGTCCCTGACTGCGGACACAGGGGACGTCGCTTGTTATTCATTGGTGCTCGGGGCCGCAATCGTTCGAGTCTTCGGCCCCTTGCTCCTGCCTGCGCTCTACGCGGGTTGTGTGCTGATCTCCGCGGCACTCTGGTCGACAGGCTTCGGGTTGTACGCGGTTCGCTACTGGTCTCCCCTGACACGAGCTCGCATCGACGGCAAGCCGGGTTGACACGGCTGCGAACTACGATCGCGCATAGACGCGCCTGAGCTTGTAGGCGCACGGCGCCTGTATGCCTATCGTGCCGTCGCTCGGCGACTCCGAACCACGCTAACGATGCGCGGCGGGCGCTGGCTGCTCCAGCAGCCGCTTGGCGACCGCCACCGCCTCGACCGCGTCCGCGGCGTATGCGTCGGCGCCGATCTCCCTAGCGAAATGCTCGGTGACCGGCGCCCCTCCGATCATGACCTTGCAGGCCGGGCGCAGCCGCTCCTCGTCGAGGCCCGCAATCACGTTGCGCATTTCGGTCATGGTGGTGGTGAGCAGTGCCGACAAGCCCAGGATGTCCGGCTTGAACTGGGCGACCGCCTCTAGAAACTTCTCGCGCGGGACGTTGATGCCGAGGTCCCGCACCTCGAAACCCACGCCCTTGAGCATGGTCACCACCATGTTCTTGCCGATGTCGTGC
>JBGPMS010000101.1:0-15333 GCA_041487115.1 Gammaproteobacteria bacterium
CTGCTGCACATCACCGATCTCGCCTGGCGCCGGGTCAAGCATCCCTCCGAGGTGCTGGCCGTCGGCGATGAAGTCGAAGCCAAGGTGCTCAAGTTCGATCAGGAGAAAAACCGCGTATCGCTGGGCCTGAAGCAGCTTGGCGAGGATCCCTGGATCGGTATTGCGCGCCGCTATCCGCCGGGTACGCGCTTGTTCGGCAAGGTGACCAACCTCACCGACTACGGTGCGTTCGTGGAGATCGAGTCCGGCATCGAAGGCTTGGTGCACGTGTCGGAGATGGACTGGACCAACAAGAACGTCCACCCGTCGCGCGTGGTGCAGGTGGGTGACGAGGTCGAGGTCATGATCCTCGAGATCGACGAGGAGCGCCGCCGCATCTCGCTCGGCATGAAGCAGTGCATGCCCAACCCGTGGGAGGAATTCGCCGGCAACTACAAGAAGGGCGACAAGGTCAAGGGTCAGATCAAGTCCATCACCGACTTTGGCGTCTTCATCGGGCTGCCCGGCGGCATCGACGGGCTGGTCCACCTGTCCGATCTATCCTGGACCGTCGCGGGCGAGGAGGCAGTGCGCCAGTACAAGAAGGGCGACGAGGTGGAAGCGGTGGTGGTTGCGATCGACGTGGAGCGCGAGCGCATCTCGCTCGGCATCAAGCAACTGGAAGGCGATCCGTTCAACAACTACGTCGCCACGCACGACAAGGGCAGCGTGGTGGACGGCAAGGTCAAGTCGCTGGACGCGAAAGGCGCGGTCATCAGCCTCGACGGTGACGTGGAAGGCTACCTGCGGGCTTCCGAGGTGTCGCGTGACCGGGTGGAGGACATCCGCCAGCACGTGAAGGAAGGCGACGCGGTCAATGCCATGATCATCAACATCGACCGCAAAAACCGCACCATCAATCTGTCGATCAAGCAGAAGAGCATCGCCGAGGAAAGCGAGGCGATCCAGAAGCATGCTGCCGAGGCGCCGGCCAGCACCGGGACGACAAATCTCGGCGCGCTGCTGAAGGCCAAGCTGGACAACAAGAATTCGACTCCGTAGAGAATTTCTAAGGGCGTGCCCCGTGAGGGAAACGGCTGTAGACGGCGGCTTGACCTCGGCGCGATGCGTACACCGAGGCAGGCAGAGCCTGGTCCAATAACACCGGAACCGGTCTGAATATTGGGAGTGTGCCGCGAGCGGGGTGGGACGCGATAAACGCGCCGCGCCCTGTGGGCGGCGCGATGCGGCCCGGCGAACAAGGCCATCCGACCAGCGATAAGGAAAACTCATGACAAAGTCGGAGTTGATCTCCAGGCTCGCGGCCCATTTTCCGCAACTGGTGGCCAGCGACGCGGAGCTGGCGGTGAAGATGATCCTGGATGCCATGTCCAAGAGCCTGGCCGAGGGTCAGCGCATCGAGATCCGGGGCTTCGGCAGCTTCGGCTTGAACTATCGGCCTCCGCGCGTCGGGCGCAACCCCAAATCCGGGGAGAAGGTGCAGGTCCCGGCCAAATACGTGCCACACTTCAAGGCGGGCAAGGAGCTGCGCGAGCGTGTGGACGCGCAGCGGGACGAACAGCAGCAGTAACCTCGCAGGCCCCGGCGGGCGAGGCTTTGGACGGAGTTGATGCGGTACCTGCGCTGGATCCTGCGGATCGTCCTCTTTCTGGTCCTTTTCGGCTTTGCCATCAAGAACACTGATCCGGTTGTCGTGCGTTACTTCCTGGGCTGGGAATGGCGGGCGCCGCTGACGCTGGTCCTGCTGGTTTTCTTCGCCGGTGGCGCCGGCCTTGGGGCACTGGCGGGCGTCGGGTGGTTGTATAACCAGCGCCGGGAGCTGCTCCAGCTGCGGCGCGAGCTGCGGGCCCGGCAGCCGACGGTCGAACCGCCCGAAGCCGGCCGACGCTTGCTATGACCAGCACCCAAGCTGCCTGACGGTATGGAATTCGAGTTCTGGTGGCTGATCGGCTTCCCCATCTTCTTCGGTCTTGGATGGCTCGCCGCGCGCATCGACATCAAGCAGCTCCTGACCGAGTCGCGCGCGCTGCCGTCCTCCTACTTCCGCGGACTCAACTTCCTCATCAATCAGCAGCCGGACAAGGCGATCGAGGCTTTCATCGAGGTCGTGAAGGTCGATCCGCAGACGGTGGAGCTGCACTTCGCGCTAGGTAGCCTGTTCCGCCGGCGCGGCGAGGTGGAGCGCGCCATCCGCATGCACCAGAACCTGGTGGACCGCGCCGACCTCGCGACCGAGCAACGGCTCACCGCACTCTACGAGCTGGCGCAGGATTATCTCAAGGCCGGGTTCCTGGATCGCGCCGAGGAGATGTTCCTGAAGCTGGAGGGGACCTCCTACGAGCAGTCTGCGCTCAAGTTCCTGCTCGAGATCTACGAGCAGGAGAAGGACTGGCTCAAGGCCATCGACGCGTCGCGCCGCATGGATGCGGTCACGGGACAGTCCAGCCAACGCGAGATCGCGCATTTCTACTGCGAGTTGGCCCAGTCCGAGATGACTCATTCGCGCCCTGACCAGGCCCGCGGTCAGCTGCAGGAAGCGCTGAACGTCAACCGGAAGTGTGTTCGAGCCCATATCCTCCTGGGCGACCTTGCCATGAACGCGGACAAGCCGGAGGAGGCCATCGAGTGCTGGAAGCGCGTAGAGGGCCAGAACCCGGACTACCTGCCGCTCGCGGCGGAGAAGTTCCTCACCGCCTTTCGGCGGGTGGGGCGGCTGGACGAAGGGATCAGCCTGCTGCGAGGCTACCTGGCCAGCTACCCGTCGATCGATCTGCTCAACACCGTGTTTCAAGCGGTACTGGAGCGCGACGGCCCGGCGCGCGCGAATGAGTTGGTGCGCGACGAGCTCCGTCGCGCGCCGACGCTCCTCGGACTGGACAAGCTGCTGGAGGTGCAGCTCCTGGAAGCACCTGCCGAGCGTCGCGGGGACCTCGAGCTGATCCGCGACCTGGTGCACCAGCACACGCGCAGCCTTGCCCTTTACCGCTGCGAGACCTGCGGCTTCAAGGCGCGCCAGTTCTACTGGCATTGCCCTGCCTGCCATGGGTGGGAGACGTATCCGCCTCGCCGCAATGAGGAAAGGGAGATGGCCGCGTGAGCTACCGAGCAGGGGCCCCGGCCCTTTGGGCTGGGGATGCGAGCCAAGCGAACGCGGCCAGACGCCGACGCGCGGTGCTAACTATCGGGACGGCGGTGGAAGAGGCGGCTCGCATGAGCTACCTGGCGAGGGGCCCCATCGTTCCGATGGGGATCGACAGCAAATCGATTGCGGCCGGACGCCGACGCGCGGTGCTGATATCGGGACTGCGATGGAAGAGGCGGCCCGCGTGAGCGACCCGAAGATCATCGTCGCCCTGGACTTCCCGGATGCGGAGAGTGCCCTTGCCCTCGCGCACCAACTCACGCCGGAGCTGTGCCGGCTGAAGGTGGGCAAAGAGTTGTTCACCGCGGCCGGCCCGGCCCTGGTCGAAAAGCTGGTGCAGCGCGGCTTCGGCATCTTCCTCGACTTGAAGTTTCACGACATTCCCAACACGGTGGCTCAGGCCTGCAAGTCGGCGGCCAGACTCGGCGTATGGATGGTGAACGTCCACGCGCTGGGCGGTCGCCTCATGCTCGAGGCGGCGCGGGAGGCGGTGGGTGGCGCGCCTGACCGGCCGCGGCTGATCGCGGTGACGATCCTGACCAGCCTCGGCCCGCAGGATCTGGCGGACGTCGGGATCGTCGGCTCCCTCGAAGAGGCGGTGTGCCGCCTGGCCGCCCTGACCGATGTGTGTGGGCTGGACGGCGTAGTCTGCTCGGCGCTGGAAGCCGCGCGCCTGCGCAGCGAACGCCGGCCTGGGTTTGTCCTGGTTACGCCTGGCATCCGGCCGGCGGCAGAGCCCCGCGATCAGCTGAAGTTGGGTGACGATCAGAAGCGGGTCACCACGCCCCGGCTGGCGCTCGCAGCCGGCGCGAGCTACCTTGTGATCGGCCGTCCCGTCACGCGTGCGCCGGACCCGCTCGCCGCGCTGCGCGGCATTCATCAAGAGATCGCGGCGTGACGTCCGCCACCCGATCTATACCTTCACCGGGCTGAACAGTGAAAATCACCATCGTAGGAACCGGCTACGTCGGGCTTGTCTCCGGCGCTTGCCTCGCCGATCTGGGCAACGACGTGCTGTGCCTGGATGTCGACAAGGATAAGATCGCTCTGCTCAAATCAGGTGGCATCCCCATCTACGAGCCCGGGCTAGAAGCCTTGGTCAAGCGCAACGCGCAAGCGGGCCGCTTGCGCTTCACTACCGAAGTCGAGGAGAGCGTGCACCATGGTACGGTGCAGTTCATCGCCGTCGGTACCCCGCCGGACGAGGACGGCTCGGCCGACCTGCGCCACGTGGTTGCCGCCGCGCGCAGCATGGGTCGGCACATGCGCGACTACAAAGTGGTGGTGGACAAATCCACGGTGCCCGTGGGCACCGCCGACAAGGTGCGCGAGGCCATCGGCGAGGAGTTGAAGGCGCGCGGGGTCGAGGTCCCATACAGCGTAGTGTCCAACCCCGAATTCCTGAAGGAGGGTGCCGCGGTCGAGGACTTCATGAAGCCGGACCGTGTGGTGATCGGATCGGACGACGAGCGCGCCACCCAGATCATGCGTGCGGTGTATGCGCCGTTTCAGCGCAACCACGAGCGCATGCTGGTGATGGACGTGCGCTCGGCCGAGCTGACCAAGTACGCCGCCAACGCCATGCTGGCCACGCGCATCTCCTTCATGAACGAGCTGGCTAACCTGGCGGAGAAGCTGGGCGCCGATATCGAGCAGGTCCGGCATGGCATCGGCTCCGATCCGCGCATCGGCTATCACTTTCTGTACGCCGGCTGCGGTTACGGCGGCTCCTGCTTCCCCAAGGACGTGAAGGCGTTGCAGCGGACCGCCGGCCAGGAGGGCCTGCACCTGCGCATCCTGCAGGCAGTGGAGGAGGCCAACGAGGCGCAGAAGCATCGGCTGGTGCACAAGCTCACTGCGCGGCTGGGCGAGCGGCTGGACGGCCGGCGCTTCGGCCTATGGGGCCTCGCCTTCAAGCCGAACACCGACGACATGCGCGAGGCGCCCAGCCGCGTGGTCATTCGCGAGCTGCTCGAGCGTGGAGCCACCATATGCGCCTATGATCCTGCAGCCATGAGCGAAGCGCAGCACCTGTATCGCGACGACCCGCGGGTGAGTTACGCGGAGGCGCCCCTGCCTGCCGTCGATGGCGCGGATGCACTGGTCATCGTCACCGAGTGGAAGGAGTTCCGCAGCCCGGACTTCGGCGCCATCAAGCAACGCCTGCGGCAGCCTCTGATCTTCGACGGCCGCAATCTCTACGACCCTGCGCTGGTGAAGGAGGCGGGGCTGGAGTACTACTCGATCGGGCGAGCGTGAGCCGATGAGCATGCCGCGTCCTGACCTGTCGCAAGCCCACGTGCTGGTGGTAGGCGATGTCATGCTCGACCGCTACTGGTTCGGCGAGGTGAGCCGCATATCGCCCGAGGCCCCGGTACCGATAGCGCGCATCACGCGCACCGAGGAACGGCCCGGTGGTGCGGCCAATGTGGCGCGCAATGTGGCCGCGATCGGGGGCCGCGTCGACCTGCTGGCGGTGGTCGGGACCGATGAGCCCGGGGCTGCGCTCGCGCGGCTATTGGAGGCGGACGGAGTAGACGCGCAGCTCACGCGCGACGCCACGGTCAACACGACCGTGAAGCTGCGCGTCATCGGGCGCCAGCAACAATTGCTGCGTATCGACTTCGAGAACGTGCCTGCGCCCGAAGCCCTGGAAGCCAAGCGCGCCGATTTCGACGCGCGGCTGTCAGCCGCCAAAGTCGTGATCTTCTCCGATTACGGCAAGGGCGGATTGGCGCACGTCGGTCGTATGATCCCGCAAGCTCGCGCCGCCGGGAAGATCGTTCTGGTGGACCCCAAGGGCGATGACTTCGAGCGCTACAGGCACGCCACCGTGCTCACCCCCAACCTGGGTGAGTTTCGGCAAGTGGCCGGACGCTGGAACAGCGAGGCGGAGCTCGCGGACAAGGCCGAGAAGCTGCGCCAGGCGCTCGAGGTCGATGCATTGCTGATCACCCGCAGCGAGGAAGGCATGACACTGTTCCGGAAGGACGAATCGTTGCATGTGCCGGCGGTGGCCAAGGAAGTCTACGACGTGAGCGGTGCCGGGGACACGGTGATCGCCACGCTCGGAGTCATGCTGGCGGCGGGACTGGACTTGGCCGAGGCCGTGCGCTGGGCCAACAAGGCGGCCGGGATCGTCGTCGGCAAGCTCGGCACCGCGGTGGTCTACCCGGCCGAGCTTTTTGCCTGACCTCCGCTACAATGGCCTGATCTTCATCGAGCGTCCCACATGTCCATCGTCGTCACTGGTGCAGCCGGGTTTATCGGCTCCAACCTGATCAAAGCCCTCAACCAGCGGGGTGAGGATGACGTCATCGCGGTCGACAACCTGACGCGTGGCGACAAGTTTCGCAACCTGGTGGATTGCCGCATCGCCGACTATGTCGACAAGCAGGAGTTTCTGCGTCAGCTCGCGCTGGGCGCCTACGACGGGGAGGTGACCACGGTGCTGCACCAGGGTGCTTGCTCCGACACGATGGAGGCCGACGGGCGCTACATGATGGAGAACAACTACCGCTACTCGGCCGAGCTGCTCGACTTCTGCCAGGCCGAAGAGGTGCCTTTCATCTACGCCTCGTCGGCGTCGGTGTACGGCGCGGGATCCGTGTTCCGCGAGGAGCCCCAGCGCGAGCGGCCGCTCAACGTCTACGGTTACTCCAAGTTCCTGTTCGACAATCTGGTCAGGCGGCGCTGGACCGACAACACGTCGCAGGTCGTGGGCTTGCGCTACTTCAACGTCTACGGCCCGCGCGAAGCCCACAAGGGGCGCATGGCTTCGGTCGCGTTCCATTTTTTCAACCAGTACCGGGCGGATGGGCAGGTCAAGCTGTTCGAAGGCAGCGGGGGGTTCGAGGCGGGCGAGCAGCGGCGTGATTTCATCTCGGTAGACGACGTGGTCAAGGTCAATCTCTATTTCCTCGACCACATCGAGCGGTCGGGCATCTTCAACCTGGGCACCGGCGAGGCTCAGACCTTCAACGAGGTGGCTGTCGCCACGGTCAACGCGGTGCGCGCGAGCCGCGGTGAAGAGCGGCTCGAACTGGAGCAGATGCGGTCGCAGTCCCTGATCGAATACACGCCATTCCCCTCGGGGTTGAAAGAGAAATACCAGAGTTACACTCAGGCCGATATCGCCCAGCTCCGCCGGGCCGGTTATTCCGCGCCGTTCCTCAACGTGGAGCAGGGTGTAGGGAGATATGTCAAATGGCTGCTGGAAAACTGAGTGGCGCCGCATCGATGCGCGCCGGCCGCGCTCCGCCAGAGGCATCGTCGGCCGATTACGACACGCTGGAAGGCTTTGTCGGCAATACGCCCCTGGTGCGTCTCAAGCGCATTCCGGGAACCACCTCCAACGTTCTGCTGGCCAAGCTCGAAGGCAACAACCCTGCAGGCTCCGTCAAGGACCGTCCCGCGCTGTCCATGATTGCCCACGCCGAGGCGCGCGGTGAGATCAAACCTGGCGACACCCTGATCGAGCCGACCAGCGGGAATACCGGGATCGCGCTGGCAATGGTGGCGTCGATGCGAGGCTACCGGATGGTACTGGTGATGCCCGAACACTTGTCGGAGGAGCGGCGGCAGACCATGTCGGCATTCGGTGCGCAGATCGTGCTGACGCCCAAGGACGGGGGGATGGAGATGGCCCGCGACGTCGCCCAGCAGATGGAGGCGCGCGGCGAGGGGCGCATCCTCGATCAGTTCGCCAACCCGGACAACCCGCGCGCCCACTACGAAGGCACCGGCCCCGAGATCTGGCGCGACACGCGGGGCCGGATCACGCACTTCGTGAGCAGCATGGGCACCACCGGAACCATCATGGGCTGCTCCCGCTTTTTCAAGGAGAAGAACCCGGCCATCCACATCGTGGGCTGCCAGCCGACCGCGGGTTCTCAGATCGCCGGCATCCGCAAGTGGCCGGAAGCCTACCTGCCGAAGATCTACGACCCGCAGCAGGTCGACCGCATCATCGAGGTGAGCCAAGTCGAAGCCGAGGACAGCATGCGCCGTCTGGCGCGAGAGGAGGGGATCTTTGCCGGCGTGTCCTCCGGTGGCGCCCTGTGGGCCGCGCTCGAAGTATCCAAGGAGGTCGAGAACGCGGTGATCGTCACCATCGTGTGCGATCGTGGCGACCGTTATCTTTCGACCGGCGTCTTCGGGTAGCTGCGTTCGCGTCCTCGAACAGAGAGGGCTACAGCAAGTCCACCTGCATGTTCTCCGCGGCCCGCGTGGCTCAGGATCTGCGCTTTTCCTAGTCAGGCACGGTCCAGCGCTCGGGCGAGCGCTCCAGGCTCGCCAGCAGGGATTCCTGCCTGAGTGCGAGTTGCTTGGGGACCTTCTCCCGGAGCTTCGCGAAGAGCTCATCGTGCAGACGCAATTCCTGGGACCAGGCGTCGCGCTCCACCGCCATGAGCTCGCCGAAGCGGGCCAGCGCGGTCGCACCCAGGCCCGTCCACTCCAGGTCCTGTTTCCTCGGCATCCAACCCAGCACGCTCTGCACCGCTCCTGCTCGCCCCTGGCAGCGATCCACCATCCATTTGAGCACGCGCATGTTCTCGCCGTAGCCCGGCCATAGGAACTTGCCCTCGGGGCCCTTCCGGAACCAGTTGACGCAGAAGATGCGCGGCGGGGTCGCCAGCTTCCCTCCCATGTCCAGCCAGTGGTCGAAATAGTCGCCGATGTGGTACCCGCAGAAGGGCAGCATGGCAAAGGGGTCGCGGCGCACCTCTCCCACCTTTCCGGTGGCGGCGGCGGTGGTCTCGGAGCCCATGGTCGCGGCCGCGTACACTCCATCGGTCCAGCTCGCGCTTTCGTATACGAGAGGAACCGTGTCGGAGCGGCGGCCACCGAACACGAAGGCCGAGATCGGCACGCCCTCGGGATTCTCCCAGTCCGGGTCGATGGAAGGGCACTGCGATGCCGCCACCGTGAAGCGCGCGTTCGGATGCGCGGCTTTGGTGCCCGAGTCAGGCGTCCATGGCATTCCCCGCCAGTCGATCAGGTGCGCGGGCGGCTCATCGGTCATGCCCTCCCACCACACGTCGCCGTCGGGGGTCATGGCGACGTTGGTGAAGATGCAGTTTTCTTCCAGCATCGCCATGGCGTTGGGATTGGACTGGCGCGATGTACCGGGGGCCACGCCGAAAAAGCCGCGTTCCGGATTGATGGCGTACAACCGTCCGTCGGCGCCGGGCTTGATCCAGGCGATGTCGTCGCCGATCGTGGTAATCGTCCAGCCTTCCAATGCGGGAGGAGGAATCAGCATGGCGAAGTTGGTCTTGCCGCAGGCGCTCGGAAAGGCCGCCGCGATGTAGGTCTTCTCCCCGGCAGGCGACTCCACGCCCAGGATCAGCATGTGCTCGGCCAGCCAGCCCTGGCTGCGCCCCAGACTCGAAGCAATGCGCAAAGCCAGGCATTTCTTGCCGAGCAGCGCGTTGCCACCGTAGCCGCTGCCGAACGAACAGATCGAGTGCTCCTCTGGAAAATGGACGATGTACTTGTGTTCCGGATTGCAGGGCCAGGGCACGTCCGCCTGGCCGGGCGCGCGAGGCATGCCTACGGAATGCAGGCAGGGTACGAAGTCGCCATCCTCCCCCAACGCATCCAGCGCTTCGCGCCCCATACGCGTCATGATCCGCATGCTCACGACCACGTACGCCGAGTCCGTGATCTGCACACCGATCTTCGCCAGAGGAGAGCCGATTGGCCCCATGCTGAACGGCACGACGTACAGGGTCCGGCCCCGCATGCTCCCGTCGAACAGCTCCAGGAGGCGTGCCCTCATCTGCGCCGGCTCCACCCAGTTGTTGGTCGGTCCGGCGTCGTGCTGCTGATTGCTGCAGATGAAGGTGCGGTCTTCGACCCGTGCCACGTCGCCGGGGTCCGAGCGCGCGAGGAAACTGCCAGGGCGCCTGGCGGGATTGAGTGGGATCAAGGTGCCGGCACGCACCAGTTCGGCGCACAAAGCGTGATACTCGTGGTCGGAGCCGTCGCACCAGACCACTCGATCGGGATGGGTGAGCCGCGCGGTGTCCGCGACCCAGCGCCTTAGCGCGGCATGGCCCACGAACTCCGGGATGACGGGCCCGACACGCTGATCAGCGTGCATCGGTGCGTCAATTTTCACATTTCCCTCCTTCCGGCTTTTATCTGTATCCGCCTCCCTGCAGAGATGTTAGCACGCCCCCTGCGGGCCAAGGCCGACGGGTCAGAACTGCTAGAATCGCCAGGCTTCTCCTCTTGCCTCCAGCCTGTATTCCCGATGACCCCCGTTCTGGCCTTCGACATCGAGACCGTCCCAGACATCGGGGGCCTGCGGCGCATCAACGGCCTGCCGGCGGACATGAGCGACGCCGACGTGGCCGAGCTCGCCTTCCAGCGCCGCCGGCAAGTCAGTGGCAGCGACTTTCTTCCGCTGCACCTGCACCGAGTGGTCGCGATCTCCTGCGCGCTGCGCGAGCGCAACAGCTTCACGGTATGGTCGCTAGGGGATGCGGGGGAGCCGGAGGCAGCACTGCTGCAGCGCTTCTTCGACGGGGTCGAGAAGTACACGCCGCAGCTCGTGTCCTGGAACGGCGGTGGCTTCGATCTGCCAGTGCTGCACTATCGCGCATTGGTGCACGCCGTGCGAGCACACCGCTACTGGGATCTGGGCGAGGACGATCGCGACTTCAAGTGGAACAACTACATCAGCCGCTATCACCTGCGCCATCTGGACCTCATGGACCTGCTGTCGCTGTATCAGCCGCGCGCCTCGGCCCCCTTGGATGAGATCGCGCGGCTGCTCGGGTTTCCGGGCAAGCTGGGGATGGACGGGTCAAAGGTATGGGACGCCTACCAACGCGGGGAACTGGCTGCGATCCGCAACTACTGCGAGACCGACGCGGCCAACACGTACCTGGTATACCTTCGATTTCAGCTCCTGCGCGGGCTGCTGACCGCGGAGCAGTACGAGCACGAGATCGGCCTGGCGCACGACACTCTCTCGCGCTCCACCGCCTCCCATTGGCAAGAGTTCATCGGTGCCTGGCAGCGCGACTCCTCTGGTGCTCCGACCCCCCGCGACGCCGCGGGCTGACCGGCCGCGGGCGGAGGTGTCGGCGCTCGACCAGGACGGGCGCGGAGTCGCGCGCACTGACGGCAAGGTGGTGTTCGTGGATGGCGCTCTACCCGGGGAACTGGTGGAGTACGAGCGCTGGCGGCGCAAACCGAATTTCGATCTCGCCAACGTCACGCGCGTGCTGCGCGAGAGCAGCAGTCGCGTCGTGCCGCGCTGCCCGCACTATCAGCGTTGCGGCGGCTGCAGTATCCAGCACCTTGACGCGCGCGCCCAGGTCGCGATCAAGCAGCGCGTACTCGAAGATAACCTCGCGCGGATCGGCAAGGTCAAGGCTGACACCATGCTCGCGCCGATTCACGGCCCTTCCTGGGGATACCGGCAGCGCGCGCGCCTCTCGGTCAGGCAGGTGGCGAGCAAGGGCGGGGCGCTGGTGGGCTTCCGCGAGCGCCGCGCACCGCTGGTGGTGGACATGGACTCCTGCGAGGTGTTGCCGCCCAGGATCTCGGCTCTGATTCGCCCGTTGCGCGAGCTGATCTCGTCCCTGACCGTCGACAACCGCATCCCGCAGATCGAAATTGCGGTCGGGGAGGGGGTCGCAGTACTGACTGTGCGAGTGCTGGACCGGCCGACCGAAGGCGATATGGTCTTGCTGCGCGAGTTTTCCTCCCGCGAAGGGGTCGACATCCGTCTGCAGCCAGGCGGGCCGGACTCCATTTACCCGCTGGACAGTACAATTGCCTACCCGCTGTTCTATCGCCTGCCCGAGTTCGAGCTCACTTTCCACTTCGAGCCGACCGACTTCACCCAGGTCAATTTCGCCGTCAACCGAGTCCTGGTGCGCCGCGCTATGGCATTGCTGGCGCCTGCAGCGGGCCTGCGCATCGCCGACATGTTCTGCGGGCTGGGCAACTTCAGCCTCGCGATCGCGCGGAGCGGTGCCGATGTGGTTGGAGTTGAAGGCAGCCCCGAGCTCGTGGCTCGAGCAGCGGAGAATGCCGACGCGAACGGCCTGGCGGAGCGCACCCAGTTCGTCGTCGGCGATCTGTTCCATGACGCGGCGCGGATTCTGGGACGGCTCGGTCCGCTCGACCGCATGTTGATCGACCCACCGCGTGACGGTGCGCAGACGCTGGTGCACGCCCTGGGCGATGGCGCCCCGGAGCGCATCGTGTACGTGTCGTGCCATCCCGGCACGTTGGCGCGAGACGCCGGCGTTCTGGTGCACGGGAAGGGCTATCGGCTCCTGGCAGCCGGGGTGGTCAACATGTTCCCGCATACTTCGCACATCGAGTCCATCGCACTGTTCGTACGGGACCAATGAAAACGGGGCTGCCGTGGCAGCCCCGTCCGGAAACTTCCCCGCGCGCGCCGTACCGTCAATCGCGATTGCCGGCGAAAGCCAGCAGCAGGTTCAGCAGATGCACGAAGATGTTGTAGATGTCGATGTAGATCTTGAGCGTCGCCATCACGTAGTTGGCCTCTCCGCCGTTCACGATCTGGCTAACGTCGTACAGGATATAGCCGGCGAACAGCACTACCGCGACAGCCGAGATGGTCAGCGACGCGGCAGGCACCTGGAAGAACAGGTTGGCGACGGCGCCCAGGACCAGCAGGATCAACCCCACGAAGAGGAACTTGCCGAGGAAGCTGAAATCCTTCTTGGTTACCGTTACGTAGCTGGCCAGCCCAATGAAGATTGCCCCGGTGGCGCCACCGGCCAGCCCGATGAGCTGCGCGCCGTTACGGAAGTGCAGCGCGTACTGCAGCATCGGCCCCAGCCACCAGCCCATCAGGAAGGTGAACGCCAGCATCGCTACCACACCCCACGCGCTGTCGCGTAGGGCGCTGATCGCGAACATGCTGCCGATGATGACCGCCAGCATCAGCAACGGGCCGGCGATCGGGTATTGCGCGAGCCAGGCGAAGTTGGTGTTGACGCCGACCCATGCGCCGATCACCGTTGGGATCATCGACAGGCCAAGCAGCATGTAGGTGTTGCGCAGGACCTTGTTCTGCTCGACGACCAGCCCAGCGCCTTGCGCCGGGTATTGCAATTCGGGTTGCATAGAGTTGAGGCCTCCCAGCCTTACGAAATCAAGTACTAAGACTAGGGCAGTTGGCTGAAAGTTTCAACCCTTGTGTTGGTCGCGGGCGACGCAAAGCGATATGATTCGGCCGGAATTGGAGGGTATGCGGCAACAATGCATCCGCCCGTCCGGGAAGGGTGGCAGAGCGGTTTAATGCACTGGTCTTGAAAACCAGCGTGCTGGCAACAGCACCGTGGGTTCGAATCCCACCCCTTCCGCCAGGTCAATTCTATATCATACTGATTATACATTATTTTATGGACAGATTCTGGGATTACCCGCGAATCAACCTGCAACCTGATTTCCTTCCACCGACACGCGGTGGGGGCGAGGTGGGCCTTAGCGGTCCATGGTAGAGAGCAACACCGAGAAGCTTGTCTTGGCCAGATTTGCGTGGGCCGAAAAGAATGCCGGCATATCCTCCCACCACGTGCTTCCTAGCCGCCGTACGCTCCTTCGTGGTCTCTCATCACCGCAAGGCTTGCTGCGACTGATCCGTTGTCGCATGCCGGCTGTCGACCCAACGAGGGAAAGCGGACGCCCATTAGGCGGCCGGCGTCAAGGGACAAAAAAACGCTCTGCCTCGCAAGAATCCAATCGCGAGTTGCTGCAATGCGATCGACGCCACCTTTCCTGCTGCAGACTCCGATCGCGCCTGTTTTCTCACTCTGCCGGCTACGAACTGAATCGTGCCGGACACCCATCGGGATCGAGCTGTCGCGATGCTTTGCGATCGCCTTGGAGACTGTGTCAGTCGCGATCGAACTGCGGTCAGCCGGATACCCCGTGGTGGCGCCGTTTCAGTACTCACGCCCTGGCCGGCTGCAATACTCCTATTCAGAAACTCCTGGGTCTTCCATAGATTGCCATCGCCCGCGGCATGCAGGCAGTCTCGAGCGTGGGCAGCTCCGGATTTTTTGCCAGGAGAAGACTACGCACGACCTCGATCTCCGCAACGTCGGCAAACGAATCACACAGGAGGTGCGCGTTCAATTGTTTAGCGAAGCGATGCATCGCCGGCTCTGATCCCCAGAAGACCTCATGGTAGAGCGACGAGAAGGCGGACCGCTCCGATTCGTAGTAGGCAAACTCGAATCCAAGGAACACAAATCCGGCAGGGAGTGTAGTCGACAGCGGGCGCACGGATGACCATCGACTCCCCGATAGGCGTGCAGCACCGTTCTCTGCTTCCGCCGAAGGTCGTCTGGCACCGGCGCCTCCTCGGGAGCTGCGACATCCTCGTTGCGTCGACGATCCCCGAGTAATGATAGATTCACACCTGAGCCTGCTCGCCCGAGCGCGCGCACCCTAACTGCCCCGGCTGTTCCAAGCTGCGGCGTTTGAATTTCCTATGCGCCAATGTGAGGCGCCGCTGCGCACGATGTCGGAGCGAGTCGGCGTATTCGTCTCGGGCGGCAATGCCGACTTCGCGGATGTCGCCGCGTGGAACATGAAGGCGCAGAACGTTAGCGAGCAAACACGGAGAACGGGATGCAACTCGGATTCAAGAATCGCATGGCAGTAGTCACTGGCGCATCAAAGGGAATCGGCCTCGCGGTAGCGCGCGGCCTCGCGGCGGAAGGTTGCTCGGTGCACCTGGTGGCCCGCGACTTAGCGATGCTGGAGAAGGCGGCTGTTAGCATCCGCAACGACTTCCAGGTCTCGGCGAGGGTGCACGCGCTGGATCTCTCACGCAGCGAAAGCATCGCGACACTGTTGGCCGCGACCGACACGCCGGACATCCTGATCAACAACGCCGGCGCAATCCCCGGCGGCGATCTGCATGCGGTCGACGAGGCGCGCTGGCGCATGGCGTGGGACCTGAAAGTCTTCGGCTATATCAACATGTCGCGGGCGTACTACGCAGCGATGCAGACGCGCGGGCATGGCGTAATCATCAATGTCACCGGGCTCGCCGCCGATCGGCTGGATTCAGGCTATATCGCCGGCTCGACCGGCAACGCGGGGCTGAACGCGTTCACACGCACGCTCGGCAGCTATAGCCTCGAGCATGGCATACGCGTGCTCGCGGTGAGCCCCGGTGC
>JBGPMS010000102.1:0-15327 GCA_041487115.1 Gammaproteobacteria bacterium
GAGCGCCCCGGCCGTATCGAGCCCCGCGCCCTCAAACGACGACCTAAACCCTATCCGATACTCACCAAACCGCGCGCGACTGCCCGTGCGCTCGTCCGAGAACATGGCCACCCGAAAAAGCTTAAGTAAGTGCCATTCGGGCCGCAGCCCCTTTTTCCGTATGCGCAGTCTGGCACCAGCGACAGCCGCGCTAGAGTTGTTCCCTCGCCCCTAACATATCACTGCTCGCCCACCACCGACACCTTGATCGTCGCCTTCGCGTCGGTGTGCAGATCGATGACGATCTCGTAGTCGCCCACTTGCTTGAGCGGCCCGTGCGGCAGTCGCACCGATGCCTTCACGACGTCGAAGCCCTGCGCCTTGAGCGCCTCGGAGATGTCCGAGTTGGTTACCGAGCCGAACAGGCGGCCATCTACGCCCGCCTTCTGCGTGACCTGGATCGTCACCCCTTCGAGCTGCGCGGCGCGAGCCTGCGATGCAGCCGCGACATCGCTTTGCGCTCGTTCCAGCTCCGCTCGGCGCTGCTCGAACTCGGCCACGTTGGATTCCGTCGCGCGCTTCGCCTTGCCCTTGGGGATCAGATAGTTGCGGGCGTACCCGGCCTTGACCTTGACGATGTCGCCGAGCGAGCCCAGGTTGGCGAGCTTTTCCAGCAGGATCACTTGCATGGTCGGTGTCCTCAGTGCAGGTCGGTGTACGGCAGCAACGCCAGGAAGCGTGCGCGCTTGATGGCCGCGGACAGCTGGCGCTGGAAGTGAGACTTGGTCCCGGTGATGCGCGCCGGGATGATCCTGCCGTTCTCGTTAATGAAGTCCTTCAGGAGCTCGACGTCCTTGAAGTCGATCTCCTTGATCCCTTCCGCGGTGAAGCGGCAGAACTTGCGCCGTTTGAACAGCGGGCGGAACCCGCGATCGCCTTCCTTGCGCTTGTCCTTGGCCTTGCTGCCGAATCTGCTGCCTCCGAATGCCATGATCTTTGTCCTCTAGTCGAATTCGAATTGGTTCACGTGGAGCACGACGTGGGTGCTGAGCCGGCTGCGGCTGGCGAGGAATCCCGCGAGGCGGACTTTCTGTCCTGCCTGCAACGCACTCATCCCCTGCGCCACATCGCCCATCGCCATCGCCTCGATCTCGAATCCTATCTGCCTGGGCACAGCGCCCTCGACCTGCATGGATTCGTGCTTGAGTGTGAAGGTCAGGATGGGAACGCCGGACGGTGTGTGCCGCAGAGCCTCGCGCGCGACGACCGTGCCGCCCAGCCGGACCTGGTTGTGCACCTAGCCCGCGGTGGTTGGAGCGGGCGGTACGTCCGGGGAGGGCCTAGGCCGGTCTTCGGACGATCTCGGCCGATCTTCGGATCGCGGCGGCCGGTCTTCGGATCGCG
Source organism: Gammaproteobacteria bacterium (assembly GCA_041487115.1). GTDB lineage: Bacteria > Pseudomonadota > Gammaproteobacteria > Burkholderiales > SHXO01 > SHXO01. Next base: position 1,384 of record JBGPMS010000102.1, read on the forward strand.
GCGGCCGGTCTTCAAAGGATCTTGGCCGGTCGTCGGGATTGGCCGGGCGCTTCTCCTGCCGCATCATGGGCGAGGCCTCGGTGACCGGACCGCGCATGTTCATCGTGAGGTGGCGCAGCACGGCATCGTTGAAGCGGAACGCGTGCTCCAACTCGTCCAGGGTCTCCTGGTCGCACTCCACGTTCATCAGAACGTAGTGCGCCTTGTGCATCTTCTGGATGGGGTAGGACATCTGGCGCCGGCCCCAGTCCTCCAGCCGGTGGATGTGGCCGTTGCGGGTGGCGACCATCCCTTTGTAGCGCTCGATCATCGCGGGCACCTGCTCGCTCTGATCGGGATGGACGATGAAGACGATCTCGTAGTGTCGCATCGCATCTCCTTGTGGGTGATGCCCCCCGCGTGCGGGACGGTGAGGCAAGGACGACGTTCCGGGAGTCGGTGCGAGGGCGCCCGCCAACTCTATGGGGGCATGAAAGAACGCAAGCTCCTGGATGGGCTCCGGACAAAAGCCTCTGATGCTGGCCTCGACCCGAAGAAGGCGCGGATTATAGGGAGTTTTCTGCCCTTGGGCAACCGCGGCGAATCCGCGCGCCGTCCCGTGCCGTATAGTCTGCGAGCGGACCCGAAGAGATGACCATGAACCTGCTTCCCCAATGGCGTGCCGCATGCCTGTTGATCCTGGCGCTTGGCCTGAACGCCGAGGCCGCTCGCATGAACGGGAAGCCCGACGGCCTTGCTGCGGCCACCGCCAAGACCGCCATTCAGTGGGAGGAATGGTCGGAGGAGGCATTTGCCCGCGCCAAACGCGAAAACCGCCTCATCCTGTTGGACCTCGAGGCAGTGTGGTGCCACTGGTGCCACGTCATGGAAGAGACCACCTACCACGACGCCAAGGTGGCCCAGGTCATCGGCAAGCACTATATCGCGCTCAAGGTCGACCAGGACGCGCGCCCCGACCTGTCGCGGCGCTACGACGAGTACGGTTGGCCCGCCACGGTGGTGTTCGCGCCCGACGGCACCGAGATCGTCAAGCGCCGCGGATACATCCCGCCGGAGCGCATGGGGCGGCTGCTCGAGGCCATCGTGGCCGATCCCAGCCCGCTCAAGTACCTCGACCAGGCCAGCATCGAGACCTATTCCGACACCCATCTGCTGCCCGGTCCGGTCCGCAAGGAGCTGGCGCAGCGCTTCGAGAAGAGCCACGACTTCAAGCTCGGCGGCCTCGATCAGGAGCAAAAGTACCTGGACCGGGATACGGTGGAATACGCGCTGGTGCTCGCGCGTCGGGGCGACGCCCAGGCGAGACAGATCGCACGCCAGGATCTCAACGGAGCGCTCGGGCTGATCGATCCGGCATGGGGCGGGGTGTACCAGTACTCCACCGATCGCGATTGGAAGCACCCCCACTTCGAAAAGCTGCTGCAGATCCAGGCGGACTATCTGCGCGCCTACGCGCTCGGCTGCATGATTCTCGGCGATCCTGCCTACCTCGAGGCAGCAAAAGAGATCCATCGCTACGTCACCGGCTTCCTCATGAGCCCGGAAGGCGCGTTCTACGTGAGCCAGGACGCCGATCTCGTCAAAGGCGAGCACAGCGGCGAGTACTTCTCGCTCGATGACGCCAGCCGGCGCAAGCTGGGCATGCCGGCCATCGACAAGCATCTGTACGCGCGCGAACAAGGCTGGATGGTGCAGGCGCTGGTGCAGCTCTACAGCGCCACGCTGGACGAGCAGTATCTCAGGCAGGCGCAATCCGCTACCGAGTGGACCGTCAAGAATCGCGTGCTGCCCGAGGGCGGTTTTCGTCATGACGAGCGAGCCGCGGCCGGCCCGTACCTGGAAGATTCCCTCGCCATGGGCCGCGGCCTGCTCGCCCTGTACTCCGTGACCGGCGATCGACAGTGGCTGGCCCGCGCGGAGGACACGGCGCGCTTCGTGCGCAAGAACTTCCCGACTGCGCGTGGGGCCGGCTACGCCACCGCCGCCGATCGCGGGCAGGTGCTCAAGCCCAAGCCGCAGATCGACGAGAACATCGCGGCAGCACGGTTCTTCAATCTGGCCGCTCGCTATACCGGGAACCCCGACTACCGCGCGGATGCCGAGCGGGCCATGCGCTATCTCGTCACGCGCGAGGTCGCGTTGCTGCGCCGGACGGAAGCGGGGATCCTGATCGCCGATGTGGAGTTGGGCAAAGACCCGACGCACCTGACGATCGTCGGAAAGAAGGACGACCCGGCTGCGCAGGGCTTGTTCCAGGCAGCCTTGCGCTACCCATCGGCCTACCGCCGCATCGAATGGTGGGACCGGCGCGAAGGCCCGCTGCCCAACCCTGACGTGCAGTACCCCGAGTTCCCGAAGGCTGCGGCTTTCGTGTGCACCGCAGGGACGTGCTCGTTGCCGCAGTTCGATGGGAAGGAGATGCTGGCGCTGGCGGCACGGCTGGAAGCGGCGCCCCGATAGTCCGACACCCGCGCTCTCGGCCTCTTACTTCGGCGGCTTGCTCGCCGCGTCCTTGTTCGCCGCGTCCTTGCTCGCCGCTCCCTTCACCACCCGGACCGGCGTTCCCGCGGCCAGCGAATCCGACGGATTGAGGATCACGGACTCGGTGCCGGTCAGGCCCGAGACCACCTCGACCTCGGTGCCGAAGTCGCGCCCGAGCACAACTTTCGTGAGCACCACCTTCTGATCCGGCCCGACCACCGCGACCTGCGTCCCCTCGGAGCGGAACAGCAACGTGTTGACCGGCAGCACCAGTGCCTGGTTGATGGTCTTGAGCTTGAAATGGACCTGCGCGTAGGAGCCCGGCAGCAGTTCGCCCGTACGATTGTCGACGTCCACCTCGGCCAGCAGAGTGCGCGACGCGGCGTCGATGGAGGATGTTGTGCGCACCAGAGTCCCCTTGAAGCGCTTGTCCGGGAACTCCGCCAGCGTCAGATCGGCGGGGGTGCCGGGCGCAGCATCGCGCGAGTAGAGCTGCGGAACGCTGACATAGACGCGCAAGCGATCGGTGGCGGCAAGGTGGTAGAGCTCCTTGGCGGGGCCACCGGCGCTGCCGGCGTCGATCAGCGCGCCTACGTCGGTGTTGCGCGCTGTGACCACGCCGCTGAACGGCGCGTAGATCTTCTTGTAGGATTGCAGCTTCTCCAGCCGCGCCACGTTGGATGCGGCCGCGTCCAGCATCGCCTTCTTGACCTTGGTGTCGGCGAGCTTTTCCTCGGTCTCCTGGTGCGATACCGAGTTCGACGCGAGCAGTCCTTCCCAGCGCTCCGCGGTCGATACCGCGAGCGCGTGGCTCGCCTTGGCGTTGGCGAGATCGGCGCGCGCCTGCTGCAGCTGATCGTCCACCTCCGGCGCATCGATCTCGGCGAGGAGTTGACCGGCCTTCACGCGCGCACCGATGTCGGCGTACCAGCGCTTGAGATAACCGTTGGTCCGCGCATAGATCGGGGTGTCCATGAAGGCCTGTACATTGCCAGGCAGCACGAGCTCCTGGTTCGCCTCACCCGGCTTGGGCCGGACGATCGATACGGTCGGGACGTTAAGCGCCTGCGTCTCCTTCTTGAGCGCGGCATTGGCTTCCAGGCGGGGCTTGATGCCCAGGACGAAGGCGGCTGCGAAAGCTGCAATGACGATCCCCGCCACGATCCACCGAAGTCCGAAGCGCCGGCGGCGCCCAGTCGAGAGGCCAGCGCTGCCGAGCCTCTCTGCACGGTTGTTGGAGTTCGACGCCATGATTCTATTCCCCGCTTGATTTTCGGCTCAGGCCGGTGCCGCTACCGCAGTCTGCCCGCGCAAACGCCAGCCGTGAATGACCGCAAACACCGTCGGCACGAAGAACAGCGTCGCCACCGTGGCGAACAACAGTCCGCCGATCACGGCCCTGCCGAGCGGCGCGTTCTGCTCACCGCCCTCGCCCAGGCCCAGCGACATGGGCAGCATGCCGATGATCATCGCAGCCGCAGTCATCAGCACGGGCCTGAAGCGCGTGAAGCCCGCCTCCTGGGCTGCGGTGAACGCCTCGACGTCGCTTTGCAATAGCTCGCGCGCGAAGCTCACCACCAGAATGCTGTTGGCGGTCGCGATGCCCATCGCCATGATCGCGCCGGTCAAGGCCGGTACGCTGACAGTGGTGTGCGTGGCGAACAGCATCCACACGATTCCTGCCAGCGCCGCCGGCAGCGCCGTGATGATGATGAACGGATCGAGCCAGGACTGGAAGTTCACGACCATGAGGAAATAGATCAGCATGATCGCGAAGATCAGCCCCAGCAGCAGGCCGGTAAAGGAAGACTGCATGGTTTCCATCTGCCCGCGCACGACCAGGCGCGAACCTTTCGGCAGCTCCTTGACGCTGGCATCGACGATCTTCCTCACCTCGTCGCCGACTCCGCCCAGGTCGCGGCCCTGCACGCCGCCGTAGATGTCGATCACGGGCTGGACGTTCCAGTGGCTGATCACCGCTCGCTCGGTACCGCGGGTCACCGTAGACAGGCTGCCCAGGATCTCCGACTTGCCGCCGCCATCGGCCCTGGAGATCGGGATGTTCGAAAGCCCCTGCAGCGAATCGATCTTGTACTGCGGCATCTGCGTGATCACGTTGTAGCTGACGCCGTTCTTCCAGTTGAGGTAGAAGCTAGGGTTGGTCTGGAAGCTGCCGCTCAGCGAGATCAGCAGGCTGGTGGCCACGTCCTTCTGCGACAATCCGACCTGCTGAGCTTTGGTCCGATCCACGGTCAGGTCGAACTTGGGCTGATCGAAGGGCTGCTGGATGCGCAGATCGGCGATCCCGGTCACCTGCTTCAGCTTGTCGAGCAGGTCGAGCGCGAACTTGTGGTTGCCGTCGATATTGCGGCCGATGACCTGGACGTCGATCGGAGCGGGCAGGCCGAAGTTGAGGATTTGACTGACGATGTCGGCCGGCAGGAAGTAGAACATCGTACCGGGGAAGCTGTCGGGCAGCCGCTGGCGCAGCGCCCGGATGTACTCCTCGGTCGCGCGATGGTCCGGTTTGAGGGAGACGATGATGTCGGCGTCTGCCGGGCCCACGGTTCCCGAATTGTTATAGGACAGGTTGGTACCGCTCGCCGGCAACCCGATGTTGTCGATGATCGTGTCCAGCTCGCGCGCAGGAATCACGGTGCGGATCTCGGCCTCCACCAGATCGCACAGGCGGGCCGTCTCCTCTATGCGTGTGCCGGTCTTGGCGCGCAGGTGGAGCTTGAATTGGCCCGCGTCGACGGTCGGGAAGAAATCGCGACCGACGAAGGGCAGCAGCGCCGCGGAGGCCACGCAACCGAACAGGAACAGCACGATGAACAGCACCGGCGTGGCCAGGCACCGTTCCAGCAACCCGTGGTAGCCATCGCGCACCCGCTCGAAGCCGGCCTCGAATCGGCGATGGAACCGTCCGAGCAGGTTCCAGCGGCTCAGCTCCTTGTGGCTCGTGTGGTCCTCTGCGCGCAGCAGGTACTTGGCGAGCGTCGGCACCACCGTCCGCGAGAAGAAGTACGAGGCGAGCATGGCGAACACCACCGCCTCCGCCAGCGGCACGAACAGATACCGCGCCACGCCGGTCAGCAGGAACATCGGCACGAACACGATACAGATGCACAACGTCGCGACGAACGTCGGCACCGCGATCTGCTGCGCGCCATCCAGAATCGCCTGCTGGATCGGCTTGCCCAGCGCGAACTGGCGGTTGATGTTCTCGATTTCCACCGTGGCGTCGTCCACCAGTATCCCGACCGCGAGTGCCAGCCCGCCGAGCGTCATGATGTTGATGGTCTCGCCGAGCGCGGACAGGATGCTGATCGAGGTCAGTATGGCGAGCGGAATCGACACGGCGATGATCAGTGTGCTGCGCCAGCTTCCGAGGAATAGCAGGATCATCAGCGCAGTGAGGCAGCCGGCCAGCACCGCCTCGTGGATCACGCCGTCTACCGCGGCGCGCACGAATATCGACTGGTCCAGCGCTGTCTGCATCTCGAGCTCGGGCGGGAGGGCCGCCTGCAGGCGCGGGACTTCTGCCTTCACGCGGTCCACGATGTCGAGCGTGGAAGCGGTGCCGTACTTGAGGATGGTGAGCAGCACCGCGCGCTGGCCGTCGTGCCGCACGATGTTGGTCTGCGGCGTGAAGCCGTCGCGCACGTGCGCCACATCGCCGATGTAGATCGTGCTGCCCTGCACGGTCTTGATCGGCAGCTCGTTCATCTCCTTGATCGACTTCGGGCTGCCGTTCAGAGCCACGTCGTACTCGAGCGAACCGATCTTCACCGTGCCGGTCGGCAGGACCAGGTTCTGCTGATTCAGGGCGTTCACCACGTCGGCCGGCGACAGGCCCTTCGCCTGCAGTGTGCGCGAGTCGAGGTCCACCATGATCTGGCGGAACTTGCCTCCGAACGGGAATGGCAGGACTGCGCCCTGCACGGTGGCGAGCTGGGTGCGCATGAAGCTGTTCGCGAGGTCGTTCAGCTCGTGCTCGGCCAGCGACTTGCTCGACAACGCGATCTGCAGGATCGGAACGGTAGAGGCGTTGTACTGCAGGATGAGCGGTGGGGTGGCCCCGGGCGGGTAGGCGGTCAACACCGTCTGCGCGATCGCCACGATCTGCGCGAGGCTGGTCTGTATGTTGGCGCTGGGGTGGAAGAACACCTTGATCACGGTGGTGCCGTTGTAGGTCTGCGATTCGATGTGCTCGATGTCGTTGACGGTCACGGTCAGCGCCCGCTCGAACTGGGAGGTGATCCGCCCCTCCATCTCCTCCGTTGCCAGGCCGCTGTAGCGCCAGATGACGCTCACGACCGTGATGTTGATGTTGGGAAAGATGTCGGTCGGCGTCCCCGGCGTCAGCGGGGTGCGGAAGATCATCAAGGGCCCGATGATCAGGATAAGCAGCGCCAGCACGATAAACGTATAAGGCCTGCGCAGCGCAAGTTGGACGATCCACATCCGGAATACCCGTTATCGCGATGGCTAGGGATGCAAATGGAAGAGGGCCGCTGCGGGGCAACGGTGCCCGCGGTCGAGCAATCCCGATCCAGGATTGTAAGCGTCGCGTAAGATTTTTATCCTAGGACGCGGGCCAGAAATGACAGGCCGCGGAGCTTCCCTTCCCCGCGGCAGCAGAATGACAGCCATTGTGCGCCCGGCCAAATGTGTAGTTATGTTGCGGCGACTGAATGCAAACAGCCCGAAAAGCCAAGCTGCTGGCTGTTCGGGCCGTGAGGTTGACTGAGGTCAAACCGGCCCGGCCGGGGCCGGCCGCAGGTCAACTGGCCTGCGAGGCCGGCTGCGCGGCTGCCTGCTTGGGCTTGATGCTGGTGACATAGAGCGTGAGCAGCCCCGCGATCAGCACGGAAACGGACAACACGCTCAGCGCCAGCGTCATGCTGTGGGTGGCGTCCCGGATTTTTCCGACCACCATGGGACTCACGTAACCAGCCAGGTTGCCCACCGAATTGATCCAGGCGATGCCTGCAGCCGCCGCGGTGCCGGACAGGATGCCGGTCGGCAGCGACCAGAAGCAGGAGACCGCCGACATCACGCCTGCGGTGGCAACCGTGAGCGCCGCGATTCCGGCCCACCCGGTGACGCCAGGCATGGCGCTGACCGCGAAAGCGAGCGAGCCGATGATGGCGGCCAGGGCCACGTGCCAGCGCCGCTCGCCGGTCTTGTCCGAGTGATTGCCGTTGAGCACCATGGCAACCGCCGCCACCGACCATGGAATGGCCGAGATAAGCCCGATGTGCCACGGGTCCTTGGTGATGGTTTCCTTGATGATCTGCGGCAGCCAGAAAGAGATGCCGTAGGTGCCCATCACGATGCCGAAGTAAACCGCGCAGAACAGCCACACTTTGGCATTGGTGAAGGCATCGACGAAACTGTGGTTCGACTCCCCGTGCGACTTCTTGACGTGCTCCTCCTCCTCTAGCCGCTGCAGCAGAAGCCCCTTCTCCTCCTGCGTGAGCCACTTGGACTTGGCCGGATTATCGTCCAGGTAGAACAGGACCCACAGGCCCACCAGCACCGACGGCAGACCCTCTACCAGATACAGCCACTGCCAACCCTTCAGGTCGGCCACTCCGGCCAGGGTGTTGAGGATCCAACCCGACACCGGCCCGCCGATCACGCCCGCCAGCGCGATGGCGGTCATGAACGCCGCTATCATCTTGGCGCGGTGCGTGCGCGTGTACCAGTAGGTGAGATAGAGGATGATGCCGGGGAAGAATCCCGCCTCGGCCACACCCAGCAGGAAGCGCAAGACGTAGAAAGTCATCTCGCTGTTGGTGAACATCATGGCCGCGGAAATAAGGCCCCACAGAATCATGATGCGGGCGATCCAGATTTTGGCGCCGACCTTCGACAGGATGATGTTGCTCGGCACCTCGAAGAAGAAGTAGCCGATGAAGAAGATCCCCGCGCCCGCCCCGTAGACGGTATCGCTGAAGCTCAAGTCGGTCGCCATCTGCAGCTTGGCGAAACCGACATTGACCCGGTCGAGATAGGCCAGGATGTAACACAGAAACAGGAAGGGGATCAGGCGCCAGCTGACTTTGGCGTAGGTCGCCTTCTCGAACTCCGGCGTATAGGTGGTCGTGGTCAACTGGATCTCCTCCGCTTGAGTTGTAGTTGTCCCGGTCGGATCACGAAAGGCGCTGCCCGAACCGGTGCCGCGACTATTGTAGGGGCCCGGCAGGCCCTTGGCTACCGGCACCTCGAGGCAACCCTTGGTACGCGCACAAGGGTAGGCGGTGCTCTACGTGCAAGGCGAGATTACCGACTCTGTCCTTTGAATCGGAAGTCGAAGGTGACGTAGAAGCGCCCGTTCACGTCCACCGTCTTGCTGAACGTCTCCCCGTCCAGCTCCGCTTCGATGGTCCAGCGGCCGGGGGCAGGGTTGGCGAAGAAGATGGGACCGTCGGTGACGGTCTGGATCGCCTTGTCGCCCTTGTAGTCGATCAGGGTCACCTTCACCCCCGCCAGCTTCTCGTCGCTCCCCTCGCGCACGAAGCTGAGCTGGACCTGGTAGCGCTCGGCCATTTTTTTCAGCGCCTTGCGCTCCAACGGGTCGACGCCGCCGGACACAAAGTCTATCCCGGCCTGGCGGTGGACCTTTATCGCGGGCAGATCCTCTTTGGGGAAACCAGCCGAAGGCAGGATGAAAGCCACCGCCAGCGCGGTCAAGAGAATGATTTTTTGCATGGTCGCAGTTCGCTCCGATCGCGGAATCCGACTATGGTAACCGAGATGGCCTGCTACTCTGCCCCACCGCGCACCTCGAAGCTCACCTCATCCAATTTATGGCCGGCCGGATCGTGCAGCGTCAGCAGCCATTTGCCGGGCCGCGGGCGCCACAGTGCGCCGTCTTCGGTCACAGGCTCACCATTGAGCCTCCACTGCGCGTCGGAGCCGGTGCCGACAGCCTCGAACCGCATGCGCTGCTGCTCGCGCGGGATGTCCGGGTCTACCGCGATGATCTCCCCGTGGCCCGGGTAGACGATCGCAGGGTGGGTTGTCTCGGGGGCCTTTGCGGTGACATGCGCGACCGCCGTCCCGTCCACGAACAGCTCGTCCCGCGACGCTTCCACTGCCGGCTCGAAATCGACGTGAATCGATTCGACACCGGGGGGTGGAGGGGGCGCGCTGGCTCCGGCAGGATGAAGATAGTTCATGACCTCGAGCCAGAGCGGAGCCGCCCCCGTCACCCCCGATACGTCCCACATCGCGCTGCCGTCGAAGTTGCCGACCCACACCCCCACCGTGTAGCGCGGGGAAAAGCCCACGCACCAGTTGTCGCGCATGTCCTTGCTGGTGCCGGTCTTGACCGCGGCCCAGAAGCGCGCGGTGAGCGGGCTGGCCAGTCCGAACGTAATGCTGCGCGCCGACCGGTCGGCCAGAATGTCGGCAACGATGTAGCTGGCGGCCCGGTCCGCGATGCGCTGTGGGGTACTCTTGCTTCCTGGTACGAGCTTCAATGGCGTCAGCACGCCGCCGTTGGCCAGAGCCCGATAGGCGTTGGTGAGCTGCCACAGGCTGACCTCGGCCGACCCCAGCGCCAGCGAGTAGCCGTAGTAATCACCATCGTGAACCACGTACTCGAAGCCCAGCGCGCGCAGCCGCTCTGCGAACAGCTCCGGCCCGATCAGCATCAGCGTGCGCACCGCCGGCACATTGAGCGAACCCGACAACGCCGTGCGCAAGCTGACCAGGCCCTTGAAGTCGCGGTCGTAGTTCTGCGGCACGTACAACCCGCCTGGCGTCACCAGGTTCACCGGCGCGTCATCCAACAGCGAGGCAGCGGTCAGCAGCTTCTGCTCGATGACCAGCTCGTAGAGGAAGGGTTTGAGCGCGGAGCCCGCCTGGCGGGCCGCCTTCACGCCATCCACGTAGCGCGCGCTGGCGGACTCACCCGAGTTGCCCACGTAGGCCAGGACTTCGCCGCTCGCGTTGTCCACCACCAGGAGCGCCGCATCGCCGACGTGCTGCGCGTCGAGCGCTGCGAGCTGCCGATCCATCGCGTCCAGCACGAACCTCTGCAGCGCACCATCGAGGGTGGAGTGCACCGTGCGCGCCTCCGGTGTGACGAGCATGCGGGCGACGTGCGGCGCCAGTGCCACCGTGGGACGGAGGTTCGGCACGCCCGCCATAACCTCGTGCGCCAGGGCGTCCAGCCCATCGCAGGAGCGCGGCGGCCGCATTGATTTCCCGAGCGCGCACGCGCGCTTGCTCACGGCCTCGGGGGTGGCGTTGGGCCCGCGCAGCAGCACGGACAGCAGCAGCGACTCCCGCTCGTCGAGACCGCTCGGCTGCTTGTCGAACAGGGCACGCGAGGCGGCGCCCACGCCCTGGAGCTCGCCGCGAAACGTCGACAGGTTGAGATAGGCCTCGAGGATCTGCGGTTTGCTCCAGGCTTTCTCCAGCGCGCGTGCCGCCTGGATCTGATCCCACTTCTGGCCCAGAGTCCGGTGCTCCCTGCCCCGCTTGAGTGTGCCCTCGAGCATCGCCGCGACCTGCATGGACAAGGTGCTGGCGCCGCGCGGCTTGGACGAAAACAGGCTGTCGAAGGCGGCATCGCTCATCGCGAGCCAGTCGACGCCCTCGTGCTCATAGAAGCGCTTGTCCTCGGCGCGGATCAGCGCCCCGAGAAAGGCCGGCGACACCTCGGACAGGGGTACCCAGTTGAGGCGCCGCCCGTGCCGATCCACGCGCAACTCGTGGATCGGCTCGTTGTTGCGGTCGAGTAGAACGCCCTCGGTGGAGATGTATTCCTGCTTGACCTTATCGTAGGTCGGCGGCGCCGCGAAGGTTGCGCTGGAGAGGAGGCCAAGAGTCAGCGCGAGCAGCAGATGGCGTGACCTGTCGAGCGCTTGCGAAATCCCCCCCAATCCCCCTTTTGCAAAGGGGGGAGCAAGCCATCGCAACAGTTCCAACGTATTCCCCCCTTTGTCAAAGGGGGGCAGGGGGATTTGCTCTTCACTCTTCACTCTTCACTCTTCACTCTTCACTCTTCACTCTTCACTCTTCACTCTTCACTCCTCATGGCCTCACCGTCACGCGAGCGTTCGGAATCTCCCCGAACATCTCAGGCGAATACAACGCCTCCACGCGCGTCTGCGGCAGCAGGAGCTCGCCCGCGTTGTTCAGCCGCAGCGTGTACTCCACGGTCCATTTCCCCTTCGGCACGAACCGGTAGTAGGCACGGAAGGAGTCGAACTTCCGCTCCTCGTAAGCGGGCCATACCCACCCCTGTTTCTTCTCGCCGCTCGCGAGGATCTGCGAATCGCGCCCAAGGCCTGTGCCCAGGATCGCGGCGCCCGCGGGCACCGGATCGTCGACCACGACCCAGCTCATGTCCGACTGCGCTTCGAGGTCCAGCCGCACGCGCATGACGTCGCCACGCGTCCACTGACCCTTGGTCTTCTGTTCCACCGCCGACACCGTGCGCTTGATCCGATAGCCCGACGACAGCGGCTCCTTGAGCGGGATGGCGGCCAGGCTCTGGATCGTTGCCCAGGGCCTGCCGGTACCCTCCTGCCGCAGGCTCAAACCGGCCGGCGCTGCCGGCCAGGAGAACATCAGGCCGCCGCCTTCCTCCTGCGTGCTCCAATCCAGCTTGTGCTCCTGCTTGGCCAGTTGGCCGACTGTGACACCGGTCACAGCCTCAGTTTCAAACTTGGCTGCGAACTGCCCCATGGCCAGCACACCCCAGGCATTGGCCACGGTTGTGTTCCAGCGCCCGGCCTGCTGCCGTCCCAGGCTGCCGCGCACCAGCCGCGGCATGTCCTCGCGCCACTTGTCCTGATCTAGCATCGACAGCAGCACGCGGTTGGCGTTCACGTCGCCGGAGACCATCAGCCACCACAGGTAATCGGTCCGCTCGGTGGAGAAGCCCATGGTCGTACCCTGGAAGTTCAGGCGTGCGCGGAGGATCTGCTCGGCCTGGGCCATCCGCTCGTCGCGCGAGGACAGCTCCGGCGCGCGCTTGAGCAGGTCGAACCAATCGATCACCGCGGACGTGGGCCACAGGTTGGGCTCGACGGCGATGGAAGCGATATCGCCGTCGCCGATCTTGCGGCCCCAGCGCGCGAGCGCCTGCAGGGCGGCGACCTTGCGGATCGAGAGGTCGGCCGCGCGCCATTCGGAATCGCGCTGCACCTGGCCCTGCACGAAGCGCTGGAGGGCAGAAATCATCCGCTTCTGCGACGATTCCGGGATATCCCAACCCGCCTCGCTGGCGATGGTCAGGATATATGTGGTGAGTACGTCGCTGCCGTCCCGCATGATCGGGAAGTACTTGGCGAAGCCATCGCGGTCGAGGTAGGAGGGTAGCCCGCTCATCACTGAGCCCCAGCGGGCGTTGTCGCGCAGCGCCACAGCCCGCGACACCAGCTGCTCGAGGCAGGTATAGGGATAGCGGCTCATGTACTCCTGCACGCCGGCGAGCTCTCCCGCCAGGCTCTTGAGCAGGCTCACGCGCACGCCGCCTCGCCCGGGGATGGCATCGGCTGGGATCGCCACCGGCAGCTCGAAACGCTTCTCGAGTTGCAGGATGGTGGCCTGGAAGGTCCGCACCGGTACCGCCGCGACAACTTTCTGCGACACCTTCATCGTGTCGCTCGAAGTGGCCCCGTCGGGGCGCTTGGCCCGCGCAGTGACTTCCCAGCGCAGGCTGTCGGCGCCGACCGGCACCTTCACGTTCCAGCTCACGTCTTGGGAAACCCCGGGCACCAGGCTGAGCGTGATGGGCTTCAGATCGTCCCCGCCCATGCGTTTGCCGTCGGCCTCCAGGTCGAACTTCGCACGCACCTCTAGGTCCAGCGGGCCGTCGCTCGCGTTGCGCACGGTGAAGGTCGCGCGATAGGCGTCCTGTTCGCGCACCAGCGGCGGAAGGCCCGAGAACAGCATCAGGTCCTGGCTGGAGCGGATCGCAGTCTGGCCGGTGCCGAACAGACCGGCCTCTCCATTGGCCACCGCCACGATCCGAAAAGAGGTGAGCGAGTCGTTCAGCGGCACCTCCACGGTCGCCCTGCCCTGCTCGTCCAGCTTCACTCGTGCCTTCCAGAACAGCAACGTGTCGAACAGCTCGCGCGCAGCGTGCCGACCGCCCCCGCCGCCGGCCTCGCGCGCCTTGCGGCCGTAGTGGCGCTTGCCGACCACCTGCATGGACGCGGTCGCCGTGTCCACTTCGATGCCGCGCCGCTGCATCATGGTGTTGAGCAGCTTCCAGCTCTCGTTCGGCGCAAGCTCGAGCAGACCCTCGTCCACCGCGGCCAGCGCCACTTCGGAATCCTTCGGCGCAGGTTTGCCGTCGCTTGCGCGCTTGACCTCGATCGTCACTTTTGCCTTGTCTCGCACCCGGTATACCGCGGCGTCGGTTGTGACCTTCACGTTCAGCTCGTGCGCGCGCCAGCCGACGTTGATCTCGGCCACACCCATCTTGAACGC
>JBGPMS010000103.1:0-15304 GCA_041487115.1 Gammaproteobacteria bacterium
CGCGCGCGCCTCTTCGAGAGTTGGCGCCTGAGTATTCGCCCCGGGAAGTTCTTCCACAAACCCGATGTAACCTTCAGGGACTTTTTGAAATACCGCGGTGAGTTTCACAGTTGACCTCGACTCCTGGTTCAGTTACCCAAAATATACCGCCGCACCTTCCCTGACGCCGAACGGAATGCCGCTAAGCGGCGCGCCGAGACCACGCCAGCAAAGCACGGCGACGCTGTTCGGCGCGTCCGCTTGAGCGGCTGGTTCGGCCGGTGATGCTTGGTAGAACGAAGATTCATGCGCCCCGCCAGTCCAGACGCCTGCATTGACCAGACTTGCTCAGCATACTCGCAACCTGGCACCAAACGAAGCGGTGCGCAGCGCGGAGCAGGACGACCGGAGGCAGGGTTCGTGGCGCTAGCTAGAGGGAGTGAGGTTCGTCGATGCCACAGCCCAAGCTAACCGGAGCGCACTGGGTTTGGTGCCACGAGGGTGAGAACCTTCTGGAGACGAGCCCGGCGCTGCGCCCTGGAAGAACCGCCGACGTGACGAGGGCAACAATCCCCCGCGGCGTCACCACCGTCGGTTCATTCTCAGACATGCCTCGCATTCCCTCCTGCGATGCGGAACGCCGAACGTTTCAGTTGTTCTCAAATGATGGGACATAAGGCATCACTTGATGGAATATAAAGCATCACTTGACTAATAAAATCGAAGCGATCATAACTCATACTGTATAAAACAACAGTAATCTGAAATCGGACCCTGACTTCCCTATGGACACCCGCGATATTGCGGCGCCGCAGGAGCCGCGCCTGCTCGACACCATGCGGGACAAGATCCGCCTCAAACACTACAGCATTCGGACCGAATCTGCCTACCTGGACTGGGTTCGAAGATTCGTCCTGTTCCATGCGAAGCGGCACCCCGCGAAGATGGGCGCCGCCGAGGTTGGGGCGTTTCTCACTCACCTTGCAGTGCACGGTAATGTTGCCGCATCTACCCAAAACCAGGCGAAGAGCGCACTGCTCTTTCTGTACCGGGAGGTGCTCGGAACCGAACTGCCGTGGCTCGATGGTGTGGAGTCAGCAAGACGGCCCCAGCGGCTCCCCGTGGTACTCACGGTCGACGAGGTTGCCGCGCTGCTGAGCCGCATGTCGGGAACGACCGGCCTGATCGCCAGGCTACTGTATGGTTCGGGTCTACGACTGCTGGAGGGTGCGCGCTTGCGAGTGAAAGACCTCGATCTGGAACGGCTGGAGATACTGGTGCGTGACGGAAAGGGCGCCAAGGACCGCGTAACCATGCTGCCCGCCTCAGTGGTTGAGCCGCTGCGGGCGCAACTCGCCGTGGCCCGCGCGCTGCATCAGCGCGATCTCGGAGCAGGGTTCGGGCACGTGTATCTGCCCCACGCGCTGGCTCGCAAGTATCCTTCGGCCGCGAAGGAATGGATGTGGCAGTATGTATTCCCGGCCGACCGGCTGTCGCAGGATCCCCGGTCCGACATGAAGCGCAGGCACCACTTCGACGGTCAGCAGGTGCAACGAGCCATGTACCAGGCGCTACGGCAGGCAGGGATCGCGAAGCCGGCCACACCGCATACCCTGAGACACTCTTTCGCAACTCATCTGCTGCAATCCGGCTACGACATCCGAACCGTGCAGGAATTGCTCGGGCACAAGGACGTCTCGACGACGATGATTTACACCCATGTCCTCAACCGTGGAGGCCGCGGCGTCCTGAGTCCACTTGACCGCGGAAGACCGATCAACTCATAGCGTCGACATACCCCAGGGCATCCAATGCCCGGCATCCCTCACCATCGCTCCCGACGACCACCGGGTTCCGGTCGAGGTTGCGTTCTTGGCGCAGTCTAAGGACCCGTGTCGAATCGCTTCTTATGCGTCCTCGGCGTATGGATCTGAGCCATCGAGCTCTTCCCTCACAATCAGTCTGCCTTCCTCGATCAAGTGGAGCGGAGCCATCACGTACGCAATCTCGGAGGCCCTGACGAGAAGGGTCTCCCCATCTTCATCCTCAAAACCTGGAAACGGCACCACCTCGAGGCCTTGCTCTATCTCCATAAAGAAGGCATACACTTGCTCGGGAGACGCCGTATCCGTCTCGATCGTTTGTTTCCTTTCCCGCAAGGCAATGATGATCGGTCCATCGTACCGAGTCGGGTCGGGCGGGAGGGGTGTGGGGTCCCATAGTAAATGCACCGCTTGTAGCAAGCTCAAATTGATGGCGAATGACTTGCCGTCAACCGTGTCGAACCAGAAGAACTCACTCTGAGCAGGATCGCTACTCAAACGATCGACAATGCCACTCAGCCGGTCGGTCTCCTGCTCGCGAACTTCGACGATTAGAGCATCGGATTCACCGCGCAGAAACAGCTTGAGAAAGTGTCGGTAGTTCCCTCGCGGCATTATTCGCTCCGCTCGCGTGATGGGGCTTCAGGACGGTGAATGCCAACATGTGCCTCGAACGCTGTCATCGCTCAACCTCCGCGACATAGACCACCGCGTCCAACGCCCGGCAACCCGCGCCCGCATCGCCGACCATCACAGGATTCAGGTCCAGGTTGGTGATGCCGGCCGATGCATCGGTCATCAGTTGGCCCACGGCGACCACGCTGGCGGCGAACGCTCCCACATCCATCGGCGGCTCACCACGCACGCCGTCCAGCAACGGCGCGATGCGCAGCCGTGACAGTGCACGGGCGACGTCCGCCGCGTTGAACGGCGGCAGCAGCAATTGCACGTCCGGCATCGCCTCGACGTACTTGCCGCCGTCTCCGAGCACGACCACAGGGCCGAACACGGGATCGACACGGGCGCCGATCATCAGCTCGCGCCGGCCCGAGACCATCTTGGCGATGAGCACGCCGTCGAACCGCGAGCCGCGCTCTCGCAGGCGGCGCTCGATGTCGGCATACGCACTGCGCACTTCTTCCGCCGTGCGGAGACTGAGCTTGACGAGTCCCAACTCGGACTTGTGAGCGACATCCACAGAGCAACCCTTGGCCGCTACCGGTGCGGCGAGAGCGCCGAGTGCCTGCACCGCTTCTTCTGCCGACCGGCACAGGCGGTGCTCCACAACCGGGATGCCGTAGCGCTGCAGCAGAGCGAGGCTGTCGGCCTCGTTGAGCATTCGTGTCGTCGTCGCGGCCCCTGCGCCTGACGCCATGAACGCCGCCTGACGTTGCGACGACTGGCGCATGAGCTCCATGTGCGACAGGAACTGATTCAACGCAGCCACCGCTTCGCTCTCCGTGGCGAAGACGGGCAGGCCGTGCTCCTTGAACCTGGCGGCGATGCTCGCCTGCGGTATAGCCGTCACCAAAGGCTTGCCGGTTTGGGCAGCGAATGTGGCCGAGTCGCGAGCGAAGGCCTCCACGTCGTAGCCCTGCCCGGCCACTGGAATGCCGATCAGAAAAGCGTCGGCCGCCGGATCGCGCGCGAGCACCGGCAGGATGTCGCTGAACAGGCCGCTGTTGCTGAGCAGGGCTGCGGTGATGTCGATCGGATTGGTCGTGGTGGCAAAGCTCGGGAGGATTCCGCTCAGGGCCGTACGTGTCTCTTCGCTCAACCGCGCCATCGGCATCCCCGCCGCGCTCGCCGCATCCGCCGCCATGACGCACACCGCGCCCGAGTTGCTGATGGCTACCAGCCGCCTCCCCCGAGGCCGCCAGCCTTTCAGATAGATCTCCGTGGCGCTCACCAGCTCGCCCATGTCTCGCGCGCGCCAGATCCCCTGCTGCTCGAAGAATGCATCCACCACGCGATCCTCGTTGGCCAGTGCGCCGGTATGGGATTTGGCGGCTTCTTGCCCCGCGGCGGTACGGCCGGCCTTGAGTGCGATGACGGGCAGACCTCGCTCTCGTGCGATGCGCGCGAGCTCCGCCAGCGGCGCAGCATCGCGTATGCTCTCGAGATAGAGCAGCAGCAGCTTCAAGTCCGTCTCCTCGGCCACCACCGAGGCCAGCTCGGAAACGTTCACGTCGCAGTCGTTGCCGGTGGCATGGACGTGACGCACACCGATGCCGCGCTGGCGCAGCATCCCATAGGGCACGACGCTCATGCCGCCGCTCTGGCTCACGATCGCGACCGGGCCATCCTGCGGCGGCGCCTCGAGGAACATGGTAGAGAAGCTCAGTACTGCCCCGGTAGCGAAGTTGGCCAGGCCTTGGGAGTTGGGACCGATCACACGCATGCCTGCAGCTCGTCCCAGGTCGGCCATGCGCTGCTGCTTCTCGATGCCGTCGGGCGTGCCGATCTCGGCGAAGCCGGAGGCCATGACGATGGCTACCTTGACGCCCGCGCGAGCGCACTCTTCCACCGATTCCAGGGCCAGATCGCCGGCCACCACGACGATGGCGACTTCGGGTGCCTCGGGCAGTGCCGCGAGATTCGGGTAGACCTTGAAGCCCTGCGCCTCGCTGCGCTTGGGATTGATGGGGTAGACCTTGCCTTTGAAGCCGAAGCGCGAGAGATAAAGCAGCGGCCTGCCGCCAATCTTGTTGGGGTTCTCCGATGCCCCGATGACGGCCACCGACTTGGGGTTAAGCACCGTGCGCAAGCGTGCGCGCGCGTCCTCGTTCATGCCTCGACCTTTTCGAAAGAGGGGATCAGCTTGCCGGCGAGCATCGTGAACCCGGCGCGCACGCGGTCGCCAATCTTCAGCGACGGATTGCCGTGAGCCATCAGGCGGAAGCCCTCGTCCGCATCGATCAGCACGATCAGATACGGCGCGTAGGAGCGCAGCTCGTCGCTCGGCGCTCGCGCCACCAGCGTCACCGCATGCACCCCGCCGAGACCGGATGCCTGACGGTCGTCGGGAGGTGCGGAACCGCAGAGCGGGCAGAAGCTGCGCCGGAAATACCAGACGTTGCTGCAGGCGGGGCAGCTCTGGTAGGCGATGCCCTCCGCCCCCGCCGTCCAGTCCAGAACCGATGTGGTCTCGCTCATGGCGTCCCCAGCACCAGGCTGACGTGCGAAGAAAGAACACCGCCGTCCCCGTGCAGCAGCGCGAGCGAGGCGTCTTTCACCTGCCGCGCCGCCGCCCGGCCGGTCATTTGATGATGCGTCTCCACCAGGTGCGCCATGGCACCGCCGCACCCGCAGTGGCCGTAGGAGAGCAGGCCGCCGTGGGTGTTGAGCGGCAGTCTCCCATCGCGATTGAAATAGCCGTCTCGCGCGCGCCTGCCCGCCTCACCTCTGGGTGCCAGACCGATCTCCTCCAGCAGAATCGTGAGCGTGATGGTGAAGCTGTCGTAGATGGCGGCGTAGCGCACGTCGGACAGCGCGATCCCGGCCGCCTCGCGGGCGCGCTCCACCGAGGCCTTCGCCCCGAATTCGGTAAGGCTGGGTGCAGCGCTCACGTGCTGATGGGTATGCGCCTGTCCGGTGCCGAGGATGCGCACGCGGAAGTCGTTAGTGGGCTCGCGGCTGACCACGAATGCGGCGCCACCGTCGGATACCGGGCAGCAGTCGAGCAGCTTGAGCGGCGAGGCGATGGGCTTGGAGGCGAGGACCTGGTCCACAGTTATCGGCTCGTGGAACTGTGCACCGGGATGTGTGATGGCGTGCCGGCGCATCAGCACTGCCAGCTCGGCCAGGTCCGCTTCGCTGGTGCCGTGCTCGTGCATATAGCGGGAGGCGACCAGCGCGTAGTAGGCGGGGATGGTCGCGCCCAGCGGCACCTCGTAAGCGGGATGCCCGACTTGCGCAAGCGTCTGCACTGCGGCATCGCGCGTCTGACCGGTAAGGCGGTTCTCCCCCGCAACGACCAGCACGTTGCGCGCTGCGCCGGAGTAGACCAGATGATGCGCCAGCATCGCCATCGCGAAGCCGGTCGCACCGCCAACCTGGACGGAATGGGCGTAGGTCGGCTGCAGGCCGAAGTGCTCGACGAATACCGTCGACAGCATCAAGTGAGGAAACGTGGTCGAATAGCCGCACAGCAGGCCGTCCACATCGCGGCGTTCCAGGTGCGCATCCGCCAGCGCCGTTTCCGCCGCCGCGCTCATGAGGTCCAGCGTAGTGCGGCCGGGGTGCTTGCCGAAGGATGTCAGGCCGACACCGCTCAGATAGCTCACGCGGCTTTCTTCCTGCGTTGAAGGCGCGCGCGGCCGAGCTTCGATTCCGTGCGCGCCGGCATGGCGATACTCTCGGCCTCTTCCTGCAGCCAGCCGACGAGCTGCTCCAGGCGCGAGGAAATGCGGTCGCTGAGCGCGGCGATGCTCAGTGCCGCGATCGGTTGTCCGTTGGCGCCGAGCACAGGCACGCCCACCGCGCCCATCCGATCGACGAGGAGATTCAGCACCAGCGTGTAGCCGCGCTTGCGGGAGCGCTCGATCTCCTGCTCGATGAGGCGCGTGGACACCTTCGGGTACCGGGACAGACGCGGCTTGATCAGCGGCAGGATGGCCGCGATCTCTTCATCCGACGCCCACGCGAGCAGCGCGAGGCTGCCCGCGCCAACACCCAGCGGACGCCGGCTGCCGACGTCGAGATAATTGGCACGGATCGGAAAGTCGCCGACTTCCCTGTCCACGCACACCGCCTCCATGCCGGTGCGGATGGACATCAGCACGCTGTCTCCCGACTTCGCCGCCAGCCTGACCAGCGGTGCGCGAACGTTTCCGCGCAAGTCATCCGGCCGTGCGAGCGACGCTGCGATCACATAAGCCTCTTCTCCGAGCGACCAGGTCTTGTTGGTGTCGTTGCGCCGGACGTAGCCCTCCTGTGCGAGGATCTCGAGGATGCGCAGCGCTGTGGCTTTGTTGAGGCAGGTTGCGGTCGCGATTTCGGTGAGCCTGCCCGTGTTGGGGGTGGAAAGGGAGCGCAGGATGCGACACGCCTTCTGCACAGAGTTGGTAGGAGAGGTGCGCGCAGGCATGTTCCGATCCTCAGACGGTAGCCACAGGCGTGGCGGGGGAGCCCACCGCACCCGGCAGCCGCAACGGCGGGGCCGTCAGCAGGAAGCGATAGCGGCCGCGCGCGCGGAGCCAGTTGGCCAGCTCCGTCAGATACCAGATCTCGCCCAGGTTGACGCCCAGCTTGAACAGACAATGCTCGTGCAGCGGCAGCGCCGCGCAGCAGCCCTGATGAGATACCGCCGGGTGCGCCTCCACCGCGTAGTTGTCGGCGATCAGCGCGGCGAGCCCGCTGTCGGTGATCCACTTCAGCAGCTTCTGGTCCCGCCCGTCGAGCGCGGCGCAGGAATGCTCCAACGTGTGGGCGTCGGGCTGCTTGTTCATCTCCAATATCATCTGCGAAAAAGCGGTGTGCAGGCAGACCATGTCGCCGCTTTCCACTTCGACCTTGTCCGCCTCCAATATACGCATGAGCTGATCGTAGCCGACCGCTACTTGCTTGCGGCCGACGTGCGCGTGCAGGTCGATCATGAGTGCGCGTCCCTGCACGCACTTGGCTGCCATGTTCTCGATTCCCAATGCGTCGGCTCGCGAAGTGGACTTGGCCGGCACGGTATTGATTCCGCCCGCGTCCGCAGCATCGGTCGGGCCGATGATATCGATTCCCGGCCGGTAGCCGTTGTAGAACACCGGTTCGGGCTTCCCATCGCCGTCGGCATCGAACAACTGGCCCACGTGCGCGAGGCTGTCCCACTGGGTGGAGTACTGCAGGTGCAGGATCACCACGTCGTCGTTGATGACGTCGGTGGCGTCCGGGTTGTCGTTGCGGACCTCGTAGATGAAGTTCGGCCGGCCGCCGCGCAGGGTCGGCCGCAGCACCGGCGGAAAGCGGCGCGGGTTGAGCACGTTGCCGCCGGGATAGTCGAGCGGCAGGCTCAAGCAGAAGCTGAGCCCTTCCTTCACCTCCGCCACTCCCTGCTTCACCTTGTCCGGGGTGAGCAGATTGAGGCGGCCGAGCTGGTCGTCCGGTCCCCAGTCTCCCCAGGTGGAGCCCTCGGGCCGGCGCTTCCAGCGTGCTGATGCAGGCATATTCTTCTCCTCCCCGATCTTGCATTGAAATCGAATATTTGGTGGCCTGATCTTGTGTCGGCAGGTTCCCGCTTGTCAAGAAGGTGTTTTATGAGGTGGAATAGCGGCAAACCATTTCCGGGTGTACGTCAGGATCTCCTGTAAGTTCGTTGCAGCCGCGTTTCGGCTAGCAAAACCCAGGGATCCAGCTGCACCGGGCCACGCACAGGGAGGAGGGCCGCGCGCGCCAAGCGCGTGGCACGCATATGAGGAACACCATCCGCATCGGCGCGGGCTCGGCCTGGTGGGGCGACCGCATCGAGCCGGCCGCCCTCAACGCCGAGCAGGGCGACCTGGACTATCTGTGCTTCGAAACCATGGCCGAGGCCACCGTCTCGGCCGCGCAGGTGCGCAAGCGCCGCGACCCCGGCTTTCCCGGCTACGACACCTACCTGGACGATCGGATGCGCGCGGTGCTCCCCGCCTGTCTGCGCCGGGGCACGAGGATCATCACCAATCAAGGCTGGATCAATCCCGACGGCGCCGCGCAGCGCATCGTCCACTGGTTGCGGCACTACGGCGCGCCGGGGATCAAGGTCGCCGCCATTTCCGGCGCGCTGATCACCGACCGCGTGTTGGAGCTGACCGACACGATCCTGGAGAACGGCAAGCCCACTTCCACACTGGCCGAGAGCCTGGTTTCCGCCGAGGTCTACCTTGGCGCGGAGCCGATCGTCGATGCGCTCAAGCAGGGCGCGCACATCGTCGTCAGCGGGCGCGTGGCGGATCCGTCGATCTTCATGGCGCCGATGATGTACGAGTTCGGCTGGGATCCCCTCGATCATCGGCGTCTGGGACAGGGCAGCGGCGTCGGCCATCTGATGGAGTGCGGCGCGCAAGTCACCGGCGGCTATTTCGCCGACCCCGGATTCAAGGACGTGCCCGAACCCTGGAACCTCGCCTTCCCCATCGTCGAGGCCGAGCCGGATGGCAGCGTGGTGCTGACGAAGGTCGTCGGCAGCGGCGGCGCGGTGAATCTGATGACGGTCAAGGAGCAGATTCTCTACGAGGTGCACGATCCGGCCAACTACATCACGCCCGATGTGGTGGTTGACTTCACCACGGCGACGCTGGAGCAGATCGGCCCCGATCGCGTGCGAGTGACGGGCATCTCGGGCAAGCCGAGGACGCCGACGCTCAAGGTGTCCATCGGCTGCATGGAGGGCTTCATCGGCGAAGACATGTTCTTCTATGCAGGACCCGGGGCGCTGAGGCGCGCGCAGTTGGCCAGGCGCATTCTGGAGGAGCGCTTCAGGATCGTCGGGCTGCAGGCCGAAGAGGTGCGCATCGACTTCCTCGGCCTCAATGCGATTCACGGGCCGATGTCCCCGCAGACCCAGCCGGAGCCCTACGAGATCGCGGTGCGCGTTGCGGCCCGCACCAGGACCCGCGAGGAGGCGATCAAGATCGGACGCGAAGTCGACGGGATGGCGGTGTCCGGGGTCGGAATGACCGGCAAGCGCGTGCCGCACCAGGACCGCACTCGTGAGATCATCGGCGTCTGGTCCTCGCTGGTGGCGCGCGAGAAGGTTACGCCTGCCATCACTCTGTACGAGAGCTGAGATGTACGAAAGTCTTCGGAGCCTCCGATGAAGGTTCTCTTGCAGCACGTGGCCCACGCTAGATCGGGCGACAAGGGCAACACTTCCAACATCAGCGTCATCGCCTACGCCCCGGAGTTGTATCCGCACTTGAAGGAACAGCTTACGGCGGAGCGCTTCAAGGCCCACTACGCCGGGGTGGTGAAGGGTAAAGTCGAGCGCTACGAGGTCGACCGGCTCCAGGCGCTCAACTTCGTCGCCCACGATGCGCTCGGCGGCGGCGTGTCGCGCAGCCTGTGCCTGGACAACTACGGCAAGTCGCTGTCCGCCCGGGTACTGGCCTTCGAGCTGGAGATTCCGGATTCGATGCGCAGCCACCTGCGTGGACTTTAGTTAACTTGATTGCCAATGAAGCTCAGCCGGGAGCAAACTCCCACCACCCCGCCTGCTGCGCAGGCACCCGATTCTCCCCTCCTTCCGAAGGAGGGGTGGCGCGAATGCGACGGGGTGGTTCGCAGGCAAACTCCCACCACCCCGCCCGCTGCGCGGGCACCCCTCGGGCAGGCTCCCACCACCCCGCCCGCTGCGCGGGCACCCCTCCTCGGGCAGGAGGGGAAAGATCTCTTTCTCCCCTCCTTTTCAAGGAGGGGTGGCGCGAAGCGCCGGGGTGGTTACGGCCGCTGCGCGTAACCTACTTCAGGCTGGAGCTCGTACGTAATCAAGTCAACTAAATGATGGAGGAGAAAGCATGGCAGTGACCCTGGGCAGTGGGCAGTTCCGCTACGACGTCGCCGCAGACTGGGGCAAGCTCCCCGACGGCTGGGAGTTCCGCGACGTGGCTGCGGTCGCAGTGGACAGCAAGGATCGCGTCTACGTGTTCAATCGAGGCGAGCACCCGATGATCGTATTCGATCGCGAGGGCAACTTTCTGCGCTCGTGGGGCGAGGGCGTGTTTCGCAGAGCCCATGGTGTGCACATCGGCCCGGACGAGACGCTCTACTGCACCGACGACGGCGACCACACCGTGCGCAAATGCACGCTGGAAGGCAAGGTACTCTTGGAGATCGGCATCCCGGCCAAGCCGGCCGCGTATATGAGCGGGGAGCCGTTCAACCGCTGCACGCATACGGCACTCTCGCCGCGTGGCGACATCTACGTCTCGGACGGCTACGGCAACTCGCGCGTCCACAAGTATTCCGCCGACGGCAAGCTGCTCTTGTCCTGGGGCGAGCCCGGCGCGGATCCCGGCCAGTTCAACATCCCGCACAATATCTGCTGCGACCCGGATGGCTGGGTGTACGTCGCCGATCGCGAGAACCATCGCGTCCAGGTCTTCGACGGCAACGGTAAGTACGAAGCGCAGTGGAACAACATGCACCGCCCGTGTGGGCTCTACGTCGAGCCTCGGCGCCATCCGGTCTGCTACATCGGAGAGCTCGGCCCGACCATGTCGGTCAACCGCGAGGTTCCCAACCTCGGGCCGCGCATCAGCATCGTAACGCACGAAGGAAAGCTGCTGGCGCGCCTGGGCGACGTCCGCGCCGGGCAGCGCCTCGACCAGTTCATCGCGCCGCATGGCATGGCGGTGGATTCCCGCGGTGACATCTACGTCGGAGAGGTGTCGTATACCGCTTGGTCGCAGGTGTATCCGGACACGGCGATGCCACGGGGGCTGCGGAGTCTGCGCAAGCTGGTGCGGGTTGGGTGATGGCAGCACCGATCCACAGCATCGCCGACATGCGGCGCGCGGCGCGCCAGAAACTGCCGCGCGTCGTGTTCGACTTCGTCGACGGCGGCGCCGAGGACGAGCTGGCGCTCCGCCGCAACGAAGCTGCCTTCGCCGATGCCGTTTTCCTGCCCCGCCCGCTGAATGGAACCATCACACGGGATCAGTCTGTCGAGCTGTTCGGAGAGCGGCTGCGGGGCCCGGTACTGATCGGGCCCACGGGACTGGCCGGGATGCTGTGGCCGCGGGGCGAAGCGGCGTCGGCGCGCGCCGCGGCGACGGCCGGCACGGTGTATACCATGAGCCACGGCTCGACGGTCTCGATCGAAGACCTGGCCTCGGAGGTCACCGGAAATCTCTGGATGCAGGTCTTCATGTACCGGGACCGCGGGCTGACGCGCGCCTTCGCCGAGCGCGCGCACACCGCCGGCTACAAGGCCCTGGTGCTGACTATCGACAACCAGGTTTTGGGTTGGCGCGAGCGTGACTTGCGCAACGGCTTCACCATCCCGCCGCGCTGGCGGGCGGCAAATCTCCTCGACATGGCCCTGCACGCAGGTTGGCTGCTGCGCATGGCCCGCACGCCCCGGTTCACGCTGATCAACTACAAAGGAGACGGCAAGTCCGATGTCGTATCTCTCGGCAGGCGGATCACCAGCCTGCTCGATCCGGCCGTGACGTGGAAAGACGTGGAATGGTTGCGGGGGTTATGGGATCGGCCGCTGCTGCTCAAGGGCGTCCTCCACCCGGAGGAAGCGCGCCGCGCCGTTATGCTGGGGGTCGATGGCATCATCGTCTCGAACCACGGCGGCCGGCAGATGGACGCGACGCCGGCTTCGCTCGCGGTACTGCCGTCAGTGGTCGAAGCCGTGGCCGGCCAGGTGCCCGTACTCATCGACGGCGGGGTTCGGCGCGGCTCCGATGTGCTGAAGGCGATAGCACTGGGCGCGACGGCCTGCCTGATCGGCAGGCCCCAGCTCTGGGGCTTGGCCGCCGCCGGTGAAGCAGGAGTTGCCCGGGTGCTCGAGCTCCTGCGCGGCGAGATCGATCGGACCATGGCGCTGGGCGGCTGGGACCGGCTCGCCGACGTCGATCGATCGGCGCTCTTCGTCCGGGCCGCGTAGACGCGGCCCGCACCTCGTCACGCGCCGAGATACAGCCGGCGCACGTGGTCGTCGTGCAGCAGATCCGACGAGCGGCCCTGCAACGCCACCTTGCCCGTCTCGAGCACGTAAGCGCGGCTCGAGATCTTGAGCGCCATACGGGAGTTCTGCTCCACCAGCAGCACGGTCACCTTGTCGTCGCGGTTCACGGCCACGATCGCCAAGGCGATCTGCCGCACCATCATGGGTGCCAGGCCGAGAGATGGCTCATCCAGGAGCAGCAGCTTCGGCCGCGCCATCAGGGCGCGCCCCATGGCGACCATCTGCTGCTCGCCGCCGCTCAACGATCCCGCCTGTTGCCGCAGACGCTCCTGGAGCCGCGGGAAGCGGGCAAACACACGGTCGAGGTCGTCGCGAATGCCCTGCGCATCGCGGCGCAGGTAGGCTCCCATCAGCAGGTTGTCCTTCACGCTCATGAAGGGGTAGACGTGCCGGCCCTCCGGCACCATCGATATGCCACGGCGGACGATCTCGTCGGGCGAGAGGCGATCGATGCGCTCTCCGTCCAGCAGGACCTCACCGCTCTTGATCCTGGTGAGCCGGGTGATGGCGCGCATGGTGGTGGTTTTTCCGGCGCCGTTGGCACCGATGAGCGCCACGATCTCGCCGCGCTCGGCGGCCATGGTCGCGCCCTTGAGGGCCAGCACCTTGTCGTAGGCTACGTCGACATCGCGCAGCTCGAGATACATGGTCAGATTCCCAGCTCGTCGTCTTCGGAGCCGAGGTAGGCCTCGATCACCGTCGGGTTGCTCTGAATCTCCGCCGGCGTGCCCTCGGCGATCTTGGCGCCGAAGCTGATGACGACGATGCGATCGCTGATGCGCATGACCGCCTTCATGTCGTGCTCGACCAGGACCACGGTCATGCCGCGCTGGACGATCTTGCGCACCATCTCCACCGCCGCGTCGGTCTCCTCCGGATTCATGCCGGCGAACGGCTCGTCGAGCCGCAGGACGGTAGGGCTGGCGGCCATGCCCATGGCGATGCCGAGCGCGCGCAGGTGACCGTGCGGCAGGCTCCCCGCCTGCTCGTGCATGACTGCGCCCAGACCCAGGAACTGCAGGATGTCCGCGGCGCTTTCCCGGAAGCGCAGCTCATCCTCGCGCGCGCGCCGGCTGTTGAAGAAGATGCCCAGTGTCGTCGCGTGGCAGCGCAGGTGGTGCGCGACGACCACATTCTGCAAGGCGGACATCTCCTTGAAGATGGTCGTTTCCTGAAAGGTCCGCACGATGCCGCGCTCGGCGATGACGTGGGCGGGCAATCCCGTAACGTCCTCGCCCTGGAACTCGACGCGGCCCGCTGTCGGCTTGACGAACCCCGCGATGAGTTTGAACAGCGTGCTCTTGCCGGCGCCGTTCGGGCCGATCACGCTCAGGATCTCGCCCTTCTCGAGCTCGAAGCTGATGTCGTTATTGGCGACGAGCCCGCCATAGCGCTTGGTCAGATTGGCGACGCTGAGCAGCGGCATGTCAGCGGGACTCCACTGAAGCCAAGGGCGCATCCGTCTTGTCGCCCTCCGGCGTGGGCCCGCTGCCTCCGGCAGACGAGCCCCAGGACGACAAGCTCAAGATCCCGTTCGGGAGCCACAGCATGAAGCCGATCATCAGCAAGGCGTAGATGAGCGGCTGATACTGCTGGAGCGGTTGCAAGCCTTCGAAGCTGATGCTGAGCAGGAAGGCTCCGATCACCGGCCCGGCGATATAGTCGAGTCCGCCCAGGAAGCAGTACAGCATGAACGACATGGAATCGTTGATGGTATAGCTCGCGGGATAGATGTTCTGATGGAAGCCCACGAAGAACGCCCCGCCGATGCCGCCGATGAAACAGCAGATGCCGAAGGCGATGACGCGGTACTTCGCGACGTTCACGCCCACGCTGGCGGCCAGTTCCTCGTTCAGCCGCATGGAGCGAAAGGTCCAGCCCAGCCGGCTGTTGGCGATGCGCCACAGCGCCAGCA
The DNA here is from genome assembly GCA_041487115.1 of Gammaproteobacteria bacterium. Taxonomy (GTDB): domain Bacteria; phylum Pseudomonadota; class Gammaproteobacteria; order Burkholderiales; family SHXO01; genus SHXO01. The sequence goes on from JBGPMS010000103.1 coordinate 14,384, forward strand.
AGGTGAGGATGAGCAACCCCATCGCCAGGTAGTAGTAGGGAAACGGCGAGGAGCCGTCGAACGCCGGGATCAGCGTCATGCCGGACAGTTGCAGCGCGCCAGGGCGCGGGACGTTGACGATCCCGCTTGCCCCGCGCGTGAACTCGCCGCCGTTGAGGAACGCGAGCCGCACCGCTTCGGTCAGGCTCAAGCTGATCATCGAGAAGTACACCCCCTTCAGCCGGAGAATGGGCAGGCCTACCAACACGCCGGCGACGGCCGCCACCAGTCCCGACAACGGCAGGCAGACCCAGAAGGACACGCCGTAGCGGGTGGACAGAATCGCAGTGACATAACCTCCGATCATGGCGAACGCGCCCTGGCTGATGTTGATGCGTCCGATCGCGAACGTGATCCACACGCCGGATGCGATCACCGACAGTACGGTGGCGTTGATCAGGACGCTGACGAGGTAGGGGGAGCTCCGCAGGGCGAAAGGCACAACCACGAGCGCGACGACCAGCAGCACGATCAGCAGCGTGAGCTTGAAGGCGGGCCGGTTCATTCGCGGTCCCCCTCCCTAGCCCTCCCCCGCGCTGCGCGCAAGGGAGGGAGTTGCAATCCGCGCAATCGCCGCAGAATGCTGTTGGTCACGACGTCCGCCCCATGATCCCCTGCGGCCGGATGGCCAGGAACACGATGATGGCAACGAAGATGATCAGGTAGGTGAGCGAGCCGGGGAACACCTCGTAGCCGACCGCCTCCGCGAACCCGAGCGTGAAGGCCCCGAGGATGGCGCCAGCGGTAACACCGGCACCGCCGATCATGATCATCAGGAACGCCTTCACGGACACGGCCGTCCCCATGCCGGCGTTGACCGCGAACACCGTCACCAGCAATCCGCCGGCGCCTCCGGCCAGCGCCGCGCCGAGCGCAAATCCG
>JBGPMS010000104.1:0-15148 GCA_041487115.1 Gammaproteobacteria bacterium
AATGTGACGAACGAAGAGCTCGCCGCAAAAACGCGCGAGGTGGCGCAGCGTTTCCGGTAAGGCCGTCCAGAATCTCTGTCCTCCGCAACAATTGGATCAACGGCGGGGTTGCGTCATTCGCCGAAGTCTCAGTTCGGCCAATTGCTGACCTTCGTGGCAGGTAGATGACCGGAACGGGAGGACGCGCCTGGCGCTGCTGAGCAGTTGCCAGGCGGTTCTCCTGAATTGCCTGGTTGTTTCGGCGTTCCCGCCGCGCGGACCTCGACCGTGGCGCCTCAAGCCGAGAAATGCCGCCGCAATCCCTCTATTGGCCCATCATCATCATTACCGCCATGATCGCTACCATAATCGCCACCATGACGGCGACAATCAATGGGCTCTTCACCAGGTGTCATCAGGTTCCATCCCTATCCTTGCGGTGAGTAGCCAGGAACGCCCGCGGCATCTCTCCGAGGCACCGACGGAAGATGCCCCATAGGATCGTGTGCAGGCAGGTAGCAGAATGGCCGGGCATGAGAGCTCTGTTGCCCGCGTTGTGTGTGCGCGCCGACATACAATGCATAGCCTCTGGGTGGAGCCTTACAAGGGTGGCCACACAAGGACCGACAGTACCGTCGCTTTCGTGCTGGCCACTGCGCGGAGTTGGCCCAGATCTAGTCTCTCCGCTGCCGTTGAGAGCTGAGACGTTTCCCACGCAACCGAGTAGGAACTCCCCGTGGCTATTCCCGCTGGACTCAAGGCACAGATCCTCCGCTATCACGGCGCCGACAAGTGGTCTATCGGCAGAATCGCACGCCAACTGAGCGTACACCACAGCACCGTAAAGCGTGTTCTGATCGAGGCCGGTCTGCGCGTATCCGACACCGCGCAACGCCGCTCGCAGTTGGACCAATACTGGCCCGTGATACGTGACACCCTGAAGCAGTTTCCCACACTGCCCGCCAGTCGGTTGTACAGAGTGGCGCGCGAGCATGGCTACAGTGGTGGGCCCGACCATTTCCGCGCCCTCATTGCAATCCGCCGACCGCCATTCGATGCGTTCGATTGGATGCTTGCCGTGCTCCAAAGAAGATTGACGGGGAAGAGCTAATGCGCCAGATGGGCGATCTACCAGGATTACAAGTGCTTCTCAACCGGCTTTACACCGGACCCCTATCTGATCGGAATAAATCGCTGGAGATCTTGGCGTGTCGACATGGCCTGACAATCCGCACAATCTGTGCTTTCCTGGGCATTTCCACTAACACCTACAGCGTACACAAGCGGAAATTCGCGCACGGCGGGACCGATGCTCTGTTCGCGTCGAAGCCCCATGCGAAAAAAAGTGATGACGTGTCTCTCAAAAGTGCAGTTTTCAAGATTCTTCACGAGCCGCCAAACAAATATGGCATTAACAGGACTACCTGGACAATGCCCCTGATTAGGAAGGTTCTTAGCGACAGCGGAAAGGCTGCATGCGCCGAGGTGATCAGAACGATCACACGCGATGCGGGATACCGCTGGCGCAAAGCACGCGTAGTGCTGACATCCGCCGATCCGGCATATTCTGAGAAGCTCGATCGCATTCATTTCATCCTCGCTGGTCTCCAACCAGACGAAGTGTTTTTCTCCATTGACGAATATGGTCCTTTCGCTGTCAAAGTTCAAGGCGGCCGCGTGCTCGTTGCCCCTGGTGAGCAACCGGCTGTGGCGCAATGGCAGAAATCTCGCGGCTGCCTAATCCTAACCGCAGCGCTTGAACTTTCCACTAATCAGATCACTCACTTTTACAGCGCCAAAAAGAATACCGCAGAAATGATCAAGATGATGGATGTCGTGGTCGACAAATACCATGATAGGCGGAAGATCTATCTCTCTTGGGATGCTGCATCCTGGCACATATCCAAGCGGCTGAAGCAGCGGATCGAGGAGCATAATGTAGCTGCTGTTAGCAGAGGGGGCGTTATCGTCGCAACCGCGCCACTACCGTCTGGCGCGCAGTTCCTCAATGTAATCGAATCCGTCTTCAGCGGCATGTCTCGTGCGATCATCCACAGCAGCAACTATCCGACGGTTGACGATGCTAGGGTAGCGATCAATCGGTATTTTGAAGAACGAAACGCTTACTTTCAGAAGCATCCCAAACCAGCCGGTAAAAAGATATGGGGCAAAGAGCGGGAGCCGGCAACCTTCTCAGATTCGAGCAACTGCAAAGATCCGCGCTACCGGTGAACCGCGCCGCAAGTGTTGTGGGGCGGCGCATACCGAAGCATTGGCTCGCCGCTCTCAAATGCCGCGGCTGGCTGTTGTTAAAAGGTAGATGTGCTCGGTGATGTCGCGAATCGACGGTACGCGTTTGTCGTAAGCGAACGGCTAGTGAACTTGCTCTTGAAGGTCCTGATGAAAACCTCCATGGGAACACGTCGTACCTTATTCCCTTTGCAGACAGTCAAACAGCGGAGGAGCAGTCATTCAGCTCGCACTGTAGCACTCGATCAAGCGCCGAAGATAGAGATCGGCTTAGTCGAATCATCGACGATTGACCAGGTGCTACGGGTCTGAACCCGCGGATCAAGATCCGCGTTGATTTCGCTCCACCTCTCGTACGCGTCTTGCGGAACATCGCCCCGCAACTGGTGGTGAAGGACTAAGTCGAAGGCAGTGCCGATCGTCGTCGCGACCGCTGCTGGGTCCTCCAACATGGGGAACGAAATCTCAAGCGTGTGAGGCCCGGTGGCGCAAACCAGAAGGATCGTTTCTCGCAAGGCATCCCACGCGTTGTCTTCCCAAAAGTCGCGGAAGTTCAGGCCGCGATTGCGCATATGCCACGTCGCGTGCCACACGTATCCTCCTGTGCCGCTGAGCGGCGGCGTGGCCTGGGTAGACGCAACCCACGGGCGCCTCGAACACAACAGGTGAAAGGTCGTGTCGTACTTTCGCCGCGCGTGCTCGATCAGCCGCTGGGCGGTTTCGTGTTGGCATTCCACCCATGCTTCGACGAGTGGGTCCTTCCAAGCTTTCGGCACGCGCGATTGGCGATTGAACGCGGCTGCCGCGCGGAAGGCGCCACCTTCCAGGTCGCGCAACGTCTGCTCAAGCCGTGAGAGGTCGTCTGCATGGGGGCGTCGGCAGTGGCCGATACGGTTGCGGATGTTGCGCAGCTCGACCGTTCGGCCCGCCCAGACCGCTTTCTGTAGCAATGCGTCCTCGAAGAGCGGCCAATCGGTCTCGATGATCTCGAAGAGGTTCGTCGCATCCGTGTAGGCGAGGAGCGCCTGGGCATCAGGCGTGACCATATACCGGAACGCCTGATCGCCGAGCCGGCGCTTCTCAGGGAACTTAGGCAATCGGCTCGCCCAATCGGGACCATAGGCGGCGCGGAGTTCTACGTAGACTAGCGAGCGCATCCACGTCTCGAGCTGCCACCATCGCGCGTATAGCGCGCTTGCGGATGGTGGCATGCCGTTGCGCCAGGCCACGGACATGGCACTGCGGACATCATTCGGCAGTCCAACCCAGTCCGCGCTGACTTCCTTTTCCATGTGCTGAATTCTACGCTGACGTATCTGTTCCTTGGTGTCACGGCCGATCGAGTCGTGGGTGTCTGCTATGGGTCGATATGCGACCGTCGGCGGACGGTCGTCTACCCGCCAGAAGCCACCATCTGCCTGCGCATCAACAACGGGCTCGCGCTGACCGGCTCTGCAAGAATATGTTAGCGCCTGACTTTTTTTTTCTTGTCTCCAGTAGACCTGAATCACTCTGACCTCCGAGTTATTTCGTCTTCAACGATCTCAAGGAGACCTGACCTTCCGGCGGTCGATGCGCGTGGGCGTACGCAGTCCACCTGGATGTCCACCGCGTCCTCGGAGACTCTCGCCGGGTCGTTCAGCATGTTGATCAGCAGAGTGGCGGCAGATCTCGCGGGAGCGGTGCTCGTCGCCGCCCGCTGTCATTTGGCCGAGGGGCTCCACGTTGCGGATTGGGCGCTTCCATGAGCCCATGCCGCCGTGAAGGAGCACGAGGTCCGGCCCGCGGCCGGACCGGCGCACCGCCATCCGGGGAGCGGTTACGCGAGCTTGGGCCGCACGCCTTCGGCGAAGAGCGCCATCTGCTCGTCGAAGTCAGCGCCGTCGGTGGCCAGGAACTCGATCACCAGGTGCTCGACGCCCGCAGCACCCAGCTCGCCGATCTGGTCCACCAGGGCGGCCGGCGGCCCCGCCAGCACGCTTCCGTCGTGGGCAGCGGCCGCGGCGGGCCGGCCCGGCCGCAACACGCGGAGGTCGTTGCGCAGGGTCACCGCGGGAGGCGCCGCGCGGCCGCGCGCCTCGCACAACTGCCGCAGTTCGGCGCGGCCGGCGCGCAGCTCCTCCACGGAGCGGTTGATCGGATGCCAGGCAGCGCCGACCTCGGCGGCGCGGCGCAATGCGGCGCGGCTATAACCACCGACCCAGATCGGCGGGTGCGGCTTCTGCACCGGCTTGGGCTCGAAGTGCAGCCCGCTGAACTGCGTGTACTTACCGGCGAACGACGGCACGGGACTCGTCCACAGCTCGCGCATCGCAGCCAGGTACTCGTCGGTCATCGGCCCGCGCTCGGTGAAGGGCACACCCAGCATGGCGCTCTCTTCCGCCAGCCAGCCGGCGCCGACGCCAAGCACGAAGCGGCCGCCGCTCAGCGCATCGAGCGAGGAGACCATCTTGGCGGTGACCACCGGATTACGGTAGGGTACGATCAGTACGGTGGTGCCGAGGCGCACCCGGCTCGTCGTTCCCGCCGCCACCGCGAGCGTGATCAGCGGATCGTAGATTGTGGCGCCGAGACGATCCACGTTCGCGTTGGGCACCACTACGTGATCGCTGACCCAGACCGAGTCGTAGCCGAGCTGCTCCGCCCGCACTGCCGTGTGACGGATCATGTCCGGCGTAGCCAGATGCCGGCAGTTGGGGATCCAGACGCCGACTTGCATCAGCGGTTCAGGTACCGAAGCGGCAGCCCGGGACGCGGCCACTCGAACGACACCAGCGTGCCGCCCATGGAGAGGGTCGCGTAGGCGGTACGCAGCTCCTCGCCCCCGAAGCAGACATTGGTGACCATCATGTCGGGCAGCAGGTACTGCTCCACCCGGCTCCCGTCCGGCCAGATGTCGCTCACCGCTCCGGTGATCAGGGTGGCGACGCAAATGTGGCCCTCGCCGTCTACCGCGAGCGAGTCGAGCATCTGGTAGCCCCCGAGGCCCGCGACAACCGTGCCCTTCTCGCCCCGGTATGCGCCGTTGGCAGACTCGATCTGGCCGGGCGCGGACAGCTGGAAGGACCAGCAGCGGGCAGTCGGCGTCTCGACGACATAGAGCGTGCGCTCGTCCGGGGATAGGCCAATGCCATTCGGGCGCTCCAGCGGGAAGATCGCCTCTTCGATCAGGGAGCCGTCCGCTCTGGCGTAGTAGACGGCGCCGCGGTCGCCATCGCGCTCGCGCGTCTTGCCGAGGTCGGTAAACCAGAACCCGCCCGCTGCGTCGAACACAAGGTCGTTGGGCCCGCGCAGCCGCCGGCCGTCGCAGCGGTCGTACAGCGTCTCGAAGCGGCCGGTCTGCGGATCTACGATCTGGATACTGCCGCCGGTGTAGTCGTCGGCCTGAAGCACCGGGAAGAGCTTGCCCGGCCGCCCCTCGAACTTGAGCCCGCCGTTGTTGGTGACGTAGATCTTCCCCCCCGGCCCCATCGCGGCGCCGTTGGGTCCCCCGCCGAGGATGGCGATCACGTTGATCTTGCCGTCGGGGGTGACGCGCGACAGGGTGCGCCGCTCGATCTCGACCAGGATCACCGAGCCGTCCGGCATCGCGACCGGGCCCTCCGGAAAGCGCAGCCCCGAGGCGATCTGCTTGAAAGCAGGCCTGAAGGTGGCCGTCACGCCTGGACCTCGCGCACGCCCGCTGCCGCCGCCGAGAGCCGCGCACCGAGCGTGGCAAGCGGGCCCAACTCCCGCTCCACCATCGGCACGATCTCACCCATCAGCTTCTCCATGGTGTGCAGTGCACTAACCTGCGACGAGCCGCCGACCTGGAAGTGAAACATCATGTGCGACGGCTGCGCAGCGCGTATCTCCTCGCACAGGCGCTGCGCGATCGTCTCGCAGTCGCCGACAAGGAGGTTCTGCGCCATCTGTTCGAGCGAGATCTCGTTGGGAATAGGGATCTCGCGCATCATCGCGCCGTCGGTGACCTCGGCGCGGCGTCGCAGCGCCGACGCGAGGCGCATCTGGTGGCGCGCGTTGTCCACATAGTCGAGCGTCTCGGCGTGGCTCGCCGTGACGCACATGAAGCGCTGGACGCCGAGCGGCATGGTGTACGGATCGCGCCCCTCGGCGACATACGCGGCGGCGATGCGGCTGCGCATCTCTCGCTGGTAGTCGGCGCCACCCCAGCGGCCGGTGAACAGCGGCACGTAGCCCCGACGCGCGCACAGACGGTGGCCGAACTCATGGTCGCCGGCGATCCAGATCTCGGGAAGGCCTGCCACAGGGCGTGCGCTGATGTGCGTGCTGGGCATCCGGTAGTGCTGGCCGTCGTAGGTGAAGGTCTCGCCCGCAAAGGCGAGATGCAGCATGTCCAGGAATTCATCCAGCATCGGCCGCGCTAGCGCCAGGTCCTTGCCGAAGCGCTCGAACTCGAAGGGTTGATAGCCGCTGCCGAGGCCGAGGACCAGGCGGCCGTCGGACAGGCAGTCGACCATGCCGATCTCGGCGAGCAGCCGCGCCGGCGCATAGAGCGGCGCCACTACTACCGCCGGTCCGAGGCGGATGCGTTTGGTCACCCCGGCGCAACGCGCCGCCATGATCAGCGGAGAGGGGCAGATGCAGTAGTTCGAGAAGTGGTGCTCGGCGAACCAAGCGATCTCGAAGCCCAGCCGGTCGGCGTGGACCACCTGCTCGATATGCTCGCGGAACACCTCGTGCGGTGGCTTGCCGCGCAGGCGGTAGCCCATCAATCCGAAATAGCCCAGATGCATGGCGTTCTCCCTTGCATTCGTGGACCAGTATAGTGCATCAGCCCGCCGTATAGCCTCCGTCCACCGGAAGCGCTGCGCCGGTCACGAACGCCGCCTCATCGCTCGCCAGATAGAGAATGGCCGCCGCGATCTCATCAGCGCGGCCGAAGCGTCCCAGTGGGTAGCGCTTGAGCACCTCCTGCGCCCACGTCGGGTCTTCCCGCAGCGCCGCCGTCATGGGTGTCTCGATTACGCCCGGGCATACACAATTGACCCGCACACCCGGTGCCCAATCGATCGCGAGCTGTCGGGTGAGATTCACGATGGCCCCTTTCGATGCCGCGTACGCCGATGAGGTAGAACCGCCGACCAGCCCGAAGACGGAAGCGAGATTGGTGATCGATCCCGCCCCGCTAGCGGTGAGCGCAACCAGCGCTGCGCGCGAGGCTAGGTAAGTGCCAGTGAGGTTTACGTCCACCACACGCCGCCACTCCCGCGGCCCCGGGATTGCTTCGGGAGGGTCGGAGCGCACGCCCGCCGAGTTGATCAAAGTCGTCAGCCGGCCGAAGCGCTCTAGCGTCTTCTCCATCATTTCCACGCACGCCGCTTCGTCGATGACATCCGTCGCGATTGCGATCGCCTCGCCGCCTGTCGTGGAAATGGCGCGTACCGTTTCCGCCGCGCTCTCCATAGCCACATCGGCGCACGCGACCTGAGCGCCCTCGGCACTCAAGCGCTGCGCCGTCGCGCGTCCAATCCCAGAACCAGCGCCGGTAACCAGCGCCACTTTCCCTTTCATCCGCATTTGAATGCTCCTTTGATTGAGGGCTCTATCTTATGTCCCCCGACGCAATGAGCGCTCGCCGCCTGCGATTGGCCTGGCGACGAGATCAACGAGTCGCGTCGGTCGCCGACTGCATCAGATCGAAGGCGGATCAGGGAAGGCAACGAAATCGTCGAATGAGGCCAGCGTGACTGGCCGCTTTTCCGCTCACGGCGAGTCCGCGAATTTCCGCTTCTCTATGGCACGACAGGCAGCAACGGGTCGAGGCTGTGGGACGCGCAGGAGCAGCTCGGGCGGCCGCGGTGGTCCGGGGCCACGTGGCGGATTGGCGAAGCCGCTGCTTATTTCTTCAGCTTCGCAAACGCCAGCGCCATTGCGTTGGGGACCTCCGATTCGCGCGGAGCGGCAGGCTTGGTTGCGGCGGGCGGACGCCGCTCGCGTGCGGGCCGCGCTGCGCGCGGCGCCGGGCTACTCGAAGGCGCCGGGGCACGGGGCGGGGGTTCTAGGCGCATTGTCAGCGCGATGCGCTGGCGCTTTACGTCGACCTCGAGCACTTTGACGCGAACGATCTGGCCGGGCTTGACGACGTCGTGGGGGTTTTTCACGAATTTGTTGGCCAGCGCGGAGACGTGCACGAGGCCGTCCTGATGCACTCCGATGTCCACGAAAGCGCCGAAAGCGGCGACGTTGGTCACGACACCTTCGAGGACCATGTCGGGCTGCAAGTCCGACAGTGACTCGATGCCTTCCCGGAACGTGGCCGTCTTGAATTCGGGCCTGGGATCACGTCCGGGCTTTTCCAGTTCGGCGAGAATGTCGCGCACGGTCGGTACGCCGAATCTATCGTCGGTGAAGTTGGCGGCCGTCAACCCCTCGAGCGCGCCCGGCTGACCCATCACTTCGGTAATGCCTTTACCAATGCGTTGCAGGATGCGTTCGACCACCGGATAGGCTTCGGGATGCACGGAGGAACGGTCGAGCGGGTTGTCGCCGTTGTTGATGCGAAGGAACCCCGCCGCCTGCTCGAAGGTCTTGTCGCCCAGGCGCGGCACCTTGCGGATGGTGTCGCGGTTGGGGAACGGGCCGTTCGCGTCGCGGTACCCGACGATGTTTTTCGCCAGCACGCTGTTCAGGCCCGACACGCGCGCCAGAAGCGGCGCCGAAGCCGTGTTGAGGTCCACACCTACCGCGTTGACGCAGTCCTCGACGGTCGCATCGAGGGATCGAGCCAGGGCGCGCTGATTGACGTCGTGCTGATACTGGCCAACACCGATCGACTTGGGATCGATCTTGACCAGTTCGCCCAGGGGATCCTGCAAGCGCCGCGCTATGGAAACCGCGCCGCGCAGGGTCACGTCCAACTCGGGAAACTCGGCGGCCGCGAATGCCGAGGCGGAATAGACCGAGGCCCCGGCTTCGCTCACCACAACCTTGGTGAGTTTGCGTTCCGGGTTGCTTGCGGCGACCAGCTTGATCAGCTCGACGGCGAGCCTGTCGGTCTCGCGGCTGCCGGTGCCGTTGCCGATGGAGATCAGCTCGACGCCGTGTTCGACGATGAGGCGAGCGAGCGTTGCGAGCGATCCCTGCCGGTCGTTGCGCGGCTGATGCGGATAGACGGTGGCCGTTTCCAGAAGCTTGCCGGTGGCGTCGACGACAGCCACTTTGCACCCGGTACGCAGTCCTGGGTCGAGGCCGAGCACGGCCCTGGGACCCGCGGGGGCCGCGAGCAGCAGGTCGTGGAGGTTGCGGCCGAAGATCTTGATCGCCTCGGCCTCTGCTGCTTCGCGCAGCTGCTGCAGCAGCTCGGTGCCGATGTGCGGGTGCGCCTTGACGCGCCAGGTCCAGCGGCAGACGTCCGCCAGCCATTTATCGGCGGGCCGGCCGCGGTCCTCGATCCCGAAATGCGCGGCGATCATCGCCGTGCAGGGATGCGGGATGGCAGCTTCGAGCTCCGCGCCCAACCCGAGCTGGAGCGATAGCACGCCCAGTCCGCGCCCACGGAACAGCGCGAGCGCCCGGTGCGAAGGAATGCTGCGCAACGCCTCCGAATAGGCATAGTAGTCGCGGAATTTTTCTTCGGCGGCCGCTTCCTTGCCTGCGATCACGGTGGAGGTGACGATCCCTTGCTCCTGCAAGCGGGTGCGGAGCTTGGCAAGCAACTCCGCCGTCTCGGCAAAGCGCTCGGCAAGAATATCGCGCGCGCCCTCGAGTGCGGCTTTCGCATTGGGAACGTCGATCGCCTCAGTGCCTTCGGCGGCGGTCTTTACGTTGATGTACTTTGCTGCTTCCTGCTCCGGCTCGAGCGTCGGATCTGCAAACAGCGCATCGGCCAGCGGCTCCAGTCCCGCCTCCCGTGCGATCTGCGTGCGACTGCGGCGTTTGGGCTTGTAGGGGAGGTAGAGATCCTCCAGCACCTGCTTGGTAGCGGCCGACTCGATGGCGAGGCGCAGCTCGTCGGTGAGCTTGCCCTGTTCGGCGATCGAGGCGAAAATGGCCGCACGCCGCTCCTCCAGCTCGCGCAGGTAGAGCAAGCGCTCCTCCAGGTTGCGCAAGTGCGTGTCGTCCAGGTTTCCTGTCGCCTCCTTGCGATAGCGCGCGATGAAGGGCACGGTAGCACCCTCGTCGAGCAGCGCGACAGCCGCGGCGACCTGATGCGACCCGACGCCGAGCTCCTTGGCGATGAGCTGAACGATCTTGATCTGGGCGGCTTCTGAAACGGTATTTGGCATTGGGAAAACTAACCGAAGGATTCGAATCAAACCGGGGACTCCGGGGAGCGCCGCATTTTGCCACAGTTCCGCGCCGACTCTATGTCCTCACTCGTCGTGATAGGCTGTGGGTTTTACAATCGTACTTAAGCACCAAATCATGGACCTAAAGGCAAAACCGACCGGCGCCGAGGGCGGCGCGGTCATAACCTGCGCGGCTTGCAAGGCCTGCTGCTGCAGGCTCGAGGTCATGCTGATGAGCGAGGATGACGTGCCGCTCCGCCTGACGGAAGAAGACCGGTGGGGCGGACGGGTCATGGCGCGGTTGGACGATGGCTGGTGCGCGGCGCTGGAAAGAGACACCATGCTGTGCGGGATCTACGAGCGCAGGCCCACGATCTGCCGCGACTATCCGGTGGGCGGCAGCGATTGCATCGCGCAACGATCGGATCTAGTTGTGTCAAATCAGGGGATGGCACCGCTATGAAGGAACCGCCGTCGATTGCACCTCGTGCTCGCTTGCAAGCGCTGCTGGCGATTCCGGAAAGACAGCGGACGGACGCAGAGTGGGACGAGATCAACCAACTCGAGATCATGCTGGCCCCCGGGAACAGGGAGGGGGCTCCGGAGCCGGGCGTTCGACGGAACATCAACGTGTCCGCCGGTCATCCCAAACCCGGCGGCGGGGGACGCGGCAAGAATCCGGCGAAGAAGAACCACAAGCGGCCCCGCAGGGGCAACGCGCCGTGACGGTGCGCGAAGCCGCTCGAGCAAAGAATCCGAGCCCCCGTTCCGGCCCGCGACGAGTCTTCCAGACCGGACCCGGAGTCATAGCTTCCTATGCTCTGCGGCGAGAGCGGCAGGGGTCGGACGCTCGCCGCCACTGCTGATCGAAGCGTCGGGCAGCGGAACGAACTCCTCGCTGTCGAGCTCGGGGAGCTTCATGCGCCCGGCGCGCCAGTCGGCCTTGGCCTGTTCGATGCGCTCTTTCGAAGAGGACACGAAATTCCACTCGATGAAGCGCTGGCCCAGTGGCTCGCCGCCGAGAAGCATGACGGTGGCGCGTGTCCGCGCCGTGAAGATCACCGGCTTGCCCGGCCCGAAGACCAGCATTCGGCCTGCGTCGAAGGCCTGCCCGTCGATCTCGACCGAACCTGCGACGATGTAGGCCGCGCGCTCGGGATACTCGGTCGGGAGTTGTGCCTTGGCGCCCGCCTGCAGCACCCAGTGGACATAGAACAGCGGCGATAGCGTCTTCACGTTGGCCCTCGCGCCGAACGCTTCGCCAGCCAGCAGCCTCGCCCACAGCCCGTCATTTTCATAGGTGGGCAGGTCATCGGGGCCGTGGTGAGAGAAGACGGGGTCGGTCTCTTCGTCCTGCTCCGGCAGGGCGACCCACGCCTGGATGCCATGCACCGCGCCGCCTTCCAGCCGCGCCTTCTCGAACCGTTCCGAATGCGTGATGCCCCGTCCGGCCGTCATCCAGTTGATCTCGCCCGGCCGGATAGGCTGTTCGGAGCCCACGCTGTCTCGATGCATGACCTCGCCTTCGAACAGGTAGGTTACGGTCGACAGGCCGATGTGCGGGTGCGGCCGCACGTCGACGCTCCGGGGGATACCGGCCGGAAGCCCGACCGGGCCCATGTGGTCGAAGAAGATGAAGGGGCCGACCATCCTGCGCTGGGCGAACGGCAGGAGCCGTCCCACTTCGAATCCGCCGATATCCCGCCGCCGCTCGTCGATGACCAGATCCAACATTTCTGTAAGCCCTTAATCTAGAGGCCGGGTTCGCCAGGACCGGCACGATCGAGCGGAAACGGTTCCGACGAGGCCGAACCTGCGATCGTAGGTGTCAAGCGTACGATATTGAGGATCGCCTCGCCACCACGCACCGGCCGTGTTTCGTCGAACGGATTTCGGGCCGATGAACCGCCGGCAACCCCCCGAAGTCTTGACAGCGCTCACGTGGCTGATACGCTTATTGGGTGCCGCTTCCCGATGGGGGAAGAAAAGGGTTGCTTTTCCGGCACCCTGAAGCGGCCAGAGGCCAGGAAGCATCCACGTTCCGAGCTCTACTGAGATAAGGATCCGAAATGCGAAGACTCATGCAGCTCTTGACCATGATCGCCATGGCTGGTTTTGGCGCCAGTATCGCGCATGCAGACTGGAGCGGAACGTATACCTCCACTGTCCTGATCGGCGCGTTCACTCACACGGAGGACGACGTAGTGGCCGGCCTGAACGTCACGGGTCTTCACTCGTTCACCGACGGCGTCAACTCCGGATCCTTCTCTTGGACTGGAGTCATCACTCCTACGGACATGACATCCGGAACCATCGCCGGGTCTGGAACGATCGATAACATCGGCGTGCGCCCGTTCGACTTGATCAACTCAGGGATATTTCTCGACGCTCCAAATAACCGGTACGTCCTTAACTGGGGCGGTGTGGATACTCTGTTTGGGCCGATCGGTGGGACAGCGTTCTTGCCCGTTCCAGAGCCGATGTCGTACGTGATGTTTCTCGCGGGCCTCGGTCTCCTGGGCCTTAGCAGAGGGAGGGCAAAGCGCACCCGGTGATCCGGGAAAGCAGTACCCAGAACAAGTTTCGTCGTCCTTTGCATAGCGCAAGCCACCCAGATACCCCGGAGCCGCCATGCGGTCCACACCATCGTCGATTCGCGTTCCGATCAAGGACGAGCTGCCGGCCGTGACCGCGCAGCTGACCTATCTCGCACCTGGTATCGGTTCGGCGCATGTCCGCATCTATCCGCCCAGCAGCCGCCTCGCGACGGTGCGCCCGGCGTCGGTCCAGCACCTGGTTTCGATTCGAGATGCGCGCCCGATCGCGGACCAGCTCCGGCTCGACGACGAGGGATTCGAGTTGCATTCCCGTCGATCGGAATTCACCGAGTTCTACGACGACGCGGCAGTGCGCGAACGCTACTACCCGGAGGTGCAGACCGTGATGCGCGCGATTACCGGTGCCCTCGCCGTGATCGTGTTCGACCACAACGTACGCAGCGCAGAGCGCGCGGCCCGCGCCGAACCCGGCGTGCGGCTGCCGGTCGATCAAGTGCACAACGACTACACGGAGCAATCGGGCCCCAAGCGCAAGCAGGAAATACTCGGTGCGGCCGGGCGCTCGGATCTGGCGGACCGGCGCGTTGCGTTCGTCAACCTGTGGCGGCCCATCGTTGGCCCCGTCCTGGACAACCCGCTCGCGGTATGCGACGCGCCCAGTGTCTCGCCCGAGGACCTGGTCGCGACCGACATCCATCATTTCGGCGAGGAAGACCTGACGGTGCCGCGCCATAGCGGCCAGATCTATTCCGTGCGTCACAATCCTGCGCACCGGTGGTTCTACGTGTCCGAGATGCGACCCGATGAGCTGCTGCTGTTGAAGTGCTACGACTCGCGGGCGGACGGACGCGCGCGTTTCATGCCCCACACCGGCTTTCGAAATCCCGCTTGCCCGAGCGAGTTCGTGCCGCGCGAGAGCATCGAAGCGCGGACGCTGGTGATTTTCGACGAGCCCCTCTGAGGGCGCTGTGCGTGGTGGTGCCGTGGCCATCGTGAGGCGCGTCTGCGTCGGGCACCGATGGCATGGCGCCGATTCTCGTCGGGTTTTCGGCCGCCAACCAGTGGGACAGGGCACTACTAGCCGGCCGCGATTGTGTTCAGTCGTACAATGCCGGCCGCGGCTGCAGCTTGACTTCGGTCGGCTGGCCTGAGGCCAGGGCTTTCAGGCCAGCGTCTGCCACCGCGGTCGCGACGTAGCCGTCCCAGGCACTTGCCCCGGTCGGGGCACCACTGCGAAGCGCCTCCGTCCACGCCTGGAGCTCGGCGCGGTAGGCCAGCGCAAAGCGCGGCCGCCAGTCGCTCGGGAAGGCAAAGCTTTCCTCGGCGGAGCGCAGCACCGTGACATCGTGTGGTGGTGTCAGCGCGATCGTCCCCTTCTCGCAGACCAGCTCGGCGCGGACGTCGTAGCCGTACTGCGCGTTGATGAAGATCTCGGCGTCGACCACCACTCCATCGTCCATTTCGAGCAGCAGGATCTGCGGGTCCTGCATGTTCGACAGCCCGGTCTTCCGCGGCGTAACGACGGTCACCCGCCTGACTTCCCGGCCCAGGACGAACCGGGCGATGTCGATCTCGTGCACGGCCGAATTCGTGATGAGCATCGGCGCCGTCATGAATGACGGAGCGGCGACGTTGCGGTGAACGCAATGCATGAGCAACGCTGCGCCCAGCTCGCCCCCGTCGAGCCGCCGCTTCATCTCGACATAGCCCGGATCGAAGCGGCGCATGTATCCGACCGTCACCAGTCTTCGCCCGAGCGCGCTTTCCTTGGCGATGATCGTCAGGCATTCCTCGACCGAGGGCGCCAGCGGCTTTTCACACAGCACCGGTTTTTCGACATCGAGGCAGGCGAGCACCAACATGCCGTGGGTCTGGTCGGGCGAGGCGACGAGGACGGCATCGACGCGCGGGTCGCGGATGAGGTCGAACGGATCCGCGAAGGCGTGCGCTGTCTTGCAGGTCTCGGCGATTTTCGCCACCCGCCCGGCATCGGGGTCCGACACGGCGACGAGCTCCACGCCAGACACCGCCGTCGACAGGATCCGCGCATGGTCGGCGCCCATGACGCCTGCGCCGATCAGTCCCACTCCGATAGTCATCGAATTCTCC